>NZ_PDYG01000009.1 GCF_002735305.1 Agathobacter ruminis
AGTTTTTCAAATCTTTCAAGGTTATTCACTGTTCAGTTTTCAATGTACTGTTGTCTGTCTTAGCGACAGCTATGATATAATATCATAGGCGTCAAACAATGTCAACATATTTTTTAAAAAAATAAAAACAATTTCATGAGAGAAAATAGAGCGCAGAAGGAGGGATTTGAACCCTCGCGCCGGTTTCCCGACCTATACCCTTAGCAGGGGCACCTCTTCGGCCACTTGAGTACTTCTGCGTATACGTTAAATACGGTAGAATTACGGTTACCCGAATCTATTTCCATATGAAATTGCTCACTTTCGTGACGCATATTGTATTGTACTAAAATTATTATTGTTTGTCAACGAAAATTCCCAGAAAATTGAGTTATTGCTGACTCATATAAATTATTTCCTTCACAGTCAATTACAACGATTGCAGGAAAGTCTTTTATTTTGATTTTTCGGATAGCTTCCGCCCCCAAATCTTCATAACAAACGATTTCAGATTCCACAATACATTTGGATAATAATGCACCCGCCCCACCGACTGCGGCAAAATAAACCGCATGGTTTCGTATGATTGCATTAATGACTTCCGGGGTACGCTTTCCTTTTCCAATCATGGCCTTTAATCCCAGATCCAAAAGTCTTGGCGCGTACTTGTCCATACGGGAAGCTGTGGTCGGTCCGGCAGATCCGATTGGTCTACCTTCTCTTGCCGGCGAAGGTCCCATGTAATATACAGTCGCATCCTGTATTTCAATCGGCAGTTCTTCACCTGCATCAAGTACTTCCATAAGACGCTTATGTGCTGCATCTCTGGCTACATAAATTGTTCCGGAGATATAAACCATATCTCCGGAATGTAAATCTTTGGTAATCTCTTCTGTTATGGGCGTTGTAATATGCTTATCCATTAACCGTGTAATCCTCTTTGTTGACGATCCATATCTTCTACAACAATATCATAAATTTCGCCTAAGGAGCGTCCATATTCCAAAATCTTCCATGGCTCATTTGTATGGAAATGAATTTTGATTAATTCTTCATCTCCGACTGCAAGAAGGCAGTCTCCTTCAAAATGCTCTGTGATATAATCGCTGATTTCATCTTCGTCGAGGTCTTCTCCTTCGATTAAGAGCTGTGTGTCATAACGAAATTCAAGTTCTTCCATTTTGTTCTCCTTTAAAGTTCTCTGACAATATGTCTGTTTGCGTGGCAACAAATATTTATCGCTACCGGAAGTCCCGCAATATGTGTCGGATAGGTATTCACATTGACCGCAAATGCTGTCGTTGTTCCACCCAGTCCTCCCGGTCCGATTCCTGTTTTGTTAATCCGCTCCAGCAACTCTCTCTCCATGTCTGCAACATAAGGAATTTCGGAATGTTCTCCTGCAGGTCTGGTCAGTGCCTGTTTTGCCAGAATGGCACATTTTTCAAAGTCTCCTCCGACTCCGACTCCAACCACCATCGGCGGGCATGCATTCGGTCCCGCATCTTCGACAGCCTGTAATACTGCATTTTTTACACCTTCGATTCCATCTGCCGGTTTGAGCATAAATACCCGGCTCATGTTTTCACTTCCGAATCCCTTCGGTGCGAAAGTAATCTTGATTTTATCACCCGCAACAATCGAGTAATGGATAATTGCAGGTGTATTATCTTTTGTATTTTCGCGCAAAATCGGATCTTTTACCACAGATTTGCGAAGAAATCCATCTGTATATCCTTGTCTTACGCCTTCATTGATGGCTTCCTCAATCAAACCACCGGTAATATGTACATCCTGACCGATCTCCACAAAAAAGACTGCCATTCCCGTATCCTGGCAAATCGGAATCATCTCTGACTCTGCGATTTGCAGATTCTGCTGCAACTGGCCAAGAATTTTGCATCCCAGTTCCGACTTTTCTGTCTCTTTTGCCCGGTTCAATACATTTTTCATATCATCTGACAGAAAATGATTAATCCGGATACACATTTCCTTTACCGTCTGTGTGATTGTCTCTGCTTGTATTTCACGTAACATAATGATTTGTTTATTCCTGTTCTTCTTCCGGCAATTCCGGTGGCATAAGACTCTTGTCCTCTACAACCAGAGCAATGCTTGCAACATTTACATCTTCCGCCAAATCAATCAATTTCACACCGCTGGTAATTCTTCCGAGAATTGCCGTCTCTTTCACATGAATTCGAATGATTGTTCCAACTGTTGTGATCAGCATTAATTCATCATCCTGCTGTACGGATTTCACGCCGACAAGATTTCCGGTCTTTTCGGTAATCTTGTAGCACTTAACACCTTTTCCACCACGGTTCTGCGTCGTGAATTCTTTGACATAAGTGCATTTTCCGAGACCGTTTTTAGAAACAAGGATAACAGCATCCGCATCACGAACCAATGTCATGGCAATAATCTTATCGCCATCTGCAAGGTTCATGCCGATTACACCCATTGTAGTTCTTCCGGTGGTTCTGACGTCTGTTTCGCGGAATCTGATACACTGTCCATATTTTGTAAACAGGAGGACTTCCTGCTCGTTGTCTGTTACTTTTACTTCAATTAATTTGTCATCATCACGCAAATTGATTGCGGCCAGACCGTTTTTACGGATATTTGCATAATCCATAAGAGGTGTCTTTTTCACAATACCATTTCTGGTGGCCATAAACAGATACTGATTCTCGCCATATTCCTTGATAGGAATCATCGCGGTAATCTTCTCACCCGGCTGCAGAGGAATGATATTAATCAATGCGGTTCCTCTTGATGTTCTGCCTGCTTCCGGAATTTCATATGCCTTGATTCGATATACACGACCGGTATTGGTAAAGAACATCAGATAATGATGTGAAGTTGTCATGAGCATTTCGACAATGAAATCATCCTGTATGGTATCCATTCCCTTAATTCCTTTGCCGCCACGATGCTGACTCTTAAAGTGCTCCGTGCTCATGCGCTTGATATATCCCACTTTTGTCATGGTAATGACGGTATTGGTCTCCGGGATTAAATCTTCCATTGAAACATCATATTCGTCAAAACCAATCTGGGTTCTTCTTTCATCGCCGTATTTGGTGGCAATTGCAAGAATCTCTTCTTTAATGACGCCAAGCAGTTTATTCTTGTCAGCGAGAATTTCTTTGAAATATGCAATCTGCTCCTGTAACGTCTTGTATTCAGCTTCTAACTTTTCGCGTTCCAAACCTGTCAGAGCACGCAATCTCATTTCAACGATTGCTTTTGCCTGAATTTCGGTAAGTCCGAACCGTTCCATCAAATTATTCTGCGCATCTGCGGTTGTCTGGCTGGCGCGGATAATCTTAATGACTTCATCAATATTATCCTGTGCAATAATCAAACCTTCCACGATATGCGCACGCGCCTCTGCTTTGTTCAAGTCGAACTGTGTTCTTCTGGTGACAACTTCTTCCTGATGAAGCAGATAATATTTTAATAAATCATAGAGATTCAATACCTTTGGCTGGCCGTTTACAAGTGCCAGATTGATTACACCAAATGTATCCTGCAATTGTGTATGCTTATAAAGCAGATTGAGTACAACCGACGGATTCACATCGCGGCGTAATTCCACTACAACACGCAAACCTTCGCGATCGGATTCGTCTCGCAAGTCTGTAATTCCGTCAATCTTTTTTTCTTTATGCAATTCAGCAATTTTTTCGATTAATTTTGCTTTGTTTACCAGATATGGGAGTTCGGTAATGACAATTCGGTTCTTGCCGTTGTCCATTGGCTCGATATCCGTTACCGCTCTCACACGAATTTTGCCTCTGCCGGTGCGATATGCCTCAGAAATTCCGGAGGTTCCCATGATGATACCACCTGTCGGGAAGTCCGGTCCTTTGACAATTTTCATTAAATCTTCAATGGTTGTCTCTTTGCCTTCGATGTAATCATCGATTAATTTTACAACTGCATTGATGGATTCGACTAAATTGTGCGGTGGCATATTGGTTGCCATTCCAACTGCGATTCCTGTTGTACCGTTTACCAGCAAGTTTGGAATTCTTGATGGTAATACAACCGGTTCCTGCTCTGTCTCATCATAGTTTGGCATGAAATCAACAGTATCTTTGTCGAGATCCTCGATCATATAGCTTGAAATTTTAGAAAGGCGTGCTTCCGTGTATCGCATTGCAGCTGCGCCGTCACCATCGACAGATCCAAAATTTCCATGTCCGTCAACCATGGTATAACGAAGTGACCATGGCTGCGCCATATATACGAGAGCACCATAGATGGAACTATCTCCGTGCGGATGATATTTACCCATGGTATCTCCGACGATACGCGCACATTTCTTATGCGGCTTATCATATGTATTTCCCATTTCGTTCATTGAGAAAAGGATTCTTCTCTGAACCGGTTTCAGACCGTCTCTTACATCCGGCAATGCACGAGCAGCAATTACACTCATCGCATAGTCGATATAAGAAGTTTCCATGGTTTTTTTCAGATCAACATGCTGTATTTGATCAAAAATCTTATCATCCATTGCTAGTGTCTCCTACTATTAGAGTAAATTAAGCTTGTAAATCGAGGGAAGCATATTTTGCATTTTCCTCAATAAATTCTCTTCTTGGCTCAACCTTATCACCCATCAGAGTGGTAAAGGTTACATCGAGTTCTGAAGTATTTTCTTCGTCAATCAGAACGCGTTTCAAAATTCGCTTTTCCGGATCCATTGTGGTATCCCACAACTGTTCCGCATCCATTTCACCAAGACCTTTGTATCGCTGAACCTTGTTGCTGGAATCTCTTCCGATGTCAGACATAATTTTGTTTAATTCATCATCGCTGTATGCATACCATACACCTTTTCCCTTCTCTACTTTGTAAAGCGGAGGAGTTGCAAGATATACATGTCCCTGCTTGATCAATTCCGGCATAAAGCGATATAGGAAAGTCAGCATCAATGTTGCAATATGAGCACCATCGACATCGGCATCCGTCATGATGATAATTTTATCATAGCGAAGTTTGCTGATATCAAAATCTTCATGAATTCCCGTACCGAATGCGGTAATCATGGAGCGAATCTCCGCATTATCGTAGATACGATCCAAACGGGCTTTTTCAACATTTAATATTTTTCCGCGAAGTGGCAGAATTGCCTGTGTAGCACGACTTCTTGCAGTCTTTGCGGAACCACCTGCGGAATCTCCCTCTACAATGAAAATTTCACAGTTTTTCGGATCTTTGTCCGAACAATCTGCTAATTTTCCAGGGAGCGCAGCTCCATCGAGTGCACCTTTTCTACGTGCAGTATCACGCGCTTTGCGCGCCGCTTCTCTTGCTCTTTGTGCCAAAAGTGATTTTTCACAAATATTTTTTGCAACCTGAGGATTCTGCTCGAGGAAATAGGTTAGATTCTCGCTGACTACGGAATCGACAGCTCCTCTTGCCTCAGAATTTCCAAGCTTTTGCTTTGTCTGTCCTTCAAACTGCGGATCTTCAATCTTGATACTGATGATTGCAGTCAGACCTTCTCTGATATCATCACCGGTTAAGGCCGGATCAGAATCTTTCAAAATCTTGTTGTCTCTTGCATATTGATTGAATGTTTTTGTCAAAGCATTCTTAAATCCTGAAAGATGTGTACCACCTTCCGGAGTGATGACATTATTTACGAATGAATAGGTCGAATCATTGAATGAATCATTATGCTGGAAAGCAACTTCCACATAGACATTATTCTTTGTTCCTTCACAGTAAATGACATCATTGTACATTGCCTCTTTACCACGATTTAAGTAGGTAACAAATTCTTTGATACCTCCATCATATTTAAAATCATGATGATGTTTATCCTCACGATTATCAATCAATGTAATATGCAGTCCCTTTGTCAAAAAGGCGGTCTCGCGAAGACGTGTCTTCAAGGTTTGATAATCATAAACCGTTGTCTCAAAAATGGTATCATCCGGCAAAAAGTGAACTTTTGTGCCGTGTTTTTCTTTATCACAGGTACCGATTACCGAAACTTCACCGTCTGCTTTTCCACGTTTATAGCTTTGTCCATAGACTTTTCCGTCTTTATATACTTCTACTGTCAGCCAGGTAGAAAGCGCATTTACAACCGATGCACCTACACCATGTAATCCTCCGGATACTTTGTATCCTCCTCCACCGAATTTTCCACCTGCATGAAGTACAGTAAATACAACTTCAAGAGCAGATTTTCCGGCTTTGTGATTGGTTCCGACAGGAATTCCTCTTCCGTCATCTTCTACGGTAATTGAATTATCCTCTTCAATGGTTACTTCAATATGGCTACATGCTCCTGCAAGTGCCTCATCTACTGCGTTATCCACAATTTCGTAAACCAAATGGTGGAGACCTCTTTCTGATGTACTTCCGATGTACATACCCGGTCTTTTTCTTACGGCCTCAAGTCCTTCAAGTATCTGGATTTGATCCGCACCATATTCCTGATTCGTTTTCTTTTCTTCGCTCATCGAAAACTTCTCCTTCAACTACTTCGAATACTTTATCTACTTTGAATCGATTTTTCACAAATTCATCCAATCCGGTACAGGTAATAATTGTCTGTATATCCGAAATGGAATTCAATAAATAATTTTGTCTGTCGCTATCAAGCTCCGACAATACATCATCCAGTAACAAAATCGGATTATCATGAATCGTTTTTTTAACAAATTCTATCTCCGATAATTTTAAAGAAAGTGCAGCGGTTCTCTGCTGGCCCTGAGATCCGAATTTGCGGATGTCAATTCCATCCACTTCAAAAATCATATCATCTCTGTGAGGTCCCACAGATGTAGAACAAAATCGATAATCCTTCTCTTTTGCTGCATTTAACTGTTTTTCAAAATCATTATCCGTAACGGAAGGTTCATACCGCATCACAATATGTTCTTTTGATCCGGTAATATTTTTATGAATTCCACAGATAATCTCATTTAAATCGTTGATAAATAAGGTTCTTCTTTGAATGATTTTTTTTCCGAATTCCATCAGCTTTTCTTCCCAGATTGGAAGTGTTTCTTTTAGATCCGGGCGATAATTCATTTCCTTGAGCAAATGGTTTCTCTGGTTTAAAACTTTATTGTAATTAGTTAAATCAGATAAATAAACCTTATCAATCTGGCAAAGCTCCGCATCAATAAATCTTCTTCTCTCAGCCGGTCCGTTTTTGATAATATTCAAATCTTCCGGCGAAAAAAATACAATATTGATGATTCCAAACAAATCCACAGCGCGTTTAATCGGCATTTTATTGATTGCCACACCTTTCGCACCGCTTTTTTTCAAATGCATATCGATTTGAAATGTCTTTTGCTTTTTTTCCACAATTGTTCTGATATGTGATTCTTCACATCCAAAACGAATCATTTCTTTGTCTTTGCTTCCCTTATGGGACTTTGTGGTTGCACATAAATATGCGGATTCCAAAATATTGGTTTTTCCCTGTGCATTTTTTCCGTAAAGAATATTGATACCATCATCAAAATGGATTTCCATATCCTTGTAATTACGATAATTATTTAAATGAATGGATTTAATGATCATTATCTTTCAATCTTTATGATCTCTCCATTGTAGGAAATCTCTTCTCCTCCATATAGTTTCTTTCCACGCTGGGTCTCTACCTGTCCATTGAGAAGTACCTGCCCATCCTGAATCAAAAACTTGGCATCGACGCCACTTCCTACAACGCCTGCCTTTTTCAAGGCCTGACCTAATTTAATAAATTCATCTTTTTCTCTGATTTGAACTGTAATCATTAGTTATTTTCCTTTATTTTTACAGGAAGAATCAGATAAATATAAGTATTGTTTTCATCGCGAATGAAGCATGGAGCCATCGGATTCATCATATAAATATCAATTTCTTCCTCATCAATTACGCGCAAAGCATCAATATAAAACTTGGCATTAAAACCAATTGTGATATCATTTCCTTCTTTTTCGATATCGATTTCTTCTCTCATGGATCCAATGGTTGAATTTATACGAAGTTCAACACTATTATCCTTTACTTCCATGACGATTGGTTTTTTGTCTCCTTCTTTTACTAAAAGTGTGGAGCGATCAATACATTCGAGCAAATCTTTCTTGTTGATTCTTACTTTGGTTGTGTAATCAGAAGTCAACATCTGATCAACCTTGAAATAATCTCCCTCGATCAGTCTTGAAACCACAACGGTATTATCAAATTCAAATACAATATGATTATCTGTCATGGAAATAATCACATCTTCATCAGCATTTCCGCTGATAATCTTGCTGATTTCATTTAAGGTCTTGCCCGGAACAATAACTTTCTTGTTTTCATAGCTGTTTTTCATTTCTATATTTCTGATGGAAATACGATGTCCGTCCAAACCAACAACTTTCAAAATATTACCGTCTATTTCAAATAACTCACCGGTCATAATCTTATTGTTGTCATTGAATCCAACAGAAAAGATTGTCTGACGGATCACTTCTTTCAAAGTAAACTGGCTTAATACAATTGATGTATTTTTTTCAATATATGGCAAATAAGAGAAATCATCTCCAGGTTTTCCAATCAGGTTGAATTTTGCTTTTCCACAAGAAATGATTGTTTTAAAAGAGCTGTCACTTTCAATACTTACATCTTCGTCAGGAAGTTTGCGAACCATCTCAGAGAAAATTTTTGCATCCAATGCAATAATTCCTCTTTCAACAATGTCACCTTCTATTTTGGTTTCAATTCCCAATTCCATATCATTGGCAATTAATTTAATCTCATCAGTAGATGCATCAATCAATATACATTCAAGTATCGCCATTGTAGTTCTGGTTGGAACTGCTTTGGATACAATATTAACACCTTTCAATAATGTTGATTTTGAACAAACAATCTTCATTTGTTTACTCCTCCTGCGCCATAAGTATATATATTATTTAAATTTAGTATTCATAGTATTAGGGGGTGTTTAAAAGTTTATAACCGCTAAAACCCTTATAAATACTGAAAAAATCGAGAATTATAACTGTGTGGAAACCGGTTTGAAAGGAGTTGGATAAAAAGGGATAACTTTTATTGATGAAAATAAGCTAACATCCTTTTCACAAACTATAAACCCATTTATAAACAGGTTATCCATATTGTTATTTGAAAAACTATTATAATAGGAAGAAACTAGTTCGGATTAATTTTTTTCTTGATGGTTTCAATGGTTTCTTTTAATTCCGGATTTGCTTCATAATCCTTTGTAATAGTACTTACTCCGTGAATAATTGTGGAATGATCTCTTCCTCCGAGGAGTGAACCAATTGCATCAAGTGGTGAATCTGTCATTGTTTTGCAAAGATACATTGCAATTTGTCTTGGTTTTGCAATATCTTTACTGCGATTCTTGGAAATCATCTGATCAATGGTCAGATTGTAATGATCCGCTACCACTTCAATAATCAGCTGCGAAGTGATTTCCTTTGGTTTATCCGGAGTAATAATATTTTGAAGTTCATTAATTGCCACATCCATTGTAATATCTTCGTTTGAAAGATTATGGTATGCAAGCAGTTTATTCAAAGCTCCTTCAAGTTCACGAATGTTTGACTTGATATTTTGAGCAATATAATTCAATACTTCATCATTGATTTCAAAATTATCATTTTCAATTTTTTTGCGAAGGATGGCCATTCTGGTCTCATAATCAGGAACACCGATGTCTGCCATCAATCCCCACTCAAATCTGGAACGAATTCTCTCTTCGAGAGGCTGCATATCCTTAGGAGGTTTATCGGAAGTGATGATAATCTGTTTGCCTTGCGTCTGCAAAGCGTTGAAAGTGTGGAAAAATTCTTCCTGCGTCATTTCTTTTCCGATAATAAATTGAATATCATCAATCATCAATACATCAACGGTGCGATATTTATCTCTTAATTGAGACATCTTGGTCGCATTGTTGGTATTACGGATACATTCGATTACTTCGTTGGTAAATTCTTCGGAAGTAACATAAAGTACTTTTGCATAAGGATTCTGATCCAAAATGAAATGTCCGATGGAATGCATCAGGTGAGTTTTGCCAAGTCCCGGTCCTCCATAAATATATAGAGGGTTGTATGCTTCACCCGGAGATTCTGCAACTGCAAGGGAAGCAGAATGTGCAAAACGGTTATTGCTTCCAACGACAAATGTATCAAATGTGTAGTTTGGATTTAAATTGGAATGGTTGGCTGCTGAATTAATCAGTTCCTTATTTAAAGGAGATGCATCAACCACCGGTTTCATGTTTTTGGTCTGAGCCGGTGTGATGAATTCGATTTCATACTCTACACCAATGGTTTCCGCGATTGCTACTTTAATAGGAAGGTAATACTTCTTATTAATATAGTTAATTGCAACCTGTTCATTCTTTAAAAGAATATAAAGAGTGTTGTCTTTGATATTATATATTTCAAGAGGTCTTAACCATGTATCAAACGAAATATCGGTTATTTCGTGCTCTTCTTTTACTTTTTGTAAAATTTCTTCCCATTTCTGAAGTAACTCGTTCATTTAAACTCCATACGCTGTTATAATGATATATTTTTGCATAGTGCTACAGATATTATCTTACACTATTTAAAGGTTTTATTCAACTGATTCCAAAAGATATAGTTATCCATACAAATGTGGAGTTATTGACAATTATTTAAACAGCTTATCCACAAGTTATCAACATAAAGGGGATAACTGACAATTATTGTGTATAAGTTTGTAGATAGGATGTGAATAGGCGTGGATAAAAGTTTTTCTTGACAAAAAGCCAGTTTTTGTTATAATTAGGTCGATGTTTTTAAACGCAGAGGAGGTGGATACCGATGAAGATGACATTCCAGCCAAAGAAAAGACAGAGATCTAAGGTTCACGGATTTCGTGCAAGAATGAAGACAGTTGGTGGCCGTAAGGTTTTGGCAGCCAGAAGACTTAAAGGAAGAAAGAAGTTATCCGCATAATTGGATTTTAATTAGGCCACAGATGATGTGGTCTTTTCTTCTTTTATCAAACATTTATAATGAATCGAGGAAATATGAAATTTTCGGACTCATTAAAGAAAAACTCAGATTTTAAGAAAGTATACAGCCAGGGCGTCTCCTATGCCAATCGCTATCTGGTGATGTATGTCTTAAAAAATGAAACGAGTCAGAACAGACTCGGAATTTCAGTAAGCAAAAAAGTAGGAAACAGTGTTATAAGACATCATTTGACCCGATTGATTCGGGAAAGTTACAGATTACAGGAAGAAATGTTCAATAGTGGTTTGGACATTGTAGTCGTCGCAAGAGTGACAGCAAAAGAATGCAATTATCATCAGATTAAAGATGCACTGTTACATCTTGGATCTCTTCACAAGATTTTAAATCGATCATTTTAGAAAAGAAAGATGGGATCACTTTGAAAAGATTACTGATTGGACTCATTAAATTATATAGAAAATATATATCTCCTATGAAAAGAACAAAATGTCCTTATTATCCGACTTGTTCAACGTATGGACTGGAAGCGATTGAAAAGCACGGTGCTTTAAAGGGCGGTGCATTGGCAGCATGGAGAATTATGAGATGCAATCCGTTTTCCAAAGGAGGTTATGATCCTGTTCCATAGGGAGGGTTAAATCCATGGATATTTTATTGACTCCTTACGCTGGTAGTATTTTGGGACCAATCGCAAAAGGAATCGGTTGGATAATGAATCTCATCTACATGGGAATGAATGCCATCGGCATCGCAAATGTAGGTGTGTCCATCATCTTACTTACCATCGTAATTTATCTCATTCTTTTTCCTCTCACTTACAGACAGCAAAAATTCTCCAAGCTGACACAGAAGATGCAGCCGGAATTGAAAGCTGTACAGGATAAGTACAAAGGAAAAAGAGACCAGATTTCAATGCAGGCAATGAATGCCGAGACACAATTAATTTATTCAAAATACGGTGTTTCTCCGATGGGAAGCTGCTTACAGCTTTTGATCCAGATGCCGATTTTGTTTGCATTATATCGTGTATTCTATAATGTTCCTGCATACATTACCAATGTCAAAAATCAGTTTTCCGGATTGGTTGACGGTATTGTAAATACTTCAGGCCATCAGGAAACCCTGACAAAAATTGTAACTGATTTTAATGAATCAACATTAAAGTCTGTAGAGTGGGCAAATGAGAAGGGTACGGTATTAACAAATCATATTGTTGATTTACTTTACAAACTTCCATCGACCGCGTGGACCGGTGCTTCTGAGAAAACCAATCATTTGGTATCTTATTTTCCGGACCTTGGAGATCAGATTTCAAATACCTATTCAAATATTAAGCATTTCAATTATTTCTTAGGTTTGAACATTTCGGATTCTCCACTTTCCATTATTAAGAATTCATTTGCAACAGGATCGTATTTGGTAGCAATTGTAGCTTTACTTTTCCCAATTCTTTCCTTTGTAACACAGAGATTGAATATTCGTCTGACTCCTCAGGCAAATACAGGTGATCAGGCAGCTCAGACCATGAAGACAATGAATCTTATGATGCCTTTGATGTCATTGGTATTCTGTTTCACTCTTCCTGTTGGTCTTGGTATTTATTGGATTGCCGGTGCACTTGTTCGTTCTATTCAGCAGTATTTCCTGAATAGACATTTCGATAAGATTGATCTTGAAACAATCATCGAAAAGAACAAAGACAAGGTAGCAAAGAAAAAAGAAAAACAGGGTCTTTATCAGGACCAGATCCGCAGAGCAGCTGCAATTAATACCCGTTCAATTGATGCAAGAGCAAATATCAATGTATCAAATGATGCGGAATCTGCATTGGAAAATGCACAGCAGATGAAAAATAATGCTGCATCCGGAAGTCTTGCTTCTAAAGCAAATATGGTAAAGAACTTTAATGAACGCAATTCCCGTAAGTAATTGTGAGTTTGATGGAGGTTATAAAAATGGATTTTAAAGAATTTTCTGCTAAAACAGTAGAAGCAGCCATTACAGAGGCTTGCCTTCAATTATCCGCTACCAGTGATGAGATTGAATACGAAGTTGTAGAAAAGGGAAGTACCGGATTCCTTGGAATCGGAAGCAAAGATGCTGTCATTAAGGCACGCAAGAAAGATTCGATTGATGCAGATGTCAAAAGATTCCTGTATGATGTATTTTCTGCAATGGATATGGATGTGGAAATCCTGCTCAACATTGATGAGTCAGATAAGTGCATCAATGTTGAATTAAAGGGAGATGACATGGGTGTTCTGATTGGTAAGAGAGGACAGACACTTGATTCTCTCCAGTATCTTGCAAATCTTGCAATCAACAAGAAAAATTCAGATCATTACAAAGTTAAGATTGATACTGAAAATTACAGAGAGCGCAGAAAAGAAACACTTGAGAATCTTGCAAAGAATATTTCTTATAAGGTTAAGAGAACCAAATGTCCGGTTGAACTTGAGCCGATGAATCCTTATGAGAGAAGAATTATTCATTCTGTATTGCAAAATGATCGTTTCGTTTCAACACATAGTGAGGGTGAAGAACCTTACAGACATGTTGTTGTTACTCTGAAAAAGTAGAAAAATCAAAAAATGATGAGATAAAGGGGTGTCCAATGTGGACACCTCTTTTTTTTGAGGGTATAATATAGCATGCGACAAAAGCTTAGAAGGAATTGATTATGAACAAAGATACCATTTGCGCAATTGCAACAGCGATGTCCTCTTCCGGAATCGGCATTATTCGAATCAGCGGAAGTGAAGCAATTGCAATCGCAGATAAAATTTATCACTCTCCAAATAAAGATAAAAAGCTTCAATCCTGTGAATCTCATACAATTCATTATGGATATATTTATGATGGAGATCAAAAAATCGATGAGGTTATGGTGCTTCTTATGAAAGCACCTCATTCTTATACAGCTGAAGATTCCGTTGAAATCGATTGTCACGGTGGTGTCTTTGTTATGCAAAAAATTCTTGAAACGGTAGTCAAAGCCGGAGCAAGACTTGCAGAGCCCGGTGAGTTTACCAAGCGCGCATTCCTGAATGGACGAATTGATTTGTCACAGGCTGAATCAGTCATGGATATCATTGATTCACAAAATCAATTTGCTTTGAAAAGTTCCATGGATCAGTTATCCGGAAAACTTTCAGAGTCCATTCGTTTGTACCGTGAAAATATTTTACATGAGATGGCATTCATTGAATCTGCATTGGATGATCCGGAACATTTTTCTTTGGATGATTATCCGGATGAATTATCAAAAAAAATGCAGGATGTCATCCGCGGATTACAGGAACTGCTCGCAACAGCAGATAACGGACGCATTTTAAAAGAAGGAATTCAGACTGTTATTTTGGGAAAACCGAATGTTGGTAAATCTTCTTTGCTGAATGCATTACTTGGCTATGAGCGTGCAATTGTTACAGATATTGCAGGAACAACGCGCGATGTTTTACAGGAACAGATTCATTTGAATGGTCTGACTTTGAATCTGATGGATACCGCAGGAATCCGAAAAACAGATGATATTGTTGAGAAAATCGGTGTGGATAAAGCAATGAAAGAAGCAGATGATGCCGATTTGATCATTTATGTGATTGATTCATCCGGTGAGATGGATCAGGAAGATCATGATTTGCTTTCTTATTTGAAAGACAAAAAAGCAATTGTGATTTTGAATAAAACGGATCTCGAGCAAAAGATTCAAATTAAAGATGTGGAAGAGATTACAAATCTTCCTGTGATTGCCATTTCCGCAAAGGAAAATACCGGTATTGATCTGTTGGAAAAGCAGGTTCATCATTTGTTTATTGCAGGTGAGATTACATATAACGATCAGGTCTATGTTACCAATGTGAGACATAAATCTTTGATTGCGGAAGCAATTTCAAGTTTAAATCTGGTATTGAAAAGTATCGAAGATCAAATGCCGGAGGATTTTTATTCTGTGGATTTGATGAATGCATATAAACAGCTTGGCCTGATTATCGGTGAATCTGTTGAGGATGATTTAGTAGAGGAGATCTTCTCCAAATTTTGTATGGGAAAATAAAAGAAAATGGTAGAACAGAAGAGTTTTAAAGAAGAAACCTATGATGTAGTAGTAGTCGGTGCCGGTCATGCAGGATGTGAAGCTGCATTGGCATGTGCACGACTTGGATTAGAGACAATTATTTTTACAGTGAGTGTGGACAGCATTGCTATGATGCCATGCAATCCTAATATTGGAGGAAGTTCAAAGGGACATTTGGTTCGTGAGATTGATGCTCTCGGCGGAGAGATGGGAGTCAATATTGATCACACTTTTATCCAGTCTAAGATGTTGAACAAATCGAAGGGGCCTGCTGTTCATTCATTGAGAGCACAGGCGGATAAAACCGATTATAGTATGCGTATGCGACAGACCCTTCAAAATCAGGAACATTTGACGATTCGTCAGGCAGAAGTATCTGAAATTTTGACAGAAGATACCGATTGTGGAATGAAGATTGTCGGTGTTAAAACCGTATCCGGATTTACTTATCATGCGCGTGCAGTTGTACTCTGTACTGGAACCTATCTGGGTGCGCGTTGTCTGACCGGTGAGATGATTACACATACCGGACCAAACGGTCTTTCTGCTGCAACACATTTGACACAGTCTCTTGTCGACCATGGAATCGAGATGTATCGTTTTAAGACGGGTACACCTGCTCGTATCGATGGCAGAAGTATTGATTATTCTAAGATGGAAGAGCAATTCGGTGATGAGAGAGTTGTTCCTTTTTCTTTTACAACCGATCCTGATACTGTTCAAAAGGAGCAGGTTTCCTGTTGGCTGACTTATACGAATGAAAAGACGCATGAGATCATTCGCAATAATCTGGATCGTTCTCCAATCTATGCCGGAATCATTGAAGGAACCGGACCGCGTTATTGTCCTTCTATTGAAGATAAGGTTGTAAAATTTGCAGACCGCGATCGTCATCAAATTTTTATTGAACCGGAGGGCATTCATACAAATGAAATGTATGTAGGTGGAATGTCTTCTTCTCTTCCTGAAGATGTTCAGCATGAAATGTATCGCACACTTCCGGGACTGGAAAATGCTGTGATTGTCAGAAATGCTTATGCAATTGAATATGACTGTATCAATCCGATGCAATTAAAACCTTCTTTGGAATTCAAAAAGATTTCCGGTCTTTTTTCCGGTGGTCAGTTTAATGGAAGCAGCGGTTATGAAGAGGCGGCTTGTCAGGGTCTGGTTGCAGGAATTAATGCTGCAAACAAATTGCTTGGCAAAGAACCTTTTGTGATGGATCGCTCAGAAAGTTATATCGGTGTCCTGATCGATGATCTTGTTACAAAAGGAACCAGAGAGCCATATCGAATGATGACTTCAAGAGCAGAATATCGTTTGCTCCTCCGTCAGGACAATGCCGATTTGCGTTTGACAAAAAGAGGATATGAAGTTGGACTGATTTCAAAAGATCGATATGATTGGGTTTGCAAAAAAGAGCAATTGATTGAACAGGAAATTGCTCGTGTAAAAGAAATCAAAGTCGGTGCACGTGAGAGTGTCACTAAGGTGCTTGAAAAATATGGAAGTATTCCTTTGAATACAGGAGCTTCGCTTGCCGATTTGATTCGTCGTCCGGAATTGGATTATGATAAGTTGGCTGAGCTTGATCCTGAGAGACCTGATCTTCCTGAGGAAGTGCGAGAGCAGGTTAATATTTTAATCAAGTATGATGGATATATTTCCCGTCAGATGAAACAGGTAGAACAGTTTAAAAAACTCGAGAAGAAAAAACTCCCTGTGCCATTTGATTATGATGATGTTTCAAATCTGCGTACGGAAGCGCGCCAAAAATTAAATCAGTTGCAGCCGGAATCAATTGGCCAGGCATCACGAATCTCAGGTGTAAGTCCGGCAGATGTTTCTGTTTTATTGATTTATCTCGAGAGCTATTATCAGAATAATAAGGATCAAAAACATGATGCATGATACAAATTATTTTTGCAATGAAGCAAAGAAGCTGGGTGTGGATCTTAATGAAAAACAGATTCAGCAGTTCATACAATTTTATGATATGTTAATTGAAAAAAACAAAGTTATGAATTTGACTGCCATTACGGATTTTGATGAAGTCGTGGAGAAACACTTTCTCGATAGTATTTCGTTGATCCGCAAATATCCGTTGAATCAAACATGCAAAATTCTTGACCTGGGAACAGGAGCCGGATTTCCTGGAATTCCTCTTAAAATTGCTTTTCCGGAAATACAGATTACGCTGGTGGATTCACTGAATAAGCGTGTGCTCTTTTTGCAGGAGGTCATTGATGCTTTGGGCTTATCCGGAATAGTTGCAGTACATGGTCGCGCGGAAGATTTGGGCCGTAATCCGAACTACCGTGAAAAGTTTGATTTATGTGTTTCCCGTGCTGTTGCCAATTTGTCTTCTTTATCCGAATATTGTATTCCTTTTGTAAAAGTTGGCGGATATTTTATTTCCTACAAAGGTGGGGATTGTGAAGAGGAAGTCAATCAGGCAAATTCCGCTTTTACAAAACTGGGTGCGAAATTATCCGGTTTGGATTCATTCTCAATCGGCGAAAATTCCAGAAGTCTTGTTGTGATTGAAAAGACACATGCGACAAAGAAAGCGTACCCACGCAAGGCAGGTACGCCAACAAAAGATCCATTATAATTTTATGAATAAAATTCTTCGTTTAAGAAGTCTATGATTACCTTCAGTGTTTTCTCCGGAATTTCCAGCTGAGGGTAATTTTTTGCTCCGGAGAGCATGGTTACATCAACATGTCGATTTATTTTTTCGTATTCATGCAGATATTCTGTGTTTCGCTCGAGTTCTCTGCTTCCGATGATACAAATCGGTTTATTGATTTTCTGAAGTGAAACTTTTAGATTTACATTCATATAATTTCCAAAAATACTTGAAAGTAAATATTTGCCGCGGCTGTTTTTCAAATGTGCAGCTTCGTAATAAGTATCTTTGATTTCTGCTGTGATATGTTGTGCTTTTGCAAAATAGAATTCCTTGAATATCGCATCCAGATGAAGAGAACTGCTCAGGATGTTATATAGGAATGTTCCGATAATCGGAAGATCCAGCAATCCTTTTCGCAGTTTGCTATGTGTATCCGGAATCATTTCCAATTGCTCGATTGGAGTCGGATTGATGCAGATGATATGATCAAACAAAAATTCTTCCAAAGCCTGAGCAGAAATGACAAAGGAACTCGACAGATTACTTGCAATGACATCTGTCCGTTCTCCAATTACTTCTTTTACAAATGCGGTGATCATCTGTGCATACAAATAATTGTTGTATTCCAGGCCAGGTTTATCTGATCGTCCGCAACCTAACAGATCAATGGTATAGACGGTGTGGTCTTTTGCAAGTATTGTTGCAATCTTACTCCACTCAGCTCCTGATCCGGTTGGGTCTGTGTCATGCACAAGCAGAATCGGTTCTCCGGTTCCTCTTTTTGTATAATATATTTTTCCGTGGGTCCAATTGAAATATTGTCCTTTGGCATCAGTAAGTCGGTGGTTGCTTGTTGCTGCTTTTGAAATAAAACGATTATACAAATGCATTGCAGTAAGTGCTCCTGACAGGACAATCACTGCTGCTTTTACTTTGTTTTTTTTCATAATAACCTCCCTGTGTTACATTGTTAGTTATCGGGTTACTTTTATTATAACATTTTGACATATATGTACAAATATTTTTTATTTCGCACTTTTCAACTCGAAAAAAGTATTGTATACTACAATAGTACTTTAGTAGGAATATACCCAAACATATGTTTGGTGATAAAACAATGGTTAAAGAATACTTAGAAAAGACAAAAGAACAATTTCATGAAGACAGGATTATTCTTTTAAAGAAGAAGTCTGACTATCAGAATAAATTAAAAGAAAATATTCAGATGTTACAGCTTCTCGAGGAAGCTGAGGATCCGAATCTTGAGGCGTTTACTCCCAGGGAAGTAAATCATTTTAATAAAGAGAAGATTAAAGAACTGGCAGAGGAACAAAAAGAAATTTCCAGACAGTTAAAAATAGTCGATAGTGAACTGGCAAAGATCGATCGTAAGGTTGATGAAATTAATAGTGTGATTAAAGTATCCCGCGAAGATATTCTTCCTTTATTGGAAGGAGCTGAGGATGATTTTTCTCCGAAGTTCAGACTGGCGTTGCTTGAAACACAGGAAAATGAAAGACAGCGAATCGCCAGAGATTTACATGATTCCACCGTACAGAATCTTACGTCTCTTGTACATAAGTCTGAACTGTGTATGAAGTTGATGGATGTTGATGTGATAAGATGTCGTTTGGAATTATCTGCATTGACAAAAACACTTCGTGCAATTATCGATGATACCAGAAAGATGATTTATGATTTGCGCCCGATGTCATTTGACGATATCGGATTTGATGTAACAGTCGAACGGTTTTTGGATAAATTCCGTGTACAGACTCCTCTTCATATCAGCTATGAAGTAATCGGAGAACCATATAATATTAATAGTGTCATTTCACTGACTCTTCTTCGTATCATTCAGGAGGCATGTAATAATGCAATCAAACATGCGAATGCTAGCAAGCTTTCTGTTCAGATGAAATATGGTTCAGATGATTTGCATTTGTTTATTGAAGATGATGGGCAAGGGTTTGATCCACATTCAATACCGGATACACCAAGACAGGACAATTCCGGATTTGGTATGTCGATGATGAAAGAGAGGGTATACCTGTTATCAGGAACCATTGAAGTTGATTCAGCAGTAGGAAAAGGATGTAGAATATCGGTTTCGATACCGGTTAATAAGGAGGACAAATAAAAAATGGCTGCAATTAAAATTATGATTACGGATGATCATTCAATGATTCGCGAGGGACTTAAGAATTTATTAGAGCTCGATGGGGATATAAAAGTGATCGCTGAGGCAGAGAACGGACAGGAATGTTTGGATAAGCTTTCCACTGTAAAACCGGATGTGTTATTGCTCGATATTAATATGCCGGTTATGAACGGACTTGAAGTATTGGCTGCTTTGAAGGAACGTCGTATTCGCGTTAAGGTTTTGGTATTAACTGTACATAATGAAGTAGAGTATTTGATGAAGGCAGTTGATATCGGTGTTGACGGATATGTCTTGAAGGATTCTGAATCAGCTGAATTGAAAAAAGCAATTTTTGCTGTTGCTTCCGGAGAAAATTATATCCAGCCAAGTTTGATTCCTGCATTAAATTCTAAGATGATTGAAAAGAATGATGATGAAGCAAGAATTGATGAGCTTACCAGAAGAGAAATTGAAGTATTAAAACTTCTTTCCGTGGGAATGTATAATAAGGAAATTGCTGAAAGACTTGATATTTCAGAACGTACTGTTAAGAATCATGTTTCAAATATTTTCAAGAAACTTGAAGTGACTGACCGTACACAAGCTGCTGTATTTGCAATCCGCAACAATCTTGTTAAGATCTGATAAGAATAATATTGATATAGAGTATTTAGAAGAAGGAGATGTGTACGCATCTCCTTCTTCTATGTTTCATGTGAAACACTGTTTTACTGTTTTTTTGTCGAAATCCGGATTTGACTTACAAACAAATCGCATAAATTCGGGGCTTTACGGCATTATGTTTCACGTGAAACATTTTTAAAAATAAAAATTTTTCACGAAAATTCCACAAGATTTAGTTCGTGCGTTTATAATCAGACACTAGATTTTGGAAAACAAAGAAAAATGTTTCACATGAAACATTTTTGCATATGGCATTGATTTTCAATAAGTGATATAATGGGTAAGCACGACAAAAAGAGGAAAATAAAATAAAAAAGAGGTAATTTTATGGCTAGGATTATCGCAATTGCGAACCAAAAAGGTGGAGTTGGAAAGACCACAACATCCATTAATTTATCTGCATCTCTGGCAGAGAAAGGAAAGAAAGTATTAGCGATTGATTTGGATCCGCAGGGAAATATGACCAGCGGACTTGGAGTTGATAAAGCTGAACTTCAGAATACAGTTTACGAACTGATTCTTGGAGAATGTAGTGTTAGCGAAGCTATCACAGATACAGTTGTTGAAAATGTAAAATTGATTGCATCGAATGTAGACTTGGCCGGTGCCGAGATTGAGTTGATTGGTGAGAATGATAAGGAATATATTCTTCAGAAAAAGGTAGACTATATCAAAGAAGACTATGATTTCATTATAATCGACTGTCCGCCTTCTCTGAATATGTTGACTGTAAATGCTATGACAACAGCGACATCTGTATTGGTACCGATTCAGTGTGAATATTATGCGTTGGAAGGATTGAGCCAGTTGATTCATACAATCAATCTGGTGCAGGAGCGTTTGAATCCACATTTGAAATTGGAAGGTGTGGTATTTACTATGTATGATGTTCGTACTAATCTTTCAAACCAGGTGGTTGAAACTGTAAAGCAAAATTTGGATACAACCATATATGAGACGATGATTCCTAGAAATATCAGATTGGCAGAAGCACCATCATATGGTGTTCCAATCAATATGTATGATCCGAAGTCTTCAGGAGCAGAGAGCTATCGTAAATTGGCACAGGAAATTATTGAAAGAAAAGGGGTATAAACTATGGCTGTAAAGAAAGGTCTTGGAAAAGGACTTGATTCCTTAATCGCACCAAAGGAAGGTGCAAAAGCAGCAACCGCAGCTCCGGCTGCACCGAGTGACGCGCTTCAGGAAGCTATCTATATGGATATCAATAAAGTGGAACCGAATCGCGATCAGCCTCGTAAAAAATTCGATGAGGATGCTTTGCTGGAATTGTCCGAATCTCTGAAACAGTTCGGTGTATTACAACCATTATTGGTAAAAGATCGTAAAGATTATTATGAGATTGTTGCGGGTGAGCGTAGATGGCGTGCGGCTAAGTTGGCTGGCCTTACAAAAGTTCCTGTAATCGTAAAGGATTTAACCGATCAGCAAATCATGGAGATTGCGTTGATCGAAAATATCCAGCGTGAAGATTTAAATCCGATTGAAGAAGCTCAGGCTTATAAGCGTCTGATCATGGAATTTGATTTGAAGCAGGACGAGGTAGCTGAGCGTGTTTCAAAGAGCCGTGCTGCAGTAACCAATGCAATGCGACTTTTGAAATTGAACGACAAGGTTCAACAGATGGTGATTGATGAAATGCTCTCTACCGGACATGCTCGTGCCCTTTTAGGAATCGAAGATTCCGAAAAACAGTATATCATTGCGCAGAAAGTTTTTGATGAGAAGCTGAATGTGCGCGACACAGAGAAACTGGTCAAGAACTTGCAGAATGAAAAGCAAGTAGATACAAAGGCTAAAAAGAAACTTAGTCCTCAGTTGGAGGCTGTATACCATCAGCTGGAAGAGGACTTGAAGGCAATTCTTGGAACAAAGGTTGCGATTTCCGCAAAGGATGAGAAGACCGG
Organism: Agathobacter ruminis; assembly: GCF_002735305.1. Classification (GTDB taxonomy): domain Bacteria; phylum Bacillota; class Clostridia; order Lachnospirales; family Lachnospiraceae; genus Roseburia; species Roseburia ruminis. The sequence continues at coordinate 22,442 of NZ_PDYG01000009.1, forward strand.
TAAGCTTGAGATTGAGTACTTTAGCGCAGACGAGTTGGATCGCATCATTGATTTGATTAGAACTGTCAGAAAATAGTTACAATATACTATTTAAAATTTCGTAAAAATTTAAGACAATATATATAGGAGACTTTCGTACAATGATATCGAAATATTTAGGATTTGATTCAGATTATATTATCATAGGACTGGCTGTGCTTGTAGTAATTTTGCTTGTCCTTTGGATCGTAAACATTGTTCAAATTAAATCTCTCAAAAAGAACTATAAAGTCTTTATGTCCGGTAAGAATGCAAAGACTTTAGAGGATACTTTGATTAAGCGACTTGACGAGGTGGAACACCTCCTGAAAGCGAATGCCGCTAACGAGAAAAATATCAAAAAGATTTTTGCAAATATGAAATATACTTACCAAAAAATTGGTTTGGTCAAGTATGATGCATTCCATGAGATGGGTGGTAAGCTCAGCTTTTCTTTGGCTCTTTTGAATGAGACCAATGACGGATTTGTATTGAATGCGGTACACAGCCGTGAGGGATGCTATACATATATTAAAGAAATCATCGATGGTAATTCCGTATTGGTATTGGCTGAAGAAGAGCAGGAAGCTTTGGATATGGCCAAAAATTCCAGATCGTAAAATATGGTAATGTGACTGGAAGTCATATCCTTGCGTGGAGCGTGAGGTGTATGCGAATGAGAGCGGTTAAAAATCTAATAGGCGGAGAAATCCTGGCAGAGCCTATTATGACTGAGGAAAAAAACATCCTCATTCCAAAAGGCACTGCGATAAAAATCGATTATCTTCCTTTGATCGAATCGCTTGGGATTGACAGTCTTATGATTGAGGATCCGTATGAAGATTACGAGAAACCTCATTATATTATTGATAAGACAAAGTTTGAATCCTATGTTGTAAAAGTGCGAAAAATTTTGGGCAACCATGTGCATGGTAACGGTGATGATTTCCGTGAGTTCGAGCCAATCGCAAATGAGATGATCAGAGATATCGATGCGGTATCGGATGATGTAGCGATTGATATCAGCGAACATTCTGCCGACTTATATGAGCATACTGTTATGGTGACACTGCTTTCGATTTTGGTTGCGAAGGCATTGAATTTGCCAGAGGAACAAAAATTTGCAGTGGCAATCGGAAGCCTGCTGCATGATGTTGGACTTCGCTATATCACTGTGAAGTATGAAAATTGTAATATGGATACCGAAGATCCACTGGAAGCGTTTGAATATCGTAAACATACGATTTTAGGATATTATGCGCTTGAAAAAGCGGATTGGGTTCCGGAAGTATCAAAAAAGATGGTTTTGCACCATCATGAGAGAATCGATAATACAGGATTCCCTCTTAAGCAAAATAATGAAGAAATAGAGTGTCGTATTGTCCAGGCGTGTGATGCCTTTGAATGTATGATATCAGGAATTGAATCCAAGCGGACTTCTGTTCGCGAAGCAATCGATTACCTGAGTTCCGAAAATGGAAAGAAATTTGATCATGATGTAGCAGATCAAATTTGCAAGATGATTGCAATGTATCCGGTTGGCACTACAATGACAACCAGCAGTGAGGAACATACGGTAGTAGTATCTCAAACACATAATCCGGCGCGCCCGATTGTGATGGTTTTGGATGCGGCAGATACAGAATCGCATGAACATTTTTGCAATCTGAATTTGGAAGAGGACATTTCGATACTCCGGGTATATTGAGTATGCATAAATTTTTGAAATCGATTGGCTTTTCTGATATGAAGCGCCGTGATGTGGAAATGCTCCTGACGGAGTTGATTCGACATCCGGATACCATCAAGGCATCTACAGACTCAGAGGGCGCAGAATATGTCGAGCTATCCTGCCAGTACGGGCCTGGCTTTGGCATTATGATTCGAGGAACTTATAATGAGAGAGATGAATTTCAGATGGATTATTATTATCCGTTCCTTGAACCATATCAGATGAGCACAGAAGAATTCGTGGATATTGAAAAGCATGCCGAAAAGGAATCTTATGCAGGCGTCTGTGATGATTACCGCCTTGGTGTGACTTTGATTTTTTATCTTCAAAATGTCGTTGACTATCTTGCAGAGCAAAAGCTGCGTGGACCAAAAGAACGGAGACGCGGCGCGATGCTCTCTGCTCTCGCATCGGAGGGAAAAATTGTACTTCCGGTTCAAAATGGCAAAGAGGATGTTATTGTTGAACTTCAAAAGCGAATGGAATATAATAAACTAATGTCTCAGGCACGGGATGGCAATGAAGAAGCAATTGCTAATCTGGCGCTTGAAGATATGGATACCTATGCGATGCTTTCTCAGCGTGTGGAAAAAGAAGATTTGCTTAGCATCATTTCGTCTACTTTTATGCCATATGGAATCGAGAGCGATCAGTATAGTATTATAGGAGAAATCTCAGCAGTGGTTGAGGCGGAGAATCGCATCAGCCATGAAAAGATTTATATATTGGGAATCCTGTGCAACGATATGGTTTTTGATATTTGTATCAATGCAAAGGATTTGTTTGGCAAACCGGAGATTGGCCGCAGATTCAAGGGCAATATCTGGATGCAGGGAAAAATTGTTTCATAAACAGATGTTTGCGTAGCTCAGCTGGATAGAGCGTCCGCCTCCTAAGCGGAAGGTCGCGCGTTCGAATCGCGTCGCGAACATTCAAAGAAGTCGAAAGGAATTCTTAAGAAAACCTTTCGATTTTTTTGTGCGATTTTATGTTATGATTGCAATTGAGAGGAACTGTAAATGATGCACAAAAGGAAATAAATATGGAGAAAAGAAAAACATTGATACTGGTGATAATCGTCTCAATTATGCTGGCAGCGTGTTCTTTTTTGTTATTTTATTTACTTCGTTATCAAAATACATCTGCCAGTCGTATGCAAAACAAATACGAGGGTGATATCATCGCAATACGCAGCACGGTTGATTTCGATGCGGATGGAGTAGATGACCAGACGGATATCCTGGATAATGCAATTGAATATGTCGGAACGCGACCGAAATATAAGAGTGTTTATTACGCAAGTGGATATCCGGATGATGAATATGGTGTATGTACAGATGTGGTTGCAAGAGCTTTGCTGGGCTCCGGATACGATTTGCAGGAGCTGGTTAATCGTGACATCCATGAACATCCGGAGGATTATGATATTACAAAGCCGGATGCCAATATCGATTTTCGTCGGGTCAAGAACCTGAAAGTCTTTTTTGACCATACAGCAATCAGCCTCACACTTGATCCAAAAGAAATCGATCAATGGCAGGGTGGCGATATTGTGGTATACGAGCATCATGTTGGAATTATCTCGGATCGAAGAAATCGCGATGGAATACCATATCTGATTCATCATTCCGGAGAATATCAGAGATATTATGAGCAGGATATGCTCGAAAAATGGCCGGGAAAAATCATCGGTCATTATCGCATCAGCGAATAACATAAATGTGTAAAAGTGGAAAATCTTGTGGATTTTCCACTTTTTTTATACTAGATGTTGAAAAAATAGATTGAAGTGAATTCCGGAAATGCTTATAATGAAAATAGAATAGGATAATAGACTTCGTCTATATGCTTCTACAAGGAGGTACTTTTCGATGGATAAAGAGAAGAAACTCAAGTTGCAAATATCATTTGCAGCCATCGCATTAGGGCTATTGCTCATCGCACTTCTTTATACCATTATCAATTATTCCAATCTATGGCTGGCATTGGCAGGATTCGGGATACTGACACTGGCCGATATCTTTTGGATTGTGAATTCGGTACTGTCAGTAATGGCAATTCGCGAGGCAAAAAGAGCCGAACAATATGAGAGCATTTTTAAATCGGAGAAGGCTTCGTATCTAATGCTCAAAAAATATTCGGAAGAGATTACCGAGCGACTGCAGCATCTCGAGAAAATGATTAATTCACCGGCTGCGGAAATCATAAAGACGCAAAAGAGTATCGCAAAAGTCATTATCAGCCGCGAGCGTGAAAATGCCGAGGCATTGATGAATGCAAACGATATGCTGACGGAGCAGCTGGAAGCGCTTGAGAAGCGTATGGAAAACAGTTACTCGACGATGGAAACAAAATATGAAAAGATTAGTGCAACCAACAAAGATCAGATTATTGCAAAACAGCAAGAATTTATTGTTGCATTAAAGGATATGGAACTTCGCCTCACTTCTGTTATGGGACAGCGATTGGCTGCACCGGTCATGCAAGCACCGGTCATGCAAGCACCGGTTATGCAGACAGCACCAACACCTGTGCCAGTAATGGCGGAGCCGGTAATGGAAGAACCGGCTCCGGCAGTTGAACCAGTAATCGAGGAACCTGTAGTTGAAGAGCCGGCAGCGGCAGCAGAACCAGTAATCGAGGAACCTGTAGTTGAAGAGCCGGCAGCGGCAGCAGAACCTGTAATCGAGGAATCTGTAGTTGAAGAACCGGCAGCGGCAGCTGTACCTGTAATCGAGGAATCTGTAGTTGAAGAACCAACACCGGAGCCTGAACCTGTAATCGAAGAATCTGTAGTTGAAGAACCAACACCGGAGCCTGAACCTGTAATTGAGGAACCTGTAATCGAAGAGCCTGTAGCCGAAGAAGCGGCTCCGGCACCTGAGATGGATGATCCAAATAAGAAATTGAGCCCGGATGAAATCGCAGCAATGTTTGCAGCAGCTGAAGCAGCGGATGCACCAGCGGAAGAACCGGCTGCTGAGCCTGAACCGGTGGCGGCTGAAGCACCGGCTGCACCTGAAATGGATGATCCAAACAAGATGATGAGTCCGGATGATATCGCGGCATTGATTTCCAGCATGGGAGCAGAACCGATTCCGGAACCAATGACAGGAGAGGAAGAAGAAGCACCGGCTGCGGAGGCGCCTGCAGAGGATACACCACCGATGCCGGATTTGTCAGATCCGAACAAGAAAATGAGCCCGGATGAAATTGCAGCATTATTTGCAAATATGGGTTAAGAAAGCAAAAAAAGAAAGCCATCACATGAAATGTGATGGCTTTCTTCGTCTTATTAAGAAAGTTCAGGAGTGTGAATTGCGATTTCGGTTGCAATGCGCACTGCAATTTCCATTCCTTCTACGGTGATATGCTCATATGGACCGTGGAATCCGTATCCGCCTGCACCAAGGTTCGGGCAAGGAAGACCGCGGAATGATAATTGTGCACCGTCTGTGCCGCCACGAACCGGCTCGGATACAGGCTCGATTCCTACAGAACGGATGGCATTTTGTGCCAATTCGATGATATCCATATGTTCTTCGATGATGGAGAGCATATTTTCATAGGAATGTGAGATTTCAAGAACAACAGTATCAGAACCGTATTTCTGGTTCATCTCGACTTCTAAAGTGCGCAGTTGGTTGAGTCGTGATTCAAACAGATTCTTGTCATGGTCGCGGATGATATAAGACATTTTTGCTTCTGCGACATCGCCTGACATATCCGTCAAATGGAAGAAGCCTTCGCGTCCTTCGGTATGTGCCGGAGTTTCATCCGCAGGAAGAGATGCGGCGATCTCACAACCGACCAAAGCGGCGTTAACCATAATATCTTTGGCCTCGCCCGGGTGGACATTGACACCTTTGATAGAGAAGGTCGCGCTTGCTGCATTGAAATTCTCGTAAGCAATTTCTCCTTCATATCCGCCGTCGACCGTATAAGCAAAATCTGCCTTAAAATAGTCGAGATCAAAATGGTGTGAGCCGGTTCCGATTTCCTCGTCAGGAGTGAATCCAATCCAGATATCACCATGTGGTTTTCCGGAGGCGATTAATTCCTCTACCATAGTCAGGATAACTGCGACCCCTGCTTTGTCATCTGCACCGAGCAGAGTGGTACCGTCTGTGGTAATCAGAGTGCGGCCTCTCAGAGTTGGGAGATCGGCGAAATCAGATACCTTCAAATATTCGCCGGAACCTGCTAAAAGTACATCTTCTCCGTTATAGTTTGCAATGACCTGCGGCTTGACATCTTTTCCGGAATAATCCGGTGCGGTATCGATATGTGCGATAAATCCGACTGACTTTGCATGCTCCATCCCTTTGGTTGCCGGAAGCAAACCATAGAGGTAACATTGATCGGTCAATAAGACTTTCTCGAGGCCGAGGGATTTCATTTCCTGTTCCAGATCGCGGGCCAGATCGAACTGACGCTGGGTGGATGGAACCGTTTCAGACTCTTCATCGGATGTGGTCCAAACCTTTACATATTTGAGTAATCGTTCTTCAACTTTCATAAAATTAGTGCTCCTTAAAAAATTTTTAAAAAAATGAAAAAAGTAGTTGCATTTTTCTAATCTATACTATATAATAAACTTCGTGCTTGAGAAAAGCAATAAGAAATGCGCCACTAGCTCAGCTGGCAGAGCACCTGACTCTTAATCAGGGTGTCCAGGGTTCGAACCCCTGGTGGCGCACTACGAAGTACCAATTTCGTGGACATGAGCCATGGGGTTGGTGCTTTTTTTGTTATATATATGTTTTCATTTCTTGCAAAATGAGAATAGGTTATATAAAATGAATTATGACATTTCTATAGAAAGGAAGCACATCAACCATGCGTCTTCGTAATATTCCGGGTGCAGATGAAGTTGTTGCCAACAGTGAATACTGCATCGCCGAGCCGAGAGAGTGGAGAGGCCGGTGGAAGGAACTTTTTAAAAATGAAAATCCGATTCATATGGAAATCGGAATGGGAAAAGGCCGATTCATCATGGATTTGGCCCGAGAGAATCCGAATATCAATTATATTGGTGTAGAGCGATATACCAGCGTGCTTTTGCGCGCGGTTCAAAAGATGGAACGGGATCCGCTTCCGAATATTCGATTCTTATGTATCGATGCAGCGGAGCTCCCTGAATTCTTTGCGGAGGAAGAGGTTCAGCGGATTTATCTGAATTTCTCCGATCCGTGGCCAAAGGATCGTCACGCGAAGCGTCGCCTGACATCGAAGAATTTCCTGGACAAATACACTCAGATTCTGGCCGCAGACGGTCGATTGGAATTTAAGACAGACAATCAGGACCTGTTTGCGTTTTCGGTTGAGACAATAGAAGAGGTCGAAGACTGGAATCTCGATGCCAAGACATATGATCTGCATCATGATGAGGAAATGAATCGTGGAAATATTATGACGGAATATGAAGAAAAGTTTTCGTCGAAGGGCAATCCGATTTGTAAGCTGATTGCATCGCGGATTCTGGCATTTATGCTGATTCTGTTGACAAGCTTTTCGGTTTTGCATACACAGCGTGTTCAGGCGGAAGAATATTGGCCGACCGGCGTGACTGTGGAATCCGGAAATGCCATTGTTATGGAAGTCAATACCGGAACCGTATTGTATGAAAAGAATGCGGATGAAGTCCGATATCCGGCCAGTATTACTAAAGTCATGACCGTTTTGCTTGTGCTCGAGAACTGTGAGCTTGATGAAACGGTGACTTTTTCGAGAAATGCAATCGATTATGGACAGGCCAACGGAAGCTCGCACATCGGATGTGATGTCGGCGAAGAAATGACCGTAGAGCAATGTCTGTATGCCACGATGCTTGTATCAGCCAACGACTGTGCGTATGCGCTGGCAGAGCATGTGGGCGATAAGCTTGGCGGAGGTTATTCCGGATTCATCGATATGATGAATAAGCGTGCAAAAGAAATCGGATGCAAAAATACCCATTTTGTAAACAGTTACGGATTACATGACAATAATCATTATACGACTGCACATGATTTTGCTCTGATTGCAGCGGAAGCTTACAAGAATGAGGACTTTCAGGTAATTTGCGGAACAAAGACTTATGTTTCACCTCCGACCAACAAGCACAAAGATCCTTATCCGTATCACAACCAGAACAACCTGCTGTATCCATACAAATTTTCACAATATCTGTATGAGTATTGTACAGGTGGAAAGACCGGGTATACGGATCCGGCACATCATACACTGGTTACCTTTGCGGAGAAAGACGGAATGACGCTGGTATGTGTGATTTTGTATTCGATTTCTCCGAATCAGTGGTCGGACAGCATCAATCTGTACGATTATTGTTTTGATAATTTTCAGGTATTCAATATTACGGAAAATGAAACGCGACTGAAAGAGTCGGAAGACAAGGAATACGGTCTTTTGAACGAGGCCGGAACCTATTTGACATTTGATAAAAATGCTTATGTTGTTCTTCCAAAGACAGCAGAATTTGCGGATGCGCAAGTCGACATGTCCGAATCGGACAGCGGTGCACAGATTGTATATACATATGACGGACGCGAGGTCGGCTCTGTGCGACTCCAGCCATCAGAAGAACTCAAGGTGGAATATCCACTGCAGGAGACCGGAAAAGAAACTGATCCGGACATCCGGGTAATCAAAGTGAACCTGTGGTATATCTTCTGGATTCTGTTGATTTTGGCAGCAGGATATCTAATCGTAAAATACGGTATCCGATTTGTGAAAGACTATTATGTGATTCGTCACAAATATGAGGCCAGAAGAAGAGAGCGTGAGAGATTCCGCAGAGTCAGACGCAAAAAATACGGAAGACGCAAGAGAGACCGTTTATTCCGGTAAAAAAAAGAATATTCGCATGTCGAAAAGACAATAATGGACATTTAAGCGACATATAATAATAAAAGCGACAGTTTATTTTTTGATAAACTGTCGCTTTTTTTTGTAAAGACAAGACTGATAGCAAGTTAAATTGTCAGACTATTTAACAGCATAACGAGCTGATTGCGGGTTTCCGTATAAATCATGATGCCACCGGAGACAGGAAAGAGTGTCAGGAACTTTCCTTTGAAGGTCTCTGATTCCAGAAGAAGATGGAACAGATAATCCTTTGCATTTTCATCGACATGAAGAAAAAGAGGTTCCGCTTTTTCCATCGTATTGACAGAGACATGAGCGCTTGAAAAAATGCGTTTGATTTCTTTGTCCTGTCCGACCTGATCATTCGTTTTGTTTACGATGAAATATCCATGTTCATCTTTTGGCATATCCATCGCCTTGACGGCGCGTTGCACCTGCTTGGTCAGACCCGGTGAAGGCGGATACAGAGATTCGAAATAATTCATGAAATCCGATGCAAAGCGGAATGTTTTGTTGGAACCGTGTTCAAGGACCTCTGTCATGAGGATTCGCTTGATGGTTGCTTCACAGGCTTCGCGTGACGGATTCTTCCTTGGTTTGATTTGATCCATAAAGACCTCCTATCTATTAAAACGACGAGCGCATCTGTCCATATACCAATTATAAGACAAAATCTCCGACAAAACAACCAACAATTCGACATTCCACACCCATTCAGTGCCCCTCTTCCAGTTGCTTTTCCTGCCTCGGCACCCTTTACCGGCCGGTCAGGACACGATAGGCGAAAAAGCTTAGATTCTCCAAAGCCGTACGCGCCGCTTTAAGAGGTTGTCCTTTCACCGATTTTGCACTTCGACAAACTGTCTTTTC
>NZ_PDYG01000010.1 GCF_002735305.1 Agathobacter ruminis
TCGCAATCCTCGCTAGGGTGCGAGAGATTTTAATGGGACGCCTTTTTATTAGGCGCTTACCTAAATAGTATAATGTAATTGCGTGGGTTATACCCAAAACATCGCTCTTGGTAATTGCCATTTTTTCATAAACAGAATTAGGAATAGCATCTAACACAACACGTAATAAAATCAAGCGAAAGCCCGTAGACTTTGGTTGTATAGTATTGCTATCAAAAAACAATTGCTCCTTTCCCTTTTCTACGTCCCAAAATGGTTTTTCAAGAATCTTTATATATTGTTCAATATCAATCTTTTTTCCAGAATAATCTCTATATATTTTTGCCATAGTAGCTGATTTCATAATTGGCGAATAACTATAATATTTACCAAACTGATTAAAGCGTTCATATAGATTTTTTAATGAAATAAGCATTATTATGTCCCCCCTCAATTTTCTATATTTTATGCAAATATATTCTACCATTTTAAACATATATATTTCATCCCTTTTACATGTACGCCCATAGCAAGTGCATCTTGAAGTTTTTCCCAATATGGATTCGAAACAAGGCCTTGAATTTTAGGACTGTATTGACATTGTCATTTTGCGATAGTACTATATTGTTGTCATATAGTTGTGAGGCATAACAGTATAAATGGAAGACAATATCTCTTTTAATTTATCATTTTCTATGCAAGTGGGGAATGGTAAATGCTGAGAAATATAGAGTTTTATTTATTCTTTTATGGTCTGACGATTTAATAGATGTACCCATCTATAGACTATCAGGCTATAATTATGCCTTCTTTTTGTAAAGGAGGTATCTTTATGGATTCAAAAGATTTATCTGTAATCCAAAGCACCATTGCGTACAAATTTAGAAATGTTGATTTACTACAGCAGGCATTTATTCGTCGCTCCTATTCAAAGGAGAATGGAGGGGAAAATAATGAAGTCCTCGAATTTATCGGCGATAAGGTTCTTGATTTTATTGTGGTAAAGATTCTCTCAGAACGATTCGGTGTTATTACGAATTCTGAGTTTAGAGAATATCAATCGGAATATCAGGAGCATGAACTGACCGAACTCAAAAAACATTTGGTGGAGAAAAGAACACTAGCGGAACGAATTGATCAGCTTGATTTGGCACAGTATCTGATTATGGGACGAGGTGATTGGAAGAATCATATTGATGAATCACCGTCGGTGAAAGAGGATTTATTTGAGGCGATTCTTGGGGCGATTGCAATTGACTCAAACTACAATATCAAAGAGATGCAAGATGCTGTTGAAGAAATGCTAAATCCGGATTTATATATTTTCGAAGATGATATCAACTACATTGATGAAATTCAGCAATGGTCACTTCGAAAATGTGGAGAATTGCCAAAGCGAGAGTTTCGGGAGTGTGCGGGAGGACTTTGGGGGTGGGCTCCGGGGGTGTTGACGCAGGCACCGCCACCGCACGCAAAGTATGAGTGTTTTTTACAACTAAGCGATTTTGAAATGCCGGCGAGAGCATATGGCACCTCAAAAAAAGAAGCACATGAGACCGCTGCAAAATTACTATATGATGAATTAGAAAAAAGAGGAATTCTATTTACAATTCGAGATGAGATTGAGGAACCGACATTATCAATGGCTATCAATCAGTTAGAAACACTTGCACGTCGTGGATATTTTTCTTTGCCGGAGTACAAATTTGAGCAGCAATATGATGAAAATGGGAATCCGGTTTGGCGTGCAGAATGTTACATAGATGAAGTGGAATACTACTATTCGGCTACGGCAAATTCAAAGAAACAGGCCAAAAAAGAGGCTGCATATGACATGCTCCTATATGTTTTAGATTATTATGAAGCGAAAGCAAATGGGATGAAGGAAAATGAAGGAATGAGAGGATTTGATTTATGGGGAAACTAAAACTCACAATCGACGAACAGAATCATAATCCAAAGCATAAGGGATTTCTAAAAATATAATAAATGATTGACACCACATATATTTTTCTGTATTCTATTATTAGAACAAAAACCTGCGAGGTTTTTATCAGAAGTGGTGCTTGCACCAAGTCTGAATTTGTGAAAATCCATTACAATGTATAGATGTTTCTATATGTTGTAATGGATTTTTTAATTTGCAAGGGAGGTGTCTGAATGATCAAGCGTAGGAGTACCTTAAAGTATTATTTCAGTGTGGAAGGAGAGGGGGGGCATCTTTACTTTTTAGAGCTCAAAGCTCTAAAATCTGTACATTTGTCGACCTCTATGATAAAATAAGTAAAGATTAAAGGAGAGGCGAGCCAATGATTTCATACGAGGGTCTGGAAAGATCACTTAAAGATAAGGGTATCGGGAAGACAGAGTTGTCAACACAACTTGGTCTGTCTACCAGAACCGTAGCGAAGATAGGGAAATGCGAAAAGCTTTCCAAGCGCAGTATACAGAAGATAGCGGATTTTCTTGGTGTTGCTCCGGAACTTCTTATGAAGGAAGTATCCGACAATAAGATTCTTCAGGTGCTTCGGGAAGAAAAAGAGATGAAGCTTTCCGGGGGGCTGTATCATGAGCTGCAAGTAAGAATGACATATAATTCCAATCATATCGAGGGAAGTGTGCTTTCTGAGAATCAGACAAGACTGATTTTTGAGACCAACACTCTTGATGTAGGTGACGGGATTCCCGTAGATGATGTCCTGGAGACGGTTCATCACTTTCGGGCGATTGATTATGTAATCGATACCGCAGAAGAAGAACTAACAGAGGATATCATCAAGCATCTGCATTATATACTGAAGCATGATACAAAGGATTCGACGCTTAGCTGGTTTGCAGTAGGTGATTATAAAAAGCGTGCGAATGTTGTCGGTGGACGGGAGACATCAAAGCCATCGGATGTGCATAAACACATGAAGTCTCTTTTGGAAAAATACAATGCAAAGGAGAACGCTACAGTAGAAGATATCATAGAGCTGCACGCTGAGTTTGAGTATATCCATCCATTTCAGGATGGCAATGGCAGGGTAGGCAGACTTGTGGCTTTGAAGGAGTGTCTGCGGCATAATGTGATACCTTTTATCATTGAGGATGCAAAAAAGAATTACTACTACAGAGGTCTTTCAGAGTGGAGAAATGAAAAAGGGTGGCTTACAGATACTTGTCTGGACGGACAGGATACATTTGAAAGGCTGCTGGATATGTTGGAAATACCATATGAGCGTGATTAACGCTCGGTAACAAACGATAAGCGATAAAAATAGTAGACCTATCTTGAATTGTAACGCAAATTGCGTTACAATAAACAAAAAGGAGTTGATACGTATGGAGAAAACAGCAACACTCAATTTACGAGTTAATCCTGCAACGAAAAAATCAGCTGAAGATGTGCTTTCACGTCTTGGAATTCCTATGTCTACAGCTATTGATATGTATTTAAGACAGATTACTCTTACAGGAGGAATTCCTTTTAGAGTTTCATTACCTCAGGTACCGGAGGCTATTAATGCGGATCTTATGACGACTGCAGAGATTCATACAAAATTACAGGAAGGATTTGAGGATATTGAAGCTGGACGAGTACAGGATGCAAAGGCCGCATTTGCAGCTTTTAGAGAGAGTCACAGATGAGAGAATATCCTGTAAAAATTACTGAAAAAGCATTGGGTGATATGAATGGGATATATGAGTATATCGCAGTTAATTTGCAATCACCGGAAAATGCTATGGGGCAGTATAACAGAATAGCTGATCGTGTACTTGAACTTGGCTTCTTTCCAGAGAAATTTAGACTGGTAGATTTTGAGCCGGAACGCTCACAAGGACTTAGGCGAATGCTAGTAGATACACTGAAAGAAGACTATTAACTTCCGGTTGCACTTTGGTTGCAAAAACTTTGCATTCACTCTTTTTAAGAATCTTAAGCCGGATAGTATGACCGGCATCAATCACTCATTCGAGTAATTTTCGCATAAAACATTCTACAAATAGTAGGCCATTGAATGCATTGAAGAATATTGTCATTCATGATATCGTAAAGATGATAAAATTCTGATAAGCAAGGAGGCGGTATATATGATGCACATTAGACCAGTTTCTGATTTGAGAAATAAATTTACTGAGATTGAGAAGGTTGTTCAAAGTGGAGATCCTGTATATTTAACTAAAAATGGATATGGTGCAATGGTAGTACTTAGCCTTGACGCATATTCAAGAATGACTGAACCGGAAGAGTATATTATGGATGTTGCTGATGCATCAGCAGCTTCGACTGATTTGAGATTTACCCATGATGAAGTATTTGGTTCTATCTAAAAAGCAACGTGATTATCCGTATTATCGTATCTATGTAGGAAACTATATTATCTATTATGTAGTGATTCCTGAAGGAAAAGAACGAATTATGGAAGTGAGACGTTTTACGCATATGCTACATTAAAACCATTGGGGACGGGGGTTAGCGGTCAGTTGCCTGTCCCTTTTGGCTCGATGTAAGAGGTCCTATGGATTTTGTAAATAAAATTGCAAAAGTCATAGGACTTTTGCAATAATTATTGCGAAACAGACAGGAGTTTAAATTGCTTTATGTATAGAGTATAATCGTCAACTCCAATGTGAGCCACGGAGGGTGCGGACTTTTTCTTGGACTAAGCAGGTGCTGGAGAAGCTGATGGCGAATGTCTGGCTGGATATTGTGTTTACTAAAGTTACTATGAAACGTTTGTCTAGGTATCACCGATTATCGAAGGATTACCGGAGACAATCTAAAAACTGTGACACAGCATGACAAAACAGAATTGACATGGTGACCGTATTCCGTTATAATTTTGACATAATAGGAATGGCATGGAGGTAATTCTTTTATGAAGAAGATAAAAACACTCGAAGAGGCCTTGAAACGAATCGAGGAATTGGAAAAAGAAAATGCAGAGCTTAAGGAAGCAAATGAAGATCTGAAAGAGGAACTTGAATACTTCAAAAAAAGAAAAGCCTGTGGCAGACAAAGACACAATGCTAAATGGATGGCCATCTACAATGATTTTGTTGTTTGTCACGAACAGGGCATGACCATGGTGGAGATTGCAAAACGCAACGGAATCAGTGAGCGGAGTATCTATCGGTATAAGGCTTATTATGATGAGATGCAGAAAAAGAAGAAGGGGAAATCTTGACAATGTCATTAAGTATTTTAGTTGTGAATTAAATGGTAATATTACTAAATATAGGAGAAACCAAAACATGGAAAAGGAATTTTTATCCTACAATCAGCAGATGAAAAGATTGCGGGATAAATCTATTTTTTGCAAGGACACACATGATAAAACCTTACTCGTAAGAGCAGGGTATTTTAATTTAATTAATGGATACAAAGATCCTTTTATTTGCAAAATTGATTCTGATGGAAAACATATTTATTTGGACAATTGTGATATAGAACACTTTCAGAAATTAAAGTCTTTTGATGACGAACTTAGATGCATCTTACTCAAGTATATAACTAAAGTTGAAGAAGAAGTACGTGCATTAACGGGATATAAAATTGATCAATGCAACGGAAATGGAAAAATTCCTTGGTACGATGCAAAGGCTTTTTCAGATAAGAAAAAATTGCAAGACAAAATGAAGGCTATATCATCAGCTTATAAAGAATTAAGCGAAAGCAAATTAGATTATGTGGGATTTTACATGAATAATCATACTTCTATTCCTACATGGATTATGGTGAAAGTTGTTAATTTTGCGACTTTTATAGATATTTTGCGTGTGAGCAAAATACCAGTTTTGCACAGTTTATGCCACTTGTATGGAATATATGATAAAAATGGTTATTGCAACGTAAAGCTATTAATTGGAAGTTTGCATTGGCTTAGGAAAGTTCGCAATTCTTGTGCGCATAATGAACGAATATATAATTTGAAAGAAACTTTTTCAAAAGGAAAATATAATAACACCGGAAGAATCAAAGAAACATATTTATTACAATTAAATTCTTTATATGCAAAGTCTGATTCTGGAAAAAGAATTATTGATTTACTTGTGTATTTGAAATACTATCTTCCAACCAGAGAATACAAACATCTTATCAATACGATTACTCATTTAATGAATGATTTAAAGGAAGCTGTTCCACCTATTGCATTTGACAATATATGTAGAAGCATGGGAATATATGATTTTACAGATGTAGAAAAATTGAAAGCATTGCCAAAAGATGAAATTAAATATAACAGGTTTGATATTTTAACGTAATAGGCTTTATGATTTAGACTGAATTATTTACTGTATTCGGTATTTATATTTTTGTGTGTATTTTTCTTAAGTTCTTACTTGTATAATTGTCTTATTGTGTTATAATACATACATAGAGAGAGCCGAATTGATTTCGGTTGGAAGACATTAGCCATAAGGCTAATGTCTTCTTTGTATTTAAATAAATATATTTTGCGGCATGTACTTCTTCTAAAGAATTTTATAATCTTTGCACATTTATTTATAGAGTCACATCATGCAAAAAACCTATAATAGTTGCATGCAGAAACCACAATATATTTTGTGGCTGTCTGTAATTTATATCAGGGAGGTTTTTTCATGAGTGACTTTTTTTGTGGATTGGACAATCCAATCGTAGAGACAACCAAAGGAAAATTGCGCGGATTCTTATTTGATGGAGTTTACCATTTTCAGGGAATCCGTTATGCAAAGGCGAAACGCTTCGAGATGCCACAGCCGGTGGAGGCATGGGAAGGTGTCAGGGATGCGATGAGCTATGGCATGATTTGTCCGGTGCTGTCGGAGCCGATGCCGACGGGCGAGGTGATGACACCGCACCGTTTCTGGCCTTCTTCAGAGCACTGCCAATACTTAAATGTATGGAGCAGTTCACTGGATGAGACGGCGAAGAAGCCGGTCATGTTCTGGATCCATGGTGGCGGATATGCAGCAGGTTCATCGATTGAGCAGGAGTGTTATGACGGGTTCAATCTGGCAAAGCTTGATGATGTTGTTTTTGTATCGGTCAATCATAGACTGAATGCGTTTGGATATCTGGATGTTTCTGACTTTGGTGAGGAATATGCGAATTCTTATAATGTTGGTATGGCGGATCTGGTCGAGGCACTTCGCTGGGTGCGAGACAATATCGCGAAGTTTGGTGGTGACCCGGAGAATGTGACCATCCTGGGACAATCCGGTGGTGGCGGAAAGGTGACCGTATTGGGGCAGATTCCGGAAGCGGACGGATTGTTTGCAAAGGCGATTGTGATGTCCGGTGTGATTCCGGAGGGAGATTTCGGAACGGATGTAGTGCCGAAAGAACTGGTGGAAAAGGTTATGGATGAATTGCACATCGAAGACCATGACATCAAGAAACTGGCAAAGACACCGGTGCCGCAATACATTTGGGCGATGAACAGAGCGATTGCATTCTTTGGTAAGCAAGGCAAGCGTGTCAACTGGTCTCCGAAGCCGAACGATTATTACAAGTGCGATCCGGTGACAGAAGATTTCACTGCACATTCTTTGACGGTTCCAACTATGGTGGGCACCGTGATTGCAGAATTTGGTTTCCCGATGCAGGTGGGGGACAGAAAGAAACTTTCCGTGCAGGAGCGCGAAAAGTATGTCAAAGAATATTATGGAGAAGAAGGCGGACAGGCCATTCTTGATGCATTCAGAAAAGTTTATCCCGGCAAAAATGAAATCTATGCGACAGATCTCGAGTGCATGTTCCTGCCGGATACCGTGAAATATGTCAAGAAAAAGGCGGCAGAGGCAAGCGCACCGGTTTACAATTATATATTTGCTAAGGTGTTTGATTATGACATGGGCAGAGCTGCATGGCATTGCTCTGATATTCCATTTTTCCTGCACAATGCAGAGCGCATTCCGATTTGCCATCAGAGCAATTACCGGATGCTTGATCGTGTGATGTCCGGTGCATTTGTCAATTTTGCACGCACGGGCAATCCGAATGTGGAAGGATTGCCGGAGTGGAAACCTTGCGAAAAGGACAAGACATTTACCATGGTATTTGATGATACCTGCTATGTAAATGTCAATATGCAAGACGAACTTTTGCCATTGATTCAAAAGCACAAACCACCGTTTGAGTTTGATTTTGGAGCACCGGCAGATGACGAAGAGGAGTCAGGAAATGCCTGGGTATTTTGATTTATGATCGTTCCTGACTTGGTGTAATACCGTAGGTTTCACGATAGACTTTGCTGAAATAGGCAAAGCTATCGTAACCGCATTTGAAAGCAATCTCACTAATTTGATATTTTGTATTTTGGAGCAGGCCTTTGGCGTGCTCCATTTTTATTTTGGTCACGAGCTCTTTCACGGAGCAACACTCGGTGCGCTTAATGATATAGCTTACATGATCCGGCGGAATCATGAGATAATCGGCCAGATCAGTACGCGTAATTGCGTCACTGATATGATTCTCGATATATTCATGAATCAGTTTATTGTAATGCTGATAATTATCGGAACCGAGCGCCTCGCTGTACAAATCATCATTGTTGACCTCGATCATGCGGCAATCATCCTTGTGCGTGAGTGCATCTTTTTTTTCGATACCGATGATACCTTCCATGGTATTTTTGATGAAGCGTACTTCAGTTTTGGCAAAGAAGAGTCGCGTCGCGGCACCGATGTCGGACGGAATGCGCTTATGCAGTGCCTCGATTCCGCGGATGATTTCGTCTGTTCCCTCGGTAAAGAATACCGTGATGAAATATTTGTCATCCAGATAATATGAGATGGTAGTCGTATCAGTAGGAAAGAGTTCATGGAGCAAATGATTGTAATGCTTCAGAAAATCGGCAGCAGTCAGCGGAAGCTTCTTCCATTTGCGAATGTTGATCAGTGTGACGATGCATGGATTTTCCGCTTCGACATTGATCCCGAATTGCTTTAACTGCGTGATGCGTTTTTCAAGCTTGGCCGGATTGATAATCGATGCTTCAATAACTGGCCATTCCTCAAACAAAGTCTTGATGACAATATTTTGCGCAGCATAATTAAACTGGTCTGCGGCAAGCGGCACCGGAGATGTTTCACCGTTTGCTTTGATTTTTTGAATGGCATGTTCGATGGCATGGATGATATCTTCCTGCTTTGCCGGCTGGATGACATATTCGAGAACACCCAGCGAGATGGCTTTTTGCGCAAAGGTAAAATCGGCATGGGCAGTCAGAAGGATGCATTCATAATCATAGCCCTGTTCGCGTGCCCACTGCAAAAGCGAGATGCCATCTTCCCCCGGCATTTCGATGTCGGAGACGACGATATCGACTTTGTTGTCACTTAGAATCTCTCGCGCAGCATTGGCACTTTGTGCAGTAAAGATAGAAGAAAAACCCATCTCCAGCCAGGGAATGCCGGCCATCAGGGAGGAAAGAATATTTGGTTGGTCATCAATTAATAAAACATTCATAATATACCTCGGTATTATTTTTGCATCGAATCGATATGAATCGGGAAGCGCAGCCTTGATATGACAAAGCCGTCCCGATTCTCAAATTGCAACTGATAATGGTCACCGTAAATCAGCCACATGCGATATCGGACATTGGCAATTCCGACGCCGTTTTTGCGATAAATCGGATGATTTTCGCTCGGATCATTGAGCAGCGCCAGTGTCTCTTCATCAATGGTTCCGGTATTGGCAACTTCGGATACGACATAGACATCGCCATCTGTGTCCACCTCGAGCCGGGTCGTGACCTTGATAATCAGATCTTTTAATTCCGCGCCATGTTTAATGGCATTTTCCGTGAAGGTGAGAATCGAAAGCGGCAGGCACTTGGCATTTAAAACTTCCGATTCGATATCAAATTCCAATTCAATCTCATTATACAGGCAGCGACACAAATCGACATAACTTTGCACCGCTTCCAGTTCTTCGCGCACAGTGACAAAATTTTTGACATCTTGAAAATTATAGCGGAAGTAATCGGAGAGTGAGATGACGAGTGTCTGTATTTTTTTATAATCCTGCAGCTCTGCCAGCGAATTGATATTCTTCAGGCAGTTCAGATAAAAGTGCGGGCGAATCTGTAATTGCAGATATTGCAATTTGGCCTGTGCTGCATCCATTTGCTGCCTGTGACTTTCGTTTTCGGCATCGCGGATATCGTCGAGCATCTGATTGAAACCGGTATAGAACTGGTCGATTTCATAGATGTCGCTCTTGCGCGTAATCCGATAATGGTAGTCGCCGGCAGAAATCTGTCCAAAAGATTTTGACAGATAATTCAGCGGTGAAATCAGCAGATGCTGCAAATACAAAAACATGACAATCGAAAAAACAAACAGCCCGATGATCAGGACAAAAATAATAATCTGAAACAAATCAAAGTGGACCATGTCAAACAGATTCGGAGACTGATACACCAGATAAATCGGAAAATCATTTACTTTCGTGACAATCGGATGATTCGATATATTGCTGACATCATCGGCAGAATAGGTCGCTGTGAATTTGTCTTTTTCGACATTGGCAAATGATTGAAATATTTCATTTTGTGTCGGCGAAATCAAAATCGCCAGAGAACCATAGCGCTGCGTGACAATGAGCGCCAGATAGCTGGTGTCATCGAGCTGCACAATCTCGTATCGTTTCTGCAACCCGTTTGTGGTCGGGGTAAGCTGCTGCAGCAGTTTTTGGTTGTCCAGCTCGCTGCTTTTTTTGGCACCGGGATTGATGTCCGACTTGTAGAGATAATATCGTTCAATCTTGTAATTGTAGAGAAGAATTCCACGAAACATCGCATGATTTGTCAGATCGCGAAACAGATTCGAAGAGAATCCGATGCCGTAATGTGACGCCTTGTGCAAATCACTGCTGTTGGAAAAATACAAAAAATCACTTTGATGAACATGATGCATGGTCTGCGATTCGATATGATTGATTTGCTGGGCAATCGAGTCTGAGACGGATTTTTCTTTTTCCTGAATCGTTACGACATTGTGTTCGTAATTCCTGTAAATGGTATATCCAAACAGCCCGATACTCAAGAAAATCAGTGGCAGAATAATACTGAGCAAAAGCCTTTTGGTATAGGGCTCAAGGCGCTTTTGGTTCATAATAATCTCCTTATCATACATGTATATGAAACATATATAAGAAAATTATAAAAGGAACGATTCGAAGATTCAACCTTGCCGAAAAAAAATGATAATGTCTACCGAAAAATTTATAATCGCCCGAAACAGGACATAAAAAATCATAGAACTGCAAATCTAATTTATAGAGTGAGCCCGGGAAGATGACTACAATAGAATTATCGAATGAATCACACGAGGAGCAGTAAAATGAAAAAGAAACAAAAAACCAAAAAGACGCAATTTACCTCCGGTGGAGGTTACATTGAAAATGCAGGAATCAAAGGTTATCTGCATAACCAGCGCCTCGATATTAAGAGAAACAAACTGGTCTATGCGATGCTGGTCGTGATTCTGGCCTATTTCATTATCTTTAATTATCTGCCGATGGGCGGACTGGTGATGGCATTTGAAAAATATTCACCGGCGCGCGGCATCTTTGGCAGCAAATGGGTCGGCATGAAAAATTTCTATGCGTTTTTCCATGGAAAATATATTGGCAGACTGATTCGCAATACCATTTGTATCGGAGGCCTTGACCTGCTGGTCAACTTCCCGGCGCCAATCATTTTCGCATTGATTTTAAATGAATTTACGCGCAAGCATTTCAAGAAATTTGTCCAGACTGTCAGCTATATGCCATATTTCATTTCGGCGGTCATTGCCTGTGGCCTGGTAGTCAGCTTTGTGCAGGCCGGAGGTCCGATTTCGACCATCGTCGCAAATATTACACATACCGACCCGCAGAACTTGTTGATGAACAAAAAAGCATTCTGGCTCATCTATATTCTGATGAATATGTGGCAGGGCCTGGGGTATGGCTCCATCATCTATCTTTCTGCACTCAGCTCCATCGATCAGGAGATGTATGAAGCGGCGGATATGGATGGGGCAGGAAAATGGAAGCAGTGTCTGCATATTACGATTCCGAGTATCATGCCTATGATTATCATGATGCTGATTCTGCGAATGGGTGCAGTCTTCTCTGTTGGAGCGGACAAGATTTTGCTTCTGTATTCGCCGTCCACATACGAATACTCAGATGTCATCAACACCTATGTTTATCGTATGGGACTGGTCAATATGGACTTCGGTCTGTCGACCGCAGTCGGTTTATTCAATTCGATTATCGGAACGATTATGCTGGTGACCACAAACAAGATCGCCAAAAAAGTGTCCGGTACATCCATGTTCTAGGGGGATATTATGAAGTACAAAGTAAAAGCACCGCGCGTGATATTTATGATTTTTGCAGTGATACTGATGCTGGCAATCACTGTGGTATCGGTGATTCCATTATGGCATGTTCTGATGCTGTCGCTCAGCAATCCGACTGCGGTTACGACCAACAGAGGATTGGCGCTTGGAATTCTCGGCAATCTGGATTTGAATGCATATAAAATGCTTTTGGGATACAAGAAACTTTGGGCCGGTTACGGATATACGATTCTGTATATTGTTTTGTCCTGCGCCTTTACCGGCGTGTTGACGGTGATGGCCGGCTATATTTTTTCACGAAGAAGATTTCGCTATCGCAATTCATTTATGATGCTGATATCATTTACCATGCTGTTTAACGGTGGTATGATTCCGACATTCATGGTGATTCAAAAGCTTGGAATGATCGATACCATTTGGGCGATGGTAATTCCGGGATCGCTGAATGTATTCAACATTATTTTGATGCGTACTTCGATGGAAGGCATCTCGGATGCGCTCGAAGATGCAGCGCGCATCGACGGAGCGAATGACTTTACCATTATGTTTCGCATCATACTGCCGCTGTGCAAGGCAACTTTTGCAGTCATTATGCTCTTTACGGCAGTTTATAAGTGGAATGATTTCATGTCGGCATTGATTTATCTGCCGCGCAGAACGGATTTGTATCCGCTGCAGATGGCATTAAAGGAAATCTTATTCCGCACGACCAAGGACATTTCTACGGCGGCGGATGCGACATCCAACAGCGTATATGCGCAGAATATCAAGAATGCAGCGATTATTGTTTCGACGGTTCCGATTCTGTGTGTATATCCATTCGTACAGAAATACTTCGTCACCGGTATGACGGTCGGCGCAGTCAAGAGTTAAGTTAGCAATATGGCTAAGCCAAAGGAGGAAATATAATGAAAAGAAGAATGACACGAGTTGCAGCAGTGCTGATGTCTGTTGCAATGACAGCATCCTTATTCGGATGCGGGGGCAAAGAGGCAGGCACACAGTCTGCAGAAGGAAAGTATGGAGAGCCAATCAAAGAATTGACTTTGCCATTGACCGATGAAAAGGCAGAACTGACTGTCTGGGTTCAGTACAACGGAACCAATGTCAAGGATTTGAATGAAGTTGAGAGTGTCAAGAAGATGGAAGAGTTGACCGGCGTTCATATCAATTGGATCCCTGTCAATCAGGATGACATGCAGCAGAAATATGGCACACTGGTGGCTTCCGGTGATTTGCCTGACATCATTTATGCAGGTTCCATCGAATATCCGGGCGGTTTTGAAACCGGTGTGGAAGATGGCGTCATCCATCCGGATATGGATGCATTGATCAGAACCTATATGCCAAACTATATGGCGCTTTTGGAGTCTTCCGATGAGGCAATGCGCGAGGCCAAATCCGACAGCGGTAAATTTGTGGTAGCAAAAAATATTGTAGGAACCTTTGATACTGTTCAGTCCGAAGGTACCTATAATGGACTGGCTTATCGTCAGGATCTCCTCGAAAAACTCGGTATGGATGTACCGACCACCATCGATGGCTGGCATGATGTGCTGGTTGCAGCAAAGAAGGCCGGAATCAAGAATCCGTTTGTACTTGATCAGAATGGTGGATCGTCTATCGCTCTTTCATGGGGTGTTGGAACCGAGTCTCAGAACTATATGCAGTTGGACGGCGACAAGGTTGTATTGTCCCAGTCACTGGATGGATACGAAGGATACCTGAAGACCATGAGACAGTGGTACTCAGAAGGATTGATCAATCCAAACTTTACAACCTTCCATTTCTATCTGGATACCCCGGCCTCAGTTAACAACAACGAAGGCATGCTTTACAGTATGGTTCTTTCCGGATTATCCGGCAACAACTATGCACGCTTCCATATGATCGAGAATCAGGATGCATTTTTACAGCCAATCGTGGCACCGGCATTAAAAGAAGGCGATGAGCCAATCCAGGCATTTGCACGCCAGATTGCAAAGGATCCTGTTTATATCACGGCATCCTGCAAGAATCCGGAACTTGCAGCCAAATGGCTTGACTTCCAGTATTCCGAGCAGGGCATCCTGTTGAACTGGTATGGCATCGAGGGCAAGACCTACGACATGGTCGATGGCAAGCCGGTATTCAAGGAGGAAATCTACAATCAGGGAATGTCTGCCGCAGATTATCTCGCTTCTTATGCATTAAACGAAGGACAGTGCTGGCTCGGCAAGCATGACATCTCTGCAAACTGGCAGATGACCGCAGCCCAGGCCGGCGGTGAGAATCAGGAGCTGGCAGCAGTGGAGATCTGGAGCGCACCAAAGACAAATGTGTTCCTGCCAATGCAGATCACATTGACCGATGACGAATCTTCTGCAGTTACCAATACATTAACCGCACTTAAGACCATGATCGATGAATATACTATCGGCTATATCACCGGTCAGACAGATAAGGATTTCGAAACATTCCGGCAGGAACTCGAAGATGCGGGCATGCAGGAAGTCGTTGATACCTATCAGGCTGCGTATGACAGATTCCTCGAGAGATAAAGTGTCAAATAATCTGAGAATGGGCCGCGTTTTGTGGCCCTCTCTTTTTGAAAAATGGATAGCATGCTATCTATCATCCCAAAAATGGGACGGAAAGGAAATGATATGAGTAAGTTTAATAATGAATATGTAAAAGGTGTTCTTCGCACTGAGGGAACACGATTTGTAAATGAAGACGGACAGGAAATTATCCTGCACGGATATGGCACGGCCAACTGGATGAATGTGGAAGGATTTATGATCGGTGAACCACCGGTGGCTCGCGATATGTTCAAATATATTCTTTTCCCGGGAGAAGGGAAAGATCACAATCCGACCAGATGGTCGACAAGGCGCACGGTAGATCTGACCATTCGGGAACTTTGCGGACCGAAGTACCTTGAGACCTTCTGGGACCGCTGGGAAGAGAATCATTTGCAGGAGGCAGATATCGCATTGATGGCGGAACTCGGCTACAACTGTGTCCGCCTGGTATTGAATGCCAATGCCTTATTATATGAAGAGGAAGGTATCACTTTTAACGAAAAGTGTTTTAAGCGATTATCCAATGCGCTTGACTGGTGCGAAAAGCATAAAATTTATGCCATTCTCGATATGCATGGAGTAGTAGGTGGCAACAACGGAGCAACCGGTGATTCACTGTTTTGCGAATTCCCGAGTGTCTTCCTTGATGACGAATCGACCGAACGACAGATCATCCTCTGGGAAGAGATCGTGCGCAGATTTCATGATCGTTGGATTATTGCAGGTTACGATTTGATTAATGAGCCGGTATCTTCACCTATTCAGCACAAGTACATTCCACTGTTGGATCAGTACTATGCTGAGTGTATCGAGCGATTAAGAAAAATCGATCCGGTTCACATCATGTTTATTGAGCCATCTAAGTTTGCAAGAGATCCTGGATTCTTAACACATCCATTTGATCCGGACTACAACAACTGGGCGATTTCCATCCACCTGTACGGTGCTTCTCCGGAAATCAAGGATCTGTATCCATGGCTCTTGAAACGCGAAGAGTTCAATGTCCCACTCTGGCTGGGTGAATGCGGAAACAATCCGGATGCAAACGGAATATTCTACGAAATCTGTGCGCATTATGGCATTGCATACACACCATGGGCATGGAAAACAGCAGACAATGGCAAATTCCCGGTGGGTTCTGTCGGAGCTCCACTTCCGAAGGACTGGGATAAGATTTGTAACTTCCTGACAACCGGTGCGCGTCCGAGCTACAAGGAATCGCAACGCATCATGGACGAATATATCGAGAATCTCAAGCTTGAGCATTGTACCGTAAATCGCGACAATGCACGCATCAGCGCAAAGCATCCGAGCTGTACGATTTCAGGTGTCGGCTATGATATGTGGGATGAGGATGGCAGCAGACATTATGGCACCTGGGAACTTTCGAACTATCTGGATTTCCGTCTCGAGGATCATACCAAGCTGGTTTGGGCAACCGACAAGCGTTTGCCTTATCCGAAGTTTGCATGGTATGATGATCCAAATGAGTTGCGCTATGATCCGCTGACCGATTTGGCTTTGGAACTTGCTGAGAATGAGTTTGCCAATTATACGGTTCGTGAGGTTACAAAGGATTGCGCATTGACCATCGAAGGCATCGGTGAAGGCGAGGCCGAGGTGCTTTGCAACGGTGCAACAATCGGTACCATCAAATGGGAAAAGGGCGACATCTTAAATCCGGCAAAATCCTCCGTGATGACCATCGCGCCTACGGAAGAAGCCGTTGTAAAAATCCGTGTCATTCGCGGAACAATTACAGTAAAGAAATTAATTTTCGAAATGTAGAATGGAGTGCTTTGCATGCAATTATTGGTAAGGGATAAGCAATTCTATAAGACTTTGGCAGCGTTTGCGCTGCCAATTTCTCTGCAGTCGCTGATTACGGTTGGTGTCAACATGGCAGACAATGTCATGCTTGGTCAGCTCGGCGAGAACGAGATGAGTGCCGCAACGCTGGCAAATAATTTTATCAATATTTATCAGATTATGTGTATGGGACTTGGCATGGGAGCCTCTGTCCTTGTCAGTCGCTTCTTTGGAATGAAGCATCACGAGAATATGAAAAAAGCAGTCAATATCATGTACCGCATGGAGCTTGCATTTGCGCTGCTGTTTTCATTTGCCACGGCATTGTTCACACCGCAGATTATGTCATTATTTACAAAGGAGACGGATGTTATTTCTGCCGGTGTGGGTTATTTGCTCATCTCAATCCCGTGCTATTTCCTAAACGGATTCGCGCTTACGACCAGCCTGGTTTTGCGAAGCGTTGGGAAAGCAAATGTGCCGCTGATTTCCACGATTTGCTCCTTCTTTGTCAATATCTTTTTTAACTGGCTGTTCATCTTCGGTCATCTGGGAGCCCCGCGGATGGGCGTTAACGGCGCCGCCCTTGGAACGGTCATTGCGCGCGTGGTGGAATTTTCCATCACAATGGGATTCCTGTTTTTGCGCGACCAAAATATTGGTCTGAGACTTCCGGATTTGACGATGCATGTGCGTGATTTGCTTGGCGAATATGTCCGCATTTCCATCCCGGTCCTGATTTCCGATACCCTTTTGGGACTGGGAAACAGTGCAGTCGCTGTAATCATGGGACACATTGGAAGCAGCTTTGTAGCCGCAAATGCAATTACCACCATCACCATGCAGCTGGCTACCGTCATCATCCAGGGCATCAGCCAGGCGAGCTGCGCCATCACCGGAATTACCCTCGGCGAGGGCAACATCGAGAAGGCGCAGCGACAGGGAGTTACCTTTGCTACGCTGGGATTCCTCATTGGTGGATTGGGCTGCTTACTGATTACTGCACTAAAAGGAACCATCATCGGTTTCTATAAAATAGAACCTGAAACCAGAGACCTGGCGTATCAATTAATGGAAGCAGTCGCAATTGTCATCTGGTTTCAGGCCGCCAATAGCATCCTCACGAAAGGGACATTACGAGGCGGCGGAGACACCAAATTCCTGATGCTTTTTGATATCATCTTTTTGTGGGTGGCAAGTATTCCGCTTGGTGCATTGGCCGGCTTGGTCTGGCACTGGAGCGGGTTCTGGATCTTTATCATCCTCAAAATAGACCAGTTTCTGAAGTGCATTGTCTGCATTATCCGGCTCAGGAGCGGGAAGTGGATTAAAAAAATTTCACCTTTGGGGACGGGGGTTAGCGGATAGTCCTGTGTCCCCAAAGTTGTAGTACCCCGTCCCTAAAGGTGAAATTTTATCAATCAGGATGTTACAATTTTGTAACATCCTGATTGACATTTCTCATATACGTGATAGAATGTTAGTACAAGGAAATGGAGGGATACCATGAATGAATCATTGGGACGCCGAATCAAGGCATTAAGAAATGCAAACAATCTCACTCAAGAACAGGTTGCTGATCAAATTGGTATCAGCAGACAGAAGTATGCAAGAATTGAGAGTGGAGTTAATAGTATTACATTGGATATCCTATCTAAGGTTGCAGCAGTTTTTGGCGTGACGGTAGGAGATATCACAAGAGTACTTGATGAAAAAACTGTAGTACAGTACAGAATGGGGGAGGAGAACGGATCCTCTAAAAAAATCTTTGATATGCTTAATTTATTCTATGCAAATAAGCATATGTATACAAAGATTCAGCAGAAGGATACATTTTAGGGAGATATCAATGCAGGAGACAAGGAAACGTGAAATTCGCGTAAAAGCAGATGCCTTCAGAGCAAATTGTAAGCTCGGCAGGTACGGGATTATTGATTTGTTTAAAGAATGTGAAAGAAATGGTTATAAGTTATTAAGATATCCTATTAGAGAACATTCTGATCTTGGATTTGTGGTTCAGAAGGATAGAGACATCGTTATTTTTACAAATAGCTGTAGCAGATTATCGCGAGAATTATTTACACTTGCGCATGAGATAGGTCATGTGCTTTTACATTTGAACGATGCAGATTCATTTATTGATAATAGCGTAACCATTAATGGAAAAAGCACGGACGAAAGGGAGCAGGAAGCAAATTATTTTGCAGCTAGTTTATTAATGCCTGAGGATGACACCCGCAGATTTATCGATTTAGAAATTCCGGGTTTTCAGGAAAATGGCCTTTCGGCAATGGATATTGCTAGAATTATGTCTGAGTTTAATGTAAGTTTTGATATGGTGTTGAATCGTTTAGAAAGTATTGGTGTAATTGACACAAATCAAAAAATAAAACTTGATAATGAGAAAACTGAGATGAAGGTTGGTAATTTACTTCGTGGTGTTGGTGGAAATAGCAAACTAAATGTTGCGAGTGAAGTAATTGATATTCCATATGAGTATATTGAGTATACTATCTATAATTACAATCATAATGCGATTCCAAAGGAAACATTGGAGCGTGTACTCGCTTGTTACGGACTTAGCATAGATGATGTTAGTGATAAAATTGTTACTCATTTAGAGGCTGAAGACGATTTAGATGATTTGATTGGAGGGTTGGACGATTGAGAGCCTCTTTAGATACGAATGTAATTATACATTGTTATAAAGCTGGACTTCAAGAGGTTTTATTTGATTTCTTTGATGAAGGGGTATTTATATACGAGCAAATCCGCAATATTGAACTAGAAAATCATGGTCAGGGACTATTGGATAAAATTGATTTGGATATTGCGACAGGAAAGATTGAATTATATACAGATCAGATGTTAAAAGAATTACAGGTTTACAAGATTTTTGAGCATAATGTTTTGGAAAATAGAGATTTGTATGGTAGTGGTGATTTGGGGGAGGTATATGCAATATCATTGGCTCAAACTATAGGGGCTTATTCACTGGTGACAGATGATATAAAGCAAGGCGGCCCTTATATGTCATTGTTACAATTTGATGATGATATCATGCCCTTTACGTTTGTAGATGTTTTGATATTGAGGTATTTGGTAGGTGACGCGGATGAGCATACGACCGTTAGGGATTTTAATTTGATTAATAATTCGTCAAACTTAAATTGGTCGTTTAAAAGTCAGTTGAGTAAGTTTATTAAAAGATTTTTGAAAGACCCTTATAGGAGCGGAGATACAGAGTGGATAAAAAAATTAGCTGTTACTAATGGATTTAGTATGAAAGAAAAATTGACAGCATTAAGTAAATTACTGTGAGCCATTGAAAAAGGGAGTCGTTGATGTATTCGTCAACCGAAAAATCGGTCAAGGAGTATATAGAAGAATTAACGAGGCACAAGGAAATATAAATAGGGTAATTAAGAATTTACTTGACAGTGAATAGAATATCTTGTATTTTTATCACGTGAAACAAAGGCGTTTTTGCACAGAATGTGCGAAAACGCCTCTTTTTTTATAAAAGCACTCCGTGAGAGGAATATATTATGGCAATTGAATTATCCAGATTAATAGAAAAAGTTGCTCATATGGACATTACATTAGTAGCAGGAGAAAAGGGGCTTTCTAATTGTGTAACGTGGGTTCATATGGCAGAGACAGTTGAAGCTTCAGATTTTTTGGATGGAGGGCAGCTGGCTTTTACAACAGGAATAGGAATCGGATCGGAAGAAGAACTGTTAAGTTTGGTTAAATCTTTTTATGCAAAGAAAGTAGCCGGGATAATTATCAATATAGGACCTTTTATAGAAGCGATTCCGGAGGAAGTAAAAAATTTTTGTAATATGTATGATTTTCCTTTATTTGTGGTCCCTTGGAAGGTTCATTTGGCAGAAATTATGCGAATCTGTTGTTTTGCAATTACAAAGGATGAACAACGGATGATGGAGACATCAGCTGCATTTAAAAATGCAATTTTCTTTCCAAAACAAGAGGAATTATATGTGGTTCCGTTGTCACAACGTTCTTTTCGTGTGAATTGGAAATATAGTGTGACAGTACTGAAATTGAATACGACCGAACCAAATAAGGAAGCACGGTTGGAATCCTTATGTATGTCGATGGAGAATATGATTCGTCATAAGAACAAAAATTTTGCAATTTTTGTAAATGAAACAGAATTGATACTGGTGCTGGCAAATATAAAGGAGGAAGCTTTACTTGCTGAAGTGAAAGAAATTCAAAGGGATATCAACCGATTTTTGATGGAGGGTGAAAGTGTTTCAATGGGAGTTGGACGCTTGACGAAAAGTGTCAGATGCCTTTATAAAAGCTATAATCAGGCAAAGGCGATTCAAAGGCTGCAGGCCCGTGGCAAGATCGGAGCTGATAAAGTGTTTTATACCAAGCTTGGAATATATCGATTGCTAATGGGCATTGAAGATAAGGAAATTATCAAAGACTATTATCATCATATGCTACAGCCGTTAATAGACTATGATCGGGTAAATCAAACGGACCTATGCCAAACATTGCAATGCTATCTTAATAATGATGGGAGTGTAAAGGATACGGCAGAAGAATTGTTTGTTCATCGTAATACCGTGAATTATAAATTGAATAAGGTGGAAGAAATATTAGAAATAGAAATGTCGTCTCTGGCAGCGAGGACTGAGTTGATTATCGCATTTAAGCTGATGGATATTATGTAGAGAAATATTAGGAGGTATCAAGGAATTTGATATCTCTTTTTTATTGTGCCGACGCACAATATGATTTGTGTTTGGACTTATTGTCTTTGCCTTTGGAAAAAATATAATGACAATTATCAAAAGGATGAAAATTTTTAGAAAGGGTGAGGATATAAGTATGACAGGAAAAGAAATTAAAGAAATGCAAAAAAAATATGTACTTCAATCATGGAGCAAACAAGGAGCACTTAATCCGATACCGGTGGAGAGAGCGGAGGGTATCTATTATTATGATTTTGATGGAAATCGCTATACAGATATGGCTTCTCAGTTGGTTAATCTGAATCTTGGATATGGAAATGAGGATATTGCTCTGGCAATTAAGGAACAGGTCGATAAATATTGTTATATTGGTCCAAGTATTGCATCGGAACCGCGTGCAAAGCTGGCGAAGATGATTATTGATTTACTTCCGGAATCCTTTGGAAAAGTATTCTTTACAAATGCCGGAGCGGATGCAAACGAAAATGCCATTAAGATTGCTCGTATGTTCACCGGAAGAAAAAAGGTATTCAGCAGATACAGAAGTTATCACGGTTCATCTTTTGGCGCAGGAAATTTAACCGGCGAACCAAGACGATATCCATTGGAGCCGGGAATCCCGGGATTTGTAAAATTCTTTGACCCTTATATTTACAGAGAGCCAATTGAATTTGAATCAGAAGAGGCGGCAACCGGGTATTATCTTGCAAAACTGAGAGAGCAAATTATATATGAAGGTCCGGACAATGTGGCAGCAATTGTGATGGAAACCATTACGGGCTCTAATGGTGTGATTATTCCACCAAAGGGATATTTACCGGGAGTTCGAAAGATTTGTGACGAATTTGGAATTGTTATGATCTGTGACGAAGTAATGGCCGGATGGTGCAGAACAGGAAAAATGTTTGCGTTCGAAAACTTTGATGTAGTACCGGATATTGTAACCTTTGCAAAGGGAGTTACCTGCGGCTATGTACAGCTTGGAGGCGTAGCGATATCAAAAGAAATTGCAGCATATTTTGATGATCATGTCCTTTCATGTGGTCTGACTTATAGCGGACATCCGCTGGCATGCGCAGCAGGTGTTGCTTGCGTCAATTATTATACAAAAGCCGGGATTCCGGAGCACGTTGTAGAAGTTGGAGCGGTGTTGGCAGAACAACTCGATTCATTCAAGGAGTCACACCCATGTGTAGGAGATGTGCGTCATATTGGATTGTTCTCATGTGTGGAACTTGTAAAAGATAAGAAGACAAAGGAACCGTTAGTATCCTATGGTAGAGATCCTGAGGGAATTATGGGAAAGGTGATTGGCCTTTTGAAAGAACGAAAATTTATGACTTATTCGCATGAAAATATGGTATTCATTTGCCCTCCGTTGATTATTACGGAAGAGCAATTAAAGGAAGAACTGATGAAATTAGATGAGGTATTATCGATTGTGGATGAAACATTTTAAAAAAGAGGTATGATATGGCACATTTTGCAATTCCAACACATGTGGTGATAGGAAGTGAAGCATTGAAAGAAGCTTCGACATATTTGAAAGAATATGGAAACAAGGCGTTGATTGTAACCGGACCACATGTGTCAAAATCACCTATGATGCAGGAACTGAAGAAATGCTTGGAAAGCATAGAAATCGGTTATTTTGTTTTTGATGAAATCACAGGAGAACCGACAGATAAGATGATAGAAAAGGGTGTTGAGGCCTATCGTAAGAGCAACAGCCGATTTGTAATTGGAATCGGCGGCGGAAGTCCTCTTGATTCTGCGAAGGCCATTGCGGTGATGTCGGTGCAAAAGGACGGCTGCAGGATTTCTGATTATATGGGCGTTGAGATTACAGGTCCGATTCCAAAAATTGTAGCAATTCCAACGACATCAGGAACCGGATCTGAAGCAACAAAGTTTACTGTAATTACTGATACCGAAAGGAACATCAAAATGTTACTGAAAGGGAATTGCCTGATTCCTGATTTAGCAATCTTAAATTACGAGTACACAATGGATATGCCAAAGAGCGTGACTGCATCTACAGGATTGGATGCTTTGACTCATGCAATTGAGGCTTATACCTCGAAATTAGCAAATCCTTTGACTGATGTTTTTGGATTGTCTGCAGTAAAGCGTATTATGAAATATCTTCCGATTGCGTATAAAAACGGACATGATAGTGTGGCAAGGGAGCAGATGTCGATCGCTGCATTCGAAGCAGGTGTTTGCATAAATAATTCCAGTGTAACATTGGTTCATGGGATGAGTCGGCCAATTGGTGCACTGTTTCATGTTCCGCACGGGAAAAGTAATGCCATGCTTTTGGAATGTTGCCTCAGATTTGCGTTAGATGGAACATATTCAAGATTTTCGGATTTGGGCAGAGTATGTGGTTGCGCAACAGGGGATGATTCAGATCAGGTTGCAGCAGAAAAATTTATCGAGGCAGTTCGGCAAGTTTTGATAGCTTGTGAAATCCCTACACTGAGAGAGTATGGGATTCATCGGGACGATTTTATTGCCGCGATTCCGAAGATGGCAGAAGATGCGATTGCTTCGAAAAGTCCTTCAAACACCCGAAAGGAAGTAACAGAAAAAGATTGTGAAATGCTATATCATCAGCTGATCCGGATGTAATGTGCCAAAGCACAATGACTTTTGTGCCGAGGCAAATTGCATCGCAAAATCACAATCCGTATACTTGCATTATCAAAACACAGCAACGGCGCTGAAGAAGTAGCCATGCTGTGTTTTTTTATTAAATGAGAAAGAAAAGAGGAACCGGTTATGAGTGAAGCAAGAGAAGTAGAAATCAAAACAAGAAACCTGGGCGTGACATTTCAGGACAATGAAGGAAATGATGTTGCCGCATTGACCGGTGTAAATCTGGAAATTATGAAGGGTGAGTTTATTGCATTACTCGGACCTTCCGGTTGCGGAAAGACCACCCTGTTGCGTAGCATAGCTGATTTGCAAAAACCGACAGAGGGAGATGTTCATATCCAAGGAATGACACCAAAGGAAGTAAGGTTGCAAAAGAAGTTTGGATTCGTATTTCAACAGCCGGTATTGTTTGATTGGAGAACAGTAAAGAAAAATGTGGAACTCCCAATGGAAATCATGGGTTATTCAAAGGGAGAACGCTCTGATAGAGCGGATGAGATGTTAGAAATGGTTGGCTTAAAGGATTTTGCAAAGCATTATCCAAAGCAGTTGTCCGGAGGAATGCAGCAGAGAGCGAATATTGCAAGGGCTTTTGGATTAGATCCGGATATCTTGTTGATGGATGAGCCATTCTCGGCGTTGGACGAATTTACAAAAGAGAAATTGCATGAGGATCTCCTTCGAATCTGGAGAGCAACAAATAAGACCATTCTTTTCGTAACACATAATATTCAGGAAGGTGTTTTTCTCTCTGACCGAGTTTGTGTCTTATCTCCGCATCCGGGCCGATTGTCAGCAATCGTAGACATTGACTTGCAGCGTCCTCGTTCTTTGGAAGTGAAAGAGACCGCACATTTTAATGAGTTGGTGGCAAAGGTGCGGGGCAGTTTTGAAGGAGGCAGTGTCTCATGAAAAGAAAAATCAAAAGAATTGTCGAAAAACCATGGTTCTCCTCTATCATTTGGATTTTGATATTAATCGCATTATGGGAAGTAGGAGCTGTGGTGGTATCTAATACGAAGAGAGTTCCGGAAAACATTTTACCGCATTTGCATCAGATTTTAGGGGCCGCACTTTCAGGTAAAACCGTTACAGCGGACATGACAGCGACGCAGGCTGTGTTGTCCAGTGCCGGACTTACTTTATTTCGAGCCTTGTTAGGTTTCTTTCTTGGAGCAGTCATCGGTTTTTTGTTTGCTTTGTTGATGAAACTATCCGGTGTGATCGAAAAGATGCTTTTCCCGTATTTGATGTTGATTCAGTTGATTCCGGTTTTGGGATTGGCGCCGATTGTTTTGGCAATTACAGGTGATATTAATGTGAGTCGTGTGGTGATTGCATCGATTTTAAGCTTTTATCCGGTGGCAACCAATACTTTAGCCGGTTTTAAATCAGTTGAAAAAGAAAAATATGATTTGATGTTTATTTACGCAGCAAAACCATATTACATCTATACAAAAGTTTTAATTCCTGCTGCTTTACCGTACTTCTTCACAGGATTAAAGATCGCAGCTCCGATGGCGGTTACCGCATCTATTTTGGTGGATACGCTTCAGGGTGACGGCGGATTGGGTTGTCTGTTATCGCAATCATTAAAGCATGCAATGAGTATTTATGTATTTTGGTTAATCGTATTCTTCAGTGCTTTCGTCGGTATCATTATCAGCAAAATAATTGGTTGGATTGAATATGGAGTATCTCCATGGAAACGGAGGGCTTAAGTATGGAATATGAAGTAAAACTTAAGAAGGTTGGACGAAAAAAGACGCTGCGGCAACGAATAAAGGAAAATAAAAGTTGGCAAAACCTATCTACCTTTATTTGGCCATTGGTATTTGGATTGATCATGATAGGACTCTGGCAAAAAGAAGTATTGCACAGTTGGTTTCATACAGACACTTTTACACTGCCGCTGCTTAATAAAATTGGTGGAATCATGGGAGATATTCACGAAAAGCTTTTGGAGAATACCATTTCAACGGTACAGGTTGCTTTTTGGGGGCTTCTGATTGGAAGCTTATTGGGATATTTGATTGCGGTTTTCGTAGCAATATTTCCGAAAGTCGGGAAGGGCGGATTATCGGTGATAGGAGCTTTTGCTTCGGTTCCGGTGGTCGCTATGGCGCCGGTGTTTAATAACTGGACTAAGGATGTATCTACAGATGCAGGGTTCCGAAGTATGGTTTCAAAAATCATAGTGGTTACATTAATTTGTGCAGCGGATATGGGATTGAACGCATACAGAGGTCTTACAGAAATCAAACCCTATTCTGAAGATTTGATGGCAATCTATGCAGCGCCGAAGCGGGTTACGTTATGGAAGCTTCGTTTACCGAATTCAGTGCCATATGTGTTTACTGCTTTAAAGGTTTCGGTGCCGGCAAGCATTATGACAGCAATTGTTAGCGAATATTTCGCCGAATATATCACAGGTGTCGGAAGACAAATTAGAGAGAATATTGTGTTGGCGCAGTATTCTACAGCCTGGGCCTATATCGCAACCGCATGTTTGATCGGTGTGGTGGCTTATATCATCTTAATGGTGTTACAAAGCATTTGCTTAAAAAGATATCACTAGATGTACTTTGAAAGGAGAAAAAATTATGAAGGAAAGAACAAGACGACTGGTAACTACAACAGCAATTGCATCTGTGGCAATTGGATTGCTTTCAGGATGCGGCGGAAAGCAGGAAACGGGAAATTCAGAATCTGCCGGCGGAACCTCAACATCTGAATTGTCTGCAGCGGATATCATTAAGAAGGCAGCAGAGAGCGGACAGGTGGGAAACTGGGGACTTGGAAATGAATATGAGGTATTGGCGCTTCTATCAAAGTATGAACTTCCAACTTCGTATTTGAGCCAGGATTTTACAATGGATGGCTTTGATGATAATTCGATTTTGCTTGCATCTGCAATGACATATAACGAATTAGGTTTGGTAAAGAACAGTTATGATGGTGGATATGGTTATGGCGATAGCGTCGCATACATCGATATGAATGATGAAGGGGTAGCAATGCTTGAGGATAACATTTTCTGTACCAAGTCATTTGCAAAGGAAAATCCGGAAACGGTAGCAGCATTTTTGTATGCCTCATTAAAGGGATGGGAATATGCAGTGGAGCATCCGGAAGAAGCCGCTGAAATTTGCTATGAATATGGATCATCTGTTTCACCTGAGCATCAGGCATATATGGCAGAGGAGGTAGCGAAACTTGTTTCGACAGATATGAGTGGAGCTACAGTCACTGAAATTGGATTCATGGATGATTCGGCAATGGAGCAGACGCTTAATATTGCAAAGCAGTATGTCACATTAGACGATGCTACTGCAAATAAAGCATTTCAGTCATTGACACTCGATGATATCAGAGATGCAAGCTATTATGAGGCAGCAAAGGCTTCTGATGGAAAGTTTGATATCGAAAAGAAGTCCGTATCCATTCAGTTGAAGTGGTTACCTGATGCACAGTTTATGGGCTATTATGTGGCTCTTGATAAGGGCTATTATAAAGAAGTCGGATTTGAAAAAGTGGATATTGTATCCGGTGGTGGAGATATTGCAGAAACAACTGCGGTGAACAATGGAACAGTTGATTTCGGTGTGACATGGGAAACAAATCTTGCCTCTGCTGACGCAAGTGGTATGGATTTGGTAGAAATCGCACAGATTTTCCAGAGATCAGGATTGGTACTTGTGTATAAGCCGGAAAATTTCTAAGCGAACCTGTTTTAAGGAGAGGTGATCGATATGGATTTATTGATAAAAAATGGAACAATCGTAACATCCACCGGAAGTTTTCCGGCGGATGTCGCAGTCGAAGACGGGAAGATTGTCTCTATTGGTAAGGATTTAGGGACAGAAGCAAAGAAGGTTGTGGATGCAACCGGAAAGCTAGTTCTGCCGGGAGCTTTGGATGCACATACGCATTTGGCGATGCCATTTGGCGGAACCATTTCTGCAGACAGTTATTTATCCGGTACAAGAGCAGCTGTTTGCGGTGGTGTGACAACGATATTTGATTATCCGGTGCAGCATAAGGGTGAGACGATCTTAGGCCTTATCAATTCCAAGAAGGCAGTGTTGGAGGAAGAGGCATGCTGTGATTATGCATTTCATTGTTGTATTACCAATTTTAACGATGGCGAAATCTTAGACGAGATGGAGCAGGCGGTTGCAGATGGTATTACAAGTTTCAAATGCTTCCTGGTTTATAAGAAAGAAGGAATGATGGTTGATGATGGTATGCTGGCCACACTTCTGCTTCGAGCAAAGGAACTGGGCGCAATGATCAATGTGCATGCTGAAAATCCGGACCTGATTGATTTAAGAGTTGAACAATATTTAAAAGAAGGGAAGACGGATGCCTGGTATCACTACATGAGTCGGCCGGAATTTGTAGAGGCTGAAGCGGATAAGCGTGTAGTACATTGGGCGACACATCTGAATGCACCGGTGTATATCGTACATATGGCAGACAAAGAAGGCCTCGAAGCCTGCATTAAGGCTAAGGAGGAAGGACATGAATTATATGTAGAAACCTGCCCGCAGTATCTGGAATTCACTTGTGATGTGTACAAACGAGAGGATGGACGAAACTTTGTATGTTCGCCGCCAATGAAAGGACAGGAAAGTCAGGATGCTCTATGGCTGGCATTAAAGAGTGGATTTATTGACACCGTCGCAACGGATCATTGTCCGTTCCAAAGTTATGAAAAAGATTGGGGAAAAGATGATTTTACCAAGATTCCGAATGGCTGTGCAGGAGTGGAAAATCTTTATCCGTATATGCTTGATGCAGCCAATTCCGGAAAGATTCCATTTGAAAAAGTTGTGGAAGTCTGTGCAACAAATGTGGCAAAAATTTTCGGATGTGAGAATAAGGGCGAGATTGCTGTTGGTAAGGATGCAGATATTGTGATCTATGATAAGGATAAAGATTTTACAATCAGCGTCGACAATATGCATTCCGATTACGATCACACAATTTGGGAAGGAAAGAAACTTCACGGTTATCCGGTTCAGACTTATTTGCGCGGAGAACTTGTATATGACAATGGTGCATATGTTGGAAAACCAGGAACAGGAAAATATGTAAAGAGAATTCCCAAGAAGTAAAAATAAATGTGCAATTTGCAAGAATAAAGAGAAGTAAAGGAGGAGAGAAAAATGGCATGTGAAGCGAATAAATGTCTGTTATGTCATGATGCTCCCTGTTCAAAAGCTTGCGATAAGGGATTAGAGGTGGCAAGTATCATACGCTCCATTCGATTTGAGAACAAAACCGGAGCGATGAGAAAATTAGGAGAAACAGATGTATGTAAAGACTGTAGCGCACCATGTATGGATGCCTGCAGGAAAAGCGATATCGATGAAGCAATTAAGATTCCAACAATGTTTGCGCAGTTAAGAAATGAAAAGATTCTGGTGCCGGAGCAGAGTGTGGACTTGTCGATAGATTCTTGTGGTGTACATTTTGAAAATCCTTTTTTACTTTCTTCTTCTGTTGTAGGTAGCAATTACGAAATGGTTGCAAAAGCCTTTGAATTAGGTTGGGCAGGAGTGGCATTCAAGACGATAGGTTTATTTCAACCGAATGAAGTTTCGCCGAGATTTGGAGCTTTAGAGAAAGAAGATAATCCTTTTATTGGTTTTAAAAATATTGAGCAGATTTCGGATCATAGTTTGGAGGAAAATTTAGGTTTCCTAAAGCGGCTGAAAAAAGAATATCCGACCAAAGTGATTATCGCCTCGATTATGGGACAAAATGAAGAGGAATGGACAAAACTTGCGGGACTTATGGAAGCGGCCGGCGCTGATATGATTGAGTGTAATTTCTCTTGTCCGCAGATGGTGGGAGAAGGACTAGGAAGCGATGTGGGAACAAATCTGGAGTTGGTGGAGAAGTATACTGCGGCCACAAGGCGTGGTACAACGCTCCCGATATTGGCAAAGATGACCCCAAATATTACAAAGATGGAAGAACCGGCTGCAGTGGCGCTAAAAGCCGGGGCAGATGGACTTGCTGCCATTAATACGATTAAGAGCATTATGAATGTGGATTTGAAACATTTTGGATCAACGCCAAATGTGCAGGGAAAGTGTTCCGTAGGAGGATATTCAGGAAAAGCAGTTAAGCCAATTGCCCTTCGATTTATCAATGATATGAAAAAGGATGAGAGGACAAAGAATGCTCCAATTTCCGGAATGGGAGGAATAGAAAACTGGAAAGATGGTGCGGAATTCATTGCGATGGGGTGTGAAACCTTGCAGGTAACAACAGCAGTTATGCAATATGGTTATCGCATCATTGAGGATATGAAGGAGGGATTATCGGATTATTTAGTTCAGGCGAATATGTCAAGCGTGAAAGAGCTGGTTGGAGTTGCGCTTGGACATGTGGTTGATGCAGGGGATTTGGATCGGGATACAATCGAATATCCGCGCTTTGTGCACAAAAATTGTGTGGGTTGCGGAAGATGTTATATTTCCTGTTTCGATGGTGGCCATCAGGCAATTGTGATGGATGAGAAAACACATAAGCCTATGATGAATCCGAAAAAATGTGTAGGCTGTCACTTGTGTATGCTGGTATGTCCGACGGAATCTATTACACCATCAGGAATTCGAATTCCGAAGAAAAAGCAAGAAGAAATGGCATCATAAATGAATGAGAAACTAAGGAAAGAAGGTAATTAGATATGTACAAATGCAGTTTAGAGAGAATGACAGATAAAATCAAAACCTTTTCTACATACGGAGACGCAGGACATGGAGGAATCACCAGATATTCTCTGTCACCGGAAGCAATTCAGGCGAGAAATGAATTCATCAAGAGAATGGAGTCAATAGGAGCAATCATCGAGGTGGATGATGTGGCAAATATCTATGCAACTCTTCCGGGAACAGACCCGGACGCAAAGAGAATTGTAATGGCTTCCCACTGCGATTCGGTGAAAAATGGCGGAAATTACGATGGAATTCTAGGTGTTATGTCTGCTATGGAAGTTTTAGAAACAGTTGCGGAACAGGATATTCCGCATAAACATCCTTTGACAGCGATGATATGGACCAACGAAGAAGGCTCCTTATATCCACCTGCAATGATGTGTTCCGGAATTGTTTGTTATGATTATTTGCCGGAAGATATTCGTGTGAAATTTAAATATGAGGATATGATGAATTCCAAGAGTATTCTCGATCAGACCAGTACATTTGGTGATGCATTAAAGGCTTCCGGATTTATGGGGGACAAAAAATATCGTCTATCTCCGGACAACTATTTGTATATGTTTGAAACACATATTGAGCAGGGACCGATTTTAGAGGATGCCGGAAATGATGTGGGTGTTGTAGATTGTGTACTGGGTATGTTTAATTACAGATTACGGTTCTATGGTCAGACTACACATGCGGGAACTTTCCCTATGCCAAAGAGAAAAGATGCTTTTTTGGCAGCGTCTATGGCTCTGACTTATCTTCATGAGAAAATCGACAAGCTTGGGTA
This sequence comes from Agathobacter ruminis, assembly GCF_002735305.1. GTDB lineage: Bacteria > Bacillota > Clostridia > Lachnospirales > Lachnospiraceae > Roseburia > Roseburia ruminis. Next base: position 31,583 of record NZ_PDYG01000010.1, read on the forward strand.
TTCTGATTTGGTATATACAACCGGCGAGGTGGTTTGTCATCCGTGTGTTCATACTTGTGTACCGGATTTCTTTGATTTTTCATTTGATGCACGTCATGAGGATCCAAAGGTGCTTGAACAGGTGCTGGCAATTGTGAAAGGTTGTGCAGATAAGGTATGGGCAGGATGTACTTGCGAGGTGGAAAAGGCATGGAATCGTGATACGGTATACTGGGATAAGAAGTTGGTTTCTTATGTGAAAGAAGCAGCAGAAGAGTGTGGCGTATCGCATCAATATATCCATTCCGGAGCAGGACATGATGCACAGTTTGCATCATATATGCTTCCTACTACTATGATTTTTGTGCAGTCAAAAGATGGATTAAGCCATTGCGAGCCGGAGTATTCTTCTCCGGAACATTGTACGGAAGGCGCAACCGTAATGTTGAATGCAGTTTTAAAAGCAGATGCTGAGTAACGCAAAAAGGAGTGCCTATGAACTATATCATTACCATCGCCAGAGGATTCGGAAGTGGCGGAAAAGATATCGGAATGCGTTTGTCAAAAGAACTGGGCATTCCCTGTTACGATCGCCAGATTTTGACAATGGCGTCAGATCAAAGTGGAATTGATGAGAGCATCTTTGTAGAGAACGATGAAAAGTTACGAGGAAAATATATTGCGAACTTCCTTAGAAAAGTTCCGGTTACCGGTGTTGTTGAACCATGGGACAGAGCGTTCGTATCTGATGTTAATGTATTTAATGTGCAAGCGGATATTATTCGAACATTGGCATCTACAGAGAGCTGTATCATCATTGGAAAATGTGCAGATGATATTTTGCGCGATAGAAAAAATGTAATCAGTATTTATGTGGAAGCCCCGCGACATGCATGTGTGAAATCAATCACCGAGAAAATGCGCGTGTCGCCGGAGCGGGCAGCAAAACTCATTGTAAGCACAGATAAATATCGGGCAAATTATTACAGCTATTATACCGGAGGGAAGAAGTGGACAAACCCTACGAATTATGATTTGGTTCTCAATAGTGACCGAATTGGAAGAGAAAAATGCGTTCAAATCATAAAAGAATATATCAAAATTAAGTTCTCTCAAACTTAACTTTTTTACCTTTGGGGACGGGGGTTAGCGGATAGTCCTGTGTCCCCAAAGGTGTAGTACCCCGTCCCTAAAGGTATAACCCAAATAAGTATTTCCTATAATCAAAAAAATGGTTATAATGGTGATTGTCTTTAAACCCTTTTCGGAGTATTAATCGTCTTTATAGTATAAGGCAAGACTCAGATTTATGATTATAGGAGGAACCAGAAATTGAAAATGAACAAAATGATGAAACGGATAGTGACAGCATTCCTGGCATTGGCTATGATGATCACAATCATTCCGGCACAAAAAGTAGAGGCTGTTACGAACACAAGAATTAATGTAAACACGATGCAAAGTGTATCATTAAACCCAGAAGAAGAAGCGATGTACAGTTTTAAGGCACCGCAAGATGGATATTTTAGGATTGAAGCGACTTTGATTGAAAAACGATCAATGTGGAGCGCAGATTTTACGGTATTTGATGCTACCGGAAGACAAATCACGGAAACGCTTAGTGCCAAAGAACCGGGGCGGTCTTGTTCTACTGCTTTGTTTGCTTCAAAGGGCGGACAGGTTTTTAATATCAAGGTTGATTCACCGTTTGATCAAGTTGTCGTAGATTTTAAAGTAGTATACAATACTTCAGCTAACTGGGAAAATGAATTTAATAACTCAGCAAAAACTGCCTGCATCTTAAAAAATAATCAATACAAATATGGAAGCATTACATATGATGATGAATATGACTATTTCAAATTTGCAGTAGCAAAGACTTCTAAAGTAAAGATTACATTTGGACCAAATGAGGTTACCGGAAATGATAACAACTGGGATGTTGATATCATTAATACGAATAATGAAACCGTCAGTCTGTTTCATGGAACTAAGACCATCAAAGCCAAGACAGTTTATTTAAAGAAGGGCACCTATTATTTACGGGTTCATAGTAATTTTTTTAATGCCAAAAATGTGGAATATAAAATTAAATACCAGGCATCTGCATATACTGTAAAAGCACCTTCATTATCGAAAGTAACCGTAAAGGTATCAAATTCGATTTTTTCCAAGGGAAAAAGATATTTAAACAAAATTTCTTTGAAAACAAGTGGTTATGTCGATGGTTATACTGTTCAGGTTGCAAAGAAGAAGTCAATGGCCGGAAAGTATATCAGTACCAATGTATTCCGCAGTCCATACAATAATTATGTCACATCAAAGACAATCAGATTTTCGGATTATACGTACAAAAACGGATTAAAGAGCAAGAAGGCAACATACTATGTCCGTGTACGAGGAATTGTAAAAGATCCGTTTGGACATTTCATTTACGGAAAATACAGTAAAATCAAAAAAGTCACAAAATAAATTTCCTATGCAAAAAGTACTTACATTTTTAAAGGATGCAGGAACTTATTACCTTGCAACCGTGGATGGCGACCGGCCTGTCCAAAGATGTGGCCAAACAGATTTTCGCAAATCCGAAGGTTGAACTTTGTGCATTCAAGGATGGACAATGGATCCGCGTAGCGGGTGAACTGGTTGAGGACAATCGCCGTGAAGCGAAGCAGTCCATGCTGGATGACTATCCATCGCTACAGCAGATGTATTCTGCCGATGATGAGAACACATTAGTATTCTACTTCAAGAATGCGAAGGCGACTTTCTGCTCATTTACAGGTGCGCCTGAAACCGTTGAATTTTAGAAAAATTATAATTATGATGCATGAAATCCATTATGACAGTATAATTATTGTTGTAATGGATTTTTTGCATCTACATTGATTGTATAGCATAGTCAAAGGAGGAGGCACTATGGACAAAAAGGCAATGTATCAATTGAGCTATGGTTTGTTTGTGATTACTGCCAATCGCGATGGCAAAGACAATGGGTGCATCACAAACACAGCAATCCAGGTGACATCGGAACCAAATCGGATTTCGGTCGCCATCAACAAAGCAAATTATACGCATGACATGGTGCGCGATACCGGCGTGTTTACAGTCTCTGTCATCAGCGAAGATGCTGATTTTGCACTGTTTGAACATTTCGGATTTCAATCCGGCCGTGACGTGGACAAATTTGAAGACTTCGCGGATTGCAAGCGCGCGCAAAATGGCACGATGATCATTACAAAAGGTACAAATGCATTTATCTCTGCAAAAGTAGAGCAGATGGTTGATTTGGGCAGTCATACCTTGTTTATCGCAGAAGTAACTGACATGGAGATGCTTTCTGACGCAGCATCTGCCACTTATACCTATTATCAGCAAAATATCAAGCCAAAGCCACAGGAAGCACCAAAGGCACCGGAAGGCCAGCATGTTTGGCGCTGCAAAATCTGTGGATACGAGTATGTCGGAGAAACATTGCCGGATGACTATATTTGTCCGATTTGTAAGCACCCGGCATCAGATTTTGAACAAATCAGTTAATTTAAGATGACATGATCCCCCTTGAGCAGAGACCTGTTTGAGGGGGATTTTTTTGAATTCGCTATGCAAATTACAGATCAGGATGACTATGAAAAACGGGAAACGCAATTGCCCGCGTGACACGAGCGAACACAAAAAAAGGAGCAATCAAAAAACTCTTCTTGACAATAAAGTGGTGCTACATTATACTGTTTTTTGGTTAGAACACAAAGATGGGACCAATGTATCTTATACAGGTGTGTACCTGAATCGTTAGTTAGGAGTGTACCATGGAGCTTGAGATAGAAAAGACGAGAAGGGATTGGAAGAAAGTCCTGATCCTACTTGTTTTGATTCTGATTCCGTTGTTGGATGCGGGGATTCTGTATTTTGATGTATACAGTGATTACTGGTTTTATCCGGAGGATTATCCGAATGGACCGTCACATATGCATCGATTCATACCGACAGTGGCAGCTTTTTTGTCCGGTAACAGCCATGGACATTTGATGCAAATGATTTTCATTTTTTTGATGCCAATTTATATCATGATTATGAATGCGGACAGTTATTTGCAGGAAAAGAGCTGTGGCTATCTATCAACTTGTTACACGCGTATTTCCCGAAAAACATATTTAATGAATAAATGGAAGAGTGCATTTTCGATTTCCACCGGTGTTACACTGGTGGCGATTTTACTTAATCTGGTGGTTTGTTATGTGTTGTTTTGGGGTGGCACGTGGACCGGTGGTGGAAACGAAGAGGATGCACTTTATATTTATTTGATTTATGTGATTTCATTTTGTTTGATTGTTGGTCTGTATGGGGTTTATTGCTCATGCTTGTGCATGATTACAGGAAACAGAATGATTGCTTATGCACTGGCGGTTTTGCCATGGTTGGGAATGATTCATAGTCCTTGGAGCATTGTAAATGCGATGCAACCATATACTGAATATGGATATGAATATTTTGTCATTGCATGGTTGCAGATCCTAATACTGTGTGGACTGACCATCCTATTTACAAAACTGGTATGGGAGAAACGGGATGAGTTATAGAAAAATTGCCATGTGGGGCATGTATGTAGTCTTTTTGTTGATGTTTTGGGTGGTAATCAATTGGAATTGTTTTCCGATGTTTTTGCCGGGGGACATTGATGGACTGCAACAGATGACTTTTTCCGATCGCGGATATAATGCAACCGGGACGCATGCGATTACAATGATGATCTGGTATGTTCTGTTGCTTTATCTGGCAATTCCAAAAGTAGAATCGCAACAGTTGATTCGTATGTCCAGAAATCGATATCTCTTTCGTCAGGTTTATGGGAAGGCGCTTGGGATGACATTTCTTTTTACTTTGATCATGGAAAGTGTATTGTTGATTCCTGTGGTTGTGGTAAACGGTTGGGAACGCTTGAGCAAGATTTCGTTTTTTGAAGTAGCATTGCTGCAAGGTCTGTATGACTTGCTCTTCTATGCGCTGTTCGGATGTCTCTATGCCTGGCTTTTTACCCTCTTTGGAGTTGCGACAAAAGCAATTGCACTTACGGTATCCGCTTCTATATTGATGCGTTTTCTGGCAGACACGTTGCCGGTATGGATGCCAATTCACATTCGGGATGTGTTCATAAGATGGAACGAGCCAGGGCTTTCGGCCGGGAGCGAAATACAGCATGTGCTGCGCATCGTGATTTTGATTTTGGTATTGATTTGCTGTAATCTGGTCTGGTTCAAAAGAATGGATGTGCTGAATGACAAGAAATAAATATTGGCTGATTGCAGCCGCAATCCTGTTTCTCACTTGGAAAATGGCATCCGGATATGAGAGTGGATTGTTTTCAAATCTCTATCGAGGATTAGATTTTAACAGTCTAATCATATATTATGCCGAGCAAATTGCATTATATTTTTGCTACAGTCTGATTATTTTTGACTGTTTTAAAGAATATCTGGAACAGTACGCCATCTTCCTTGTGATACGAAGCAAAAAGCGTGTGCACCTGCTCTATCATTGTTGTGGAGTATTGCTGCTGCATCTACTTTTGGTGGAAGCGATGAAAATCGTCTTTTTCGTAGGAATCAATTGGATGAAATATCATCGTTTTGCCTTTGATTTCGTATTGCCGATGGCAGAATATATGCTTGGAATGTCAGTGTTTTTGATGTTTCAGATGTTGATGGAAATGATGATGGCTTCGGCGGTTGCGTTACTCATTTCGGCGGGCCTGTTTATTGTGAATCTGGCGATGGCAGATATGTTTTTTTCAAATGGTCAGCTTGAAATGGCGAAATGGATGCCGACAACAGGCATGTTTTTGGAAAGAAAAATACATTTTCAAAACCCGGGGTTTTCGCATATGCAATATTGCCTTTTAATGCTGTTACTATTGGTTGTGATGTGGGTGATTGCATATTTTTATTTGCGAAAAAAGGATTTTTGTTAGGAGAAAAAGCATGATTGCATTGAATAATATCAGCAAAAGAATCAAAAATAAAGACATCCTGGTTCAGGTGGCGTACGAGTTCGAACCGGGAAAAATATATGGTTTGTATGGTCGCAACGGATCCGGGAAGACGATGTTGTTGCGTGCCATCGCGGGTTTGATTTCGTTGGACGATGGTGAAATCACAATTGACGACAAGACTTTGCATAAAGATATGGATTTTCCGGAGAGCGTTGGCGTCATTATCGAGCATACCAACCTGTTGCCGCAATATGATGCATTTACCAATTTGAAATTGTTATCAAAAATCAAGAAGGTGGCGACCGAGGAAGATATCAGAAATGCCATTTTGGCAGTGGGGCTGGATCCTGACTGCAAGGATCGCGTCCGGACATATTCGCTTGGAATGAAGCAGCGCTTGGCAATTGCACAGGCCATTTTTGAAGATCCTGATATCCTGTTACTGGATGAGCCAACGAATGCGTTGGACGAGAAGAGCATAGACATGGTGCGCGGGATTCTACTGCAAAAGAAGGCGGAGGGAAAAACCATAATTCTGGCCAGCCATAACAAGGAGGACCTTGACATCCTTTCTGATGTGACAATCAAGATGGATGCGGGACAACTTGTTGTTGCGTAGCCTTGAGAACCGGGCAGATAGGTGTTGAAAAAATTTGTATTTTCGGTAAAATAAATATTGTTGGTATAGAAAAATATTCGAGGAAGCGTGCTTGCATGGATCCTCGATTTTTTTATTCATATCGAAACATATAAAAGCATAGAAAAATTATTTGATATAGATGGAGTGTTTATGAAAAACTGGTTTACAAAAAAAACAACACGATTCAGCGAATTCCTATGGAATATTCTGGGGTCCGGATTCTTTGCGGTGCAGGCGGCATTGATTCTGACGGTCATTTCCAGGAAATATGATATCGAAACTGCCGGAATGGTCACATTTGCGTATGCGTTTGCAGTATTGATTTATGCGGTTTCCCGTTGGGGCATGAGAAATTATCAGGCTTCCGACCTGGACGAAAAATTTTCTTTCCGCAATTATCTTGGTGCACGCGTGATTTCCTGCCTGATCGCAATCCTGATTACATTTGTTTTTCTTGCGATACAATTTGCAAGCGGCAATTATGCAATTGACAAATTACATATTATTTTGGGAATCGCAATTTTGAAAGTGATTGATGCATTTGAAGATGTGATTTTGGGCAGACTGCAGCAAAAGGATATTTTTATCGCTGCCGCTAAAATGATGGCAATCCACCAGATTGCGGTAACAGCGATGATTATGCTGCTGGCGTGGTTTGCAATTCCAATTCAATTTTTGTTTTATTTTGCAGATGCATTTGCAGTTTTGTTGATGCTGGGATTGATCTGGCTGACTCGCCCATTGCTCAGTGATACGCATGAAGCGATTTCCCGGCGCACGGTATTTACATTGTTAAAAGAGTGCATGCCGCTGAACATCGGCATCGCGCTTTCTGTTTATGTCAGCAACATTCCGAAATATGCGATTGATATGTATATGAGTGAGGAAGTGCAGGCAATTCTGGGATATATTATGCTTCCGGTGTTTGTCGTGACACTGGTCAGCCAGTTCCTGTACCAGCCGTTTATCCGTGAACTGGCTTATTTCTGGGAATCCGGACAACTGAGACGATTATACAAAAAGATGTTGACGCAAATCGCCTGGATCCTTGGCTGTACTGTGCTGGTTTTGGTCGGCTGCTGGGTGATTGGCCTGCAAATCCTGTCATGGATGTATCATGTCAATCTGCTGGACTATAAGATGATTTTTACCATCTTTCTTGGTGGGGGAGCGTTGTATGCACTGGCATTTTATTTGAATGTTTTGCTTACGATCACGCGTTGTCAACACAGCATCGCAATTGGCTATTTACTGGCCACTGCCGTAGCGTTGCTGTCGCAAAAGACGATGGCGGATCGATTTGGGGTATCCGGAATCGCCTGGCTGTACCTGGTGGTGAATGCGGTTATGTTTCTGGTATTTATTGTCACATTGTTGTGGACATTCCGGAAACGGTCGAAGCAGGTACAATAATTTTAGAGTAAAGAGGACAAAACGATGGATAGTGCAAAAATATTTGCAAACCATTTTATCATGCTTGCGGAGCTTGTTGGTTTGTGGAGCATGCTGGATATGGGCGTGCACATTAAACGCAAGACAGTGCGGACGATGAAGAGCATCATCCTGCTGATCGGGCTGGAGGCGATTCTTTGGTCGGTGGAAAAATGGACGCAAAGCTTTGAAACATTAAGCATTGCGCGTCCTATTTTGACATCAACCATTTATTTACTGTATCCGATTATTATGCTGGTAGTGATTCATTTGACAAAAATCGCAGATCGCTATGTGCGATGGCTTTCCATTCCCGTCATCATCAGCGCTCCGATTCTGTATACGTCGCAGTGGACGCACTTGATTTTCTGGATGACGGAGGATAATCTTTACCATAGCGTGGGGAATCCGTTAAAATATTATTCGTATTATCTGGTTGCAATCTATCTGCTGATTTTTCTGTTTTTGCTTTTGAAATATAATCAAAAAATCAGCCGGCGCGACCGAATGAGCATCTTGTGGTGTATCGCAATCGCGGTTCTGGGCGTGATGATTATGGTGATAGCGGATATGGATGTGGATTACAGTACGCTTTTTGCATCGGTATTGGTCTTGTATTATCTGTTCATTTACACAAAAACCGCAAAAGCGGATACGCTGACCGGCTTACTGAATCGACAGTGCTATTATGCGGATGAACAAAGAGAGCGCGACCGTATCACCTGCGTTGTCTCTGTGGACATGAATGATTTGAAAAAAATCAATGACAGTCAGGGACATGAGGCGGGAGACCTTGCATTAATGACGGTTTCAACGTGTCTGAGCAAGGGAATGGGACGCAAAAAGCATGTCTATCGCATTGGCGGAGATGAATTCGCAATTTTTTATCTGTACTGGGATGAAGATGATGTGAGAACGGACATTGCAACCATGCAGAAACTGCTGTCCAAAACCGACTATGTATGCGCATTTGGATACCAGATGGTGGAGGACGGTATGGAGTTGCGCGAGGCAATGCGGGAAGCGGATCGCAAAATGTATTTGAACAAATCGGAACTAAAGGGCACCACAGCCCCGAAACCTGAACAATAGACCGGAGGTTATCAGTTTGAAGAGATCGATTTTATCAAATCAATATAAAAAGGCGCTGGCGCTGCTTTTGTTACTTTCACTTTTGATATCCGGGTTGCTGCCGGATGCACAAGTGGCGGCTACAGATGCATTTGGCGAGAATCCTAAAACTGATCGTCCAACGACGATGGGCTTGGCACCGGCAGATAGTATGGATCATCGTTCAACAGTGACGGACCTGGCTTATGCGGATCGTTTGAATGCGTCGAACGAGATGACTGTCACAGACGAGATGACTGCCGCAGACGAGTTGACTGTCGCAGACGAGCTGACTGCCGCAGACGAGATGACTGCCGCAGACGAGATGACTGTCGAGGACGAGTTGACTGACACGGATCAGTCGGAAGACGTGGTTTCGCCTGAAGATTATGCGCGATATGAAGAGGAGGACCGCAAGGATTATCTTGCTGTCAAAAAGATTCGTGCTGCACGAGCAAAAGCCAACAAAACAGGCAATACTGCGGCATCATCGCTGCAGTCTGTGGAATGGGCCGACAAAAAGCTTGTGAATTCCATTGATGGAAAAGGCCTCACACATGAGAGCCAGCATTCTGCCAGCGCAAAGATTTTTGGCATCGATGTGTCCAAATGGAATGGGGATATCGATTGGAAAAAAGTAAAAAATGCGGGCGTTTCATTTGTAATCATTCGCGTGGGCAATCGCTTTTCTGCAAGCGGTAAACTGGCGGTGGACCCGTATTTTGAATCCTATATCAAGGGTGCTCATTCGGTTGGTTTGCCGGTCGGAATCTATTATTTTTCACAGGATATCAGCACTGCAGAGGCCAAGGCATCTGCCCAATTCGTTTTGAAGCAGATCAAAAAATATGCTTCCTATATCAGCTATCCGATTTTTTATGATATGGAAATGATAGACGGCGGCCGCCTGGACAAGGCGAATCTGTCCAAAAAGAAACGGACCGACATCTGGTGTACATTTTGCGACGCGGTCAAGGCTGCCGGATATATTCCGGGTGTCTATGCATCTTATTACAGTTATTATGATTACAATGATAATGCGGTAGATTCGGCCCATGTTTCGACCAGCCTGTTTGAGAAAAAGGGTTATTACATTTGGCTTGCGCGTTACAATACACGGACTTACAGCAGCAGACCATACAGCATGTGGCAATACAGTTCCACCGGCAAAGTGGATGGAATCAATAGCTATGTGGATTTGAATGTGGCATATGTTCGTGCTGAGCAAACGAAGGCGACGGCATCGTCTTTTAGCGTGAAGTGGGACAAACTGGATAAGGCAAAAGGCTATTATTATGCAGTTTTTGACAAAAAAGGAAACAAATTATATGGCGCGCATACGACAGGGCGTACCGCTACGATTACGAAGTTTAGCGACAAGAGTGCGCCAAAGACCGGACAGAAATATATTTTTAAAGTAAGAAAATATACATTGGATGCAAGCGGCAAGAAAGTTTATGGCAAGTATGTCATTTCCGCGCCGGTCTATACGACTCCGTGCGATATCAAAACCATTGCCTGCAAGGCCAAAAGTCAGACCGGAAATGGCGCAACCATTACCTGGAGTGCGGCAAAGGGGGCAACCGGATATGAGATTTATTGCAAAGAAGAAGGTCGGGCTGCGTACCGGAAACTGGCAATGACAGACCGCACATCCTATGTGATTCACGAACTGTCACCACAGAAAAAATATACTGTTAAAGTCATACCATTTGTGAATGTGACCGGCAATGATTTTTACGGAAATGAATCGGATACGGTTACCTTCTGTACATCGGTGGCAACGGTTACTCCGCTCAAGCAAGTGTCAACCTCAAAGAATCGCATTTGCATCGGTTGGACCTGGCCGAAGAACGTCCTCGGATTACAGGTGTTCCTGTATGATGCGGATGGAAAGCAGGTCACCGAGCCGGTGACCATCGAAGATCAGACCACTCAATCCTATGCCTATAGCGGATTGACGCCGGGCGCAAAGTACATTTGCAAAGTGCGCGCCTACGGCATGAATGCGGAAGGTACATTGGTTTATGGCCGGCCGGGCAGAATCGAAGTCAAAACACGACCGGAACAGACAACCGGACTGAAGCGCAAGACAAGCACTGCCAATTCCACCACAATTGTTTGGAAACCGGTGGCCGGCGCGGATGGATATCGCGTATATCAATGGAATGCGTCCAAGAAGTCATGGAAATATGTCAAGACGACAACGCAACCGAGCTATAGTGCAAAGAAACTGAAAATTGCCACAAAATATAAATATCGTGTCCGTGCGTTCGTGAAGTCCAATGGCATTTATGGCTTCGGCACTTATTCCGATGCCTACGAGACTGCAACCAAAGCACCGAAACCAAAGTCTCTCAAAATAAAATTCAAATCGGCCACTTCAGCCACCCTCAAATGGTCTAAAGTGACCGGAGCAACCGGCTATCGCATATTAATCTACGATCGCGCCGGCAAGCTCGTCGATACCCGCCTGACGAAAAAGACAAGCTGCAAAGTAACCGGGCTCAAGCGCGGCAAAACTTATCGGTTCCGCGTGCAGGCATATATTACTACCGGCTCGACCACTGTTTTTGGTTCTTCCCTTTGGGGACGGGGGTCAGCGGATAGTCGGGTGTCCCAAAAGGTATAGTACCCCGTCCCCAAAGGGAAGAAGGGTGTCCCCAAAGAATAAAAAATCACTCAAAAATGGCGCTTTTACGCGTTTCCCAAAATAATAATCATTATGGGCTTGCGAGAAAATATCCGATTGGGAAATTGAATTATTCAATAATGATCTGAAAGAAGCTGCAAACATACCTGTTTGCAGCTTTTTTGACGTGTTTTTTACACCTTAGGGACAGGTTACTCACCTTTGGGGACGGGGTACTATTACTTTGGGGACACCCGACTATCCGCTGACCCCCGTCCCCAAAGGTGAAAAAAATTTGTGAAGCCCTCGATTAATATGGAAACGGAAAATCTGCCATGTTATAATTAGCCAAGAGAGAGCATTTAGGAGGACTAAAATATGGAAAAAAAATTGTATAAAGATGGCATTGCATTGTCCCGTCTTGGTATGGGAAATATGCGTTTGCCAATTGGAGCGGGCGGAGACAGCGATATTGACTATGAAAAGGCGCAGGAAATCATTGACTATGGAATGAGCCACGGAATCAATTATTATGACACTGCTTATGTGTATCATCGTGGCGAATCAGAGCGCTTTGTCGGAAAAGCACTTGCGAAATATGATCGTTCCAGCTATTGTATTGCAACCAAATTTAGCTCATTCGCAAGCCGTGACTACAAGAAAATGTTTGAGGAGCAGTTGCAGAAACTGGACAAAGATTACATTGATTTTTATTTGCTTCATGCAGTGGAAAATGCCAATGTAGATTTTTATTTGACCAGCGGTTGCATCGAGTATTTCCTTGAGCAGCAGCAGAAAGGTAGAATCAAATATTTTGGTTTTTCTTCTCACGCAGATCCGGATCAGCTTGAGCGTATTGCAAACCATCATAAGTGGGATTTTGCACAGTTACAGATCAATTATTATGACTGGAAATATGGCACGGCAAAAGAAGAATATCAGATTTTAAAAGACAGAGAGATTCCGATTGTTGTTATGGAACCGGTGCGTGGCGGCAAACTTGCGGAATTAAGCCCTGAAGCAACCGCAATTCTGAAGGAGGCGCATCCGGATTGGAGCATCGCAGCATGGGCATTGCGCTTTGTACGCAGCCTTGATCAGGTACAGGTAATCCTTTCGGGCATGAGCAATATGGAACAAATTCAGGATAATGTAAATACATTTGATGATGAAACTCCATTGTCGGAAGCAGACAAAGAAGTACTGTTCCGCGCATTGGAAGTATTCCATGATCGCCTTGTGGTTCCTTGCACCGCGTGCCGTTATTGTACGCCGGATTGTCCAATGAATATCAACATTCCGGAATGGCTGACATTGTATAACACATACAAATGCGATGGGGCATGGGAAATTAAGGAAAAGGCAGCCGCAATCGAATCAGAGGGCAAACCTTCTGACTGTATTGCATGTGGCAGCTGCGTAGGACATTGCCCGCAGAATATTCAGACACCTGAGATTATGCAGGAGCTTGCAAGCGTGTTGGCGTAAGAAGCCTATGCATTGACAGAAATATATAGAGTGCTTAATCATATGATTTTATCTCAGTCGGGGTTACAATCTCCGACTGAGATAAACGCTCCGCGAGGATGCGC
>NZ_PDYG01000011.1 GCF_002735305.1 Agathobacter ruminis
TCGCGGAGCGTTTAACTCAGTCGGAGCTTGTACCCCGACTGAGTATAGTTTGTCATAACCTCCACCTACGCTAACGCTTAGAGGTGGGGGATTTCTCCGACTGAGTTGAATCTTATTTTTTATTACTTATTTTATCGCTTGTTTTATTGCTTATTTTTTCCTGCGCCTTGCAGGAATCACAGACTGCGGAGAGAATGGTATGACCAAAATCCAGGCTGATGCCATATTGCTCATGCAATTTTTTCTCGGCAGAACGGAAAATGTCATTTTTTAAATGATAGATTTTCCCACACACTTCGCATTGCGCATGAATATGGCTGTGGCATTGTCCGTGCATCTCCGAATATTGAAAGCAGGTCGCATTGGTTGCATTCTCCTTGTAGCGAACCAGCGTTCCTTCTCGGCTCAATCGTTCCAGGTTTCGATAAATAGTGGAGCGATCGACGCGCTCGCCCTGTGCTTCAAATTCTTTTGTCAGATCATGTGCTGTAAAACGCCGATCTGCATGCGCTTTCAAATAATCGATAATCAGATTTCTTGATTTGGTTTTGTATTCGCCTTTCATGCATTCTATTATATGCGAACGCATATCACAAATGCAACCTCCTATCGCAAATACACGCATTCATTACCGGTTGCGGATTCGGATATCGGTCAGTGCGACCTGGTCGCCGGTCAATGCGACATAGACAGGTTTTGAAGCATCTTTCATGATTGTCGTGTTTTCCATGTAGATGCCCAGATTGTTTGTGGAGATTGTGACATGGTTGCCTTTTCGCGTTACGTCAAATGCGGATTCCATGCCGACTTTGTTGATTTCTTTCCACTGTTCCCAGCCCGGGAAATCTTCTGATTTTTTCATGATAAATTTGTTTTCAACGTAGTCTTCGCCGCCGGTTTCCTCACCATTTAATTTCAGAAGTACATATTCTTCGTAGCCTTTGCCGTTGACGCGCCCGTCATCCGAATAAAACAGAATAATATACGGGCAGTGCCACATATGGCTGGCCGACGGCAAACTCATAGTATGGAATGCCACATGTAAGTCTTCTTTTACCGGGATGCCCTCGGTTGATGCGATGCGTGGTCTGTCAATCTGCACATTCGGGATGTCGGATTCCATTCGATCGATGTAGTTAATTGCCTCGACGATTTTCTTGATTTCGCCTTCCGTTACATGTACACCGGTCGGTTCGACACTGATCTGCTCCAACTCGCAGTGTTCGCCAGTCAGACCAATGAATGAGGCTTTTGATTTATCCGGCAAAGCAATAATAATATCCACGGTATATTTTGCACTGGTCATTGTGATTGAGACATGATCCTCAAATCTGCCTCCAGAAATAATATACTGTTCTGCGCCATCCTCCGATTGAGCCGCATGATTTTCCATTACATTGACTTCTATATTTCGTGCACTGGTGGAAATATAATGGCCGTCAAACCAGATTTCACCATATTCCACATAATGATATGCCTCGATTGCTTTTTGATTGTCATGGACCTGACGATCATAGGAATCAAACAAAATGATGGACGGAGATGAAAATTGACCGGTGGCTGTATTCTTCGGCTTACATGTAAACATAATCTGTATTGCCTCTGTTCCCAGCGGGATTCCGACGGTGACCTCCTCACGGTATTCGTTGCAGGACAAATGGTCCTGCAATTCGAGCACTTCGTTCTGCTCGGTGCGCGTATATTCGCGGTCCATCAATTGCACCATCAAGTCGGCGATGTCCGGATCAAACCTGCTTCCGGCCTCTTTGATGAATTCCTCACGAACAGTCAAGTATGGCAGCGCATCGCGATACTGCTTTTGGGATGTCATCGAATCAAACGCATCCGCCACGGCAATGATCCGCGCGATTTCCGGGATGGTCTTGCCTTGCATTCCGGTTGGATAACCGGTTCCGTCATAGCGTTCATGACAGTATAATGCTGCCTCGCGCAAATATGGATATTCTTTGATATTGGCCAGAATCTCTCCACTGATGATCGGGCGGTTCTTTTGAATTGCCAGCTCCTCTTCTGTCAGATTGTCTTTTCGGCCGATCAGGGAATCCGGTATGGCAATCATACCGACATCATGCAACAGCGCTGCATAATATACTTCATCTGCCTGTTCCTCGTTTTTGCCCAGCATAACTGCAAGCTTTCTGGCATAATCTGCCACACGCTCCGCATGGCCTTCGGCATAGGCATCGCGCTTTTCAACCGCAATAACGAAAGCAGTTGCCGTCTGATCGAACAGACGCTTCATACTTTTCTTTTCTTCCTGCAATTCGTTCATCTCAAGTTTGTGCGCACGCTTTACCGTCTGGTTGATATCGAGATGTGCAAATACATACATCAAAATGGATACGATTACCATTGCCATATTGACGATGGAAATACCGTATGCAAAAATCTGGATAATTGCAACGACGATTGGCACGAAAATATACAGACTCAATGCAGTATAAATCAGCTTACCAAACGACTTCCTGTATTCATGGACAACGGTATACTGTACCAGCGGGCCGACGACAGGGACTACGTAACACAGCAAAAACAACGGTCCGCGATGATAAATGTTATTGGCATCGATGCTGTAATACCAGTGTGTGAACTGCGAGATTACAACCATAATCATACCCATGATCGATATCACATTTACGAATTGCACGCGTTTCGGGATTTTCTCAACCTTGCCCTCCACCTGCAACAAATCTCGCAGATAGCGGTTGAATACCCATACAATTACGGATGTCAGGAAAAAAACAGCAAAATTGCTCACGCGAGACATCACATAGCCTACACCGTCCGGTTTGCCGGAATAAACATAAGCCATGCGGTCAAAGTACAGCAAAAATGTAGCTGTCAGTTCCATCATAATCAAAATCCGCTTACGCCGCTTCGAAATGAAATCCGTAATCAACAGCAGAACGGCAATTGTCATGCATGCAACAGAGAGGATAAACATGATATTCAATTGGTTTGTTCTAATGAATTCAAACATTTGCTCAATGCTCCTTTATCTTTGCTTCCAATCCGTCCCAATCGAGTTTTTTCAGCAGCTGCGCAATCGTATCCATGAATGCTCTGTCGTCTTCCGGCAGTGCATTGTGTGAAAGCTGCTCCAGAATCATTTCAACCGCATCATAATCCATCATATCAATCATCTCTGCCAGAGCCTGATAAGCATCCTCCAGCTCGGCCGGATCGATTGGTTCAAGATCTTCCTGTATGGTTTTCTTCTTGATGTCCTGAAGTTTGTCCTTGTATTCCAGATAATCATCCAGCAGCAATCCGGTATTTTCGATAATGTAATCCACATCCTGACGATTTCCCGCGGCCTCGAGTGCCTCTGCCATATGCGACAGATTCTGTGCACCAATGATTCTTGCGGAGCTCTTCAGTGCATGTACCTTGATGGTATAGAGACGATAATTCTGCTGGTCAAAGGCATCGCGGATTACCTTCGCATTCTCGTCAATCGTATCAAGGAACAGATCCAGTGAGAACAGATATCCGGAAATGCCTCCCGAATTTTTGATTCCCTCTTCCACATCTATTCCATCCACCTGATAAAGCCACATCTTGTCTTCCGGCATTTCGGTCAGTTCGACAACCGCATCTTCCCGCGTAGGCTTTTCGATCATATGCTCCGGCAAATGCTGCATAATCGTTTTTTCGAGGACTTCACTGTCAACCGGTTTAGAAAGATATCCATTGAAACCTTTTGATTTGTAGAAGGCTTCGCCTGCCGTTGCGTTTGCGGTCAGCGCATATACCGGCAGATTCTGATCCATTTCACGGATTCTTGCGACCGTTTCAATTCCATCCATTCCCGGCATCATATGATCCAGGAGAACCACATCAAAGTGCGAATCCCTGATTTTTTCGAGCGCATCTTCGCCGCTTGAAGAGGTCGTGACAAATACCTTTGTTGCTTTCAGCAATCCCGTAATGACATTCAAATTCATCGGGTTGTCATCCACCACAAGAATATCTGCATCCGGTGCGATAAATTGAGGTACATAAGGTCCGCTCTTCTTTGAATCATCACGCTCAATGAACACACCGAGCGGAGTTTCGTCGACGATCTTTTGCGTCAGTGTCAGAATAAATTCGGAACCTTCTCCATACACACTCTCGCACCAGAGGTTGCCGCCCATCAGCTCTGCAAACTTTCTTGAAATGTCGAGTCCGAGGCCGGTTCCCTGAATGCCGGAATTCTTTTCTTCATCCAATCGTTCATAGGCTGAAAACAGCTTATCCATATCCTCTTCGCGGACACCGATTCCCGTATCCTTGACATAGAATCGCAAATAAGCCACATCATCTCTGCGCTCATCCATGGTAACACCGAGCACAAATCCGCCCACCTCGGTATATTTCACCGCATTCGTCAAAAGATTCAGGACAATCTGTTTGATCTTGCCTTCATCTCCGTACAGTGTCTTTGGAATCAGTTCATCAACGACCACATCAAACTGCAGTTCTTTTTCGGTACTGCGCACACGAATCATGGACACAATGGAGCGGAGCATGTTTTGCACATCATAATTTTGTTCCACCACATGCATTTTGCCCGACTCAATCTTGGATATGTCAAGCAAATCATTGATCAATCCAAGCAGGGATTCGGACGCATTCCGAATATCGAACCCGTAATTCATCATAGCGAGGAAATAGCCTTTCGGCACATCGGTCGCATCTTCTCTCATCATCATCTCATTCATACCCATAATCGTATTGATCGGAGTACGGATTTCATGTGACATATTGGCAAGGAATCTTGATTTTGCCATATTTGCCCGCTCTGCATCTTCTTTTGCCTGACGGATTTCGTCATATTGGCGTCGGATGACAGTGGATTTCAGAATACGCCATACCACGATACCCGCAATCACAGCAATCAAAATTCCGAGAAGAACACGGATAAAAATCAGATCATTTAAGGTCGGCCGCTTCACCAGTTCATATACTTCTTCCTGTATTACATTTCCTGTCGAATGATTGATGACCTGAATATGCAATTTGTATTTTCCATAACGGAGGCGCGTATATTCAAGCGCCTGCAAATCAGTTTGATTCGCTGTGATTCCATCATCCGGACCTTGTTCCAAATACATACGCACCGTCGGATTCAACAGGGTATAATCCATTACGGATGCCGCAATCCGGACACGCCCGTTGGAAACAGGCAGATGATAAACACCCTTCTCATCGGGCAGAATTATTTCATCATCAGAGATGATGGATTTGATACAGATTTTGATTTGTGCAGTTTCTTCATAAAACTGATTGATATTGACCCTGATGACTCCGTACCGACCCGGTATATACAGATTGCCTTCTGCATCCTTGTAATTCACCGCCAGTCCGGTCATCGCATACGGCAGTCCATTTGAAATCGTATACAAATTGAATTCTTCGATTGTGTCGTTCAGCAAATCCTCTGCCTTCACCGAAAACAGTCCATAGGAAGACAAGACCCATGCTATCCCCTGATTATCAAAGCTGATATCATAATTGTTATTGTTTGGAAAACTCTTAATTTCCCGCATATTGCCGTCTTTAAAAGTTTCAATGGAGTTCGAAGTTACAATCCAAAAGGTTTCATGCTCATCATCTCTGATGATTTTCATAACCACATCACTGGTCAGACCGTTGTCCCGATTCAAATGCGTAATCTCGGCCTTTTTGATTGCATAAATTCCGTCCCCATCGGTTCCCACAAAAATGACTCCGTCTTTGTCTTCTGCCACGGTAAGGAATACTGTGTTTTTAATCCCGTCTTTGCTGCTGACGGTTCTGGTAATCTTGCCCTTTTCGATTACGGCCAGGCCTCCGTTTGTTCCGACCAGAGTCGCACCTGTTTTTGAAAAAGCAATACAGCGCACCTGATTGTCCGGAAGCCCGTCTTCCGTCGTCCATTGCTGCATACTGCCATCTGTCCGATAGCAAATCAGCCCGATATCATTGGTATATGTGCCAATCCAGATATTATGATCACTGTCCTCAATCACAGAGCGAACACGCGAGCCCTTCAGATATTCCGTGAGCGCATTTGTGACCGGTTTTTGATTCTCATCCAGAATAAACAATCCGTTATCGGTTCCAATCCACAAATGATTTGACTGCAGGCAGACAGCATTGGTCACATCCCGCGGCAAGCCGGCCTTTCCACTCACATCAACAAAGTTGTTGGTCACAATCTTCATCACACCCTGTGTGGAAGAAGCAAACCACATATTGCCCTGATAGTCCGATGTCATCATTTCAATTCCGCTTTGCAGAGGGATATGATCCAGCAAAACAAATTTTTGATTTGCATTGAAATATCCGACCTGCGAAGTGGAAGCAACCCACAGCCTGCCACATTCATAGCTCATCCAATGAATATCGGACAATGGTGCGACGGACAGCTTGGTCATTTGAGACGCATGGTCTCCGAATTTGCCATAATACAGATCTGTTTCACCGGTTCCGAGATAAAGATATCCTTCATTCTGATGATCCACCATAAATGTGGTAATTTTATCCATTGCAAGTGTTTCACTGGTATACAGATTTGTGATTTTGCAATTGACAATGCAAAAAATAATGCCGCTTGACGTCTGTCCGAATATGCGTCCGTTTTCATCCTGCTCGAGCTTTAGAATCCGTTCATCATCCAAAAGCTGATGCGAAAGCAAATGCACTTTCATCTCACTGTCCACATAGCAGATTCCGGACGTGGTACCGACAAATACATTTCCGTTGTCATCTTCGGCAAACGAACGAATCGACGATGACGGCAGCCCATCGCGATAAGTCAAATGTGTCTGGTCCTCTCCGTCGATGACCACAACTCCATTGTCATTGGTGCCAACCCAGACTCTTCCGTATATGTCCTCATAGATATAGCGGGCACTTGTCAGACCGTTGTTCGGATTGAGCAGTTCAAATTCCGTACCGTCATATCGGAGTACACCTCCATATCCACCGATCCAGATATAGCCATCCTGCGCAGTCATAATGCACATCGCATCCGATGTCGGCAGGCCATTTGATGAATCATAAATCTTGGTCGAATAGTCTACCCCCGATAATTGTCCGGTAACAGCATAGCCGCCTCCCCTACCTGAGTCATCCTGTGTTTTTGCGCCTAGCGGAACTGCTGCCGTAAGCCCGATGGACACGGCCAACAGAACTGCTGCACATTGAATTTTTCTGCATTTCATGAATCAGCCACCTCCATCTAATACTTTTTGTTATATTTGCGCAGGATGATTTTGATTTCCGGAATCGCATCCACAAATACTTCCACGCATTTTGGATCAAACTGCGAACCGGCTCCGTCCTGTAACATCGAGATTGCCTGTTCGAGAGAAAATGCCTTCTTATATACCCTAGAAGAAGTCAGGGCATCAAACACATCCGCTACCGCCATAATACGCGCAGACAATGGAATTACCTCCCCGTGCAATCCTTCCGGATATCCGTTGCCATCCCATCTCTCATGGTGGTAAGCAGCCATATTTCTCGCTTCTTTCAGATAATTTTCTCCGCCGATGGTGTCGATGGCCTTCTCCATAATCCGCTTTCCTGCAATGGTATGGGTCTTTATTACTTCATATTCCTCTTCTGTCAATTTGCCCGGTTTGTTTAAGATGCTGTCCGAGATGTTGATTTTTCCAATATCATGAAGCGGCGCACTTCGCACGACATCCGAGATGAATTTGGAATCGATTTTTCCGGCATAATATCCCTTCTTTTGCAAGCCTTCCACAATGATTCTGACATATGCCGCAGTCTTTTGGATATGGGCACCCGTGTCGGAATCACGGTTTTCCACGAGGTCCGCCATTGTAATGATCAATCCGTCCTGCATCTTTGCCGTATGTTCTGAAAATCTGCGGATACTGCGCAATTGTTCGGTCTGATGCACCGCCATATCACAAATCTCATGATAGAGTTTCTCCAGTTCATCACCCGTGCGTATATCGATTGCACGCAATTGCCGGACAGCCTCATCCATCTGAGCCTGATCGGACTCCGCTTTTACAATATTCTCAAGACTCATTCCGATACTCTTAATCGGATATGTAGTATTGATACTCGTAGACCAAAGTCCCACCGCCAGAAGCAGAATCAAAACTCCCGAAATCACCATCAAAACACGGCGCTGGAAATTGCGCATATAGCCTACAAGATAATCCACAGATGCTTCTGCTCTCGCATAGGCAACACACTGGCCGAGTTCATTGACAATCGGCGAATATGCCGAAACAGACCAGGACCATACATTTTTGGTTTCAATGACCGGAATTGCCTTTCCACTTAACAAATCTTCCTGATACGGGCGCACTGCATCCTCAAGCGGCAAAATATCTCCCGGACTATATCCAAGTTCATTTTCATATCGCTCATCATTCTCCAGTCCGTCCAGGTCAAATACATAAATTTTATTGTCTTCTTCATATTTTATGATGGATAGATAGACAACACCGGATGCATTTTCACGGATATTGTATAGCATCTCCTCTGTCTCTTCATAGCCACTCACATCTCTTCCGTCTGCAATATATTCCCCGATCTTCTCCGGATCCACCTGTCCCGCAGCAAATTTTGCGGCCGTCTCTACGATATGGGTACGCTCATTCCGCTCATTTTCAAAATAAAGACGGATTCCAACCCCCCCGGTGAACAATGCAGAGGCCAATGTCATTACAGTAAGCATGATTGCAATTCGCACTTTAATGGTTATTCTGGTCGTTCCCTTCCAGTTCTCGAGATTTTCGCGTTCCAGATCTGACAAAGGTTTTTGCCGCCATCCGCTTTCTTTGATGCGCATACGAACCCTTTCCGGAACAAAATGCAGGATGATAAGTGCCAATAACAGTCCAATCGACTTATCCGCGATATTCACAATGATATTTGCAGGAATAAAACATAGAAAATCCGGGATTCCGGTGCTTGATGCCATCGCTTCCATCAACAATACAAGCGACTGACTCTCCGGTTTGTTAAACAGGCCCCACTGAATGATGGCACTGAGTATTCCCGAACCTGTACCTATTACAAGAATATAGATCAGCACATTTTGATAATTTAATTTCTTTTTGCGCCGCACGAACCAAACCGTATAGATTGCAATCAATGCGTTTACGGTTCCAAAATAAATATAATGAGGACTAAACAGGCTGAAAATCATATTGGATGCTACAGCCGTAAAAATCCCCGGGAAATATCCCCCCAGAACAGAAAGCACTATGATACCGGTCGAATCCAGATAAAGAGGAATCTGAAGACGGTATCCAATCAGAGACAACAATACATTGACTCCGATTCCAATCATAACCGAACAAGCCCGAAACATACTGTCTCTGGCTGCCTTACTCCTTTTTGCCCCCACTCAAAACACCTCCATTGCTTACCCCAAGCAGTTTACGTCATGCTTTTCCTTCTCTTATCACGCCGTACGCGATTGATATGTCGCTCGAAATCTCCATTGGTAATCAGGCTGGCAATCACGAGCTGTTCAAAGGTCGGAACCGTGCAGGAATAAAACCCCAGACGCTGTTCATATCGTTCGACCAGATGCTTCGGCAAAACCATATAACCCATTCGAAGAGACGGCGAAATCGTCTTGGAAAAGGTGTTGATATAAATCACATTATCATCTTTTGAAAGAGCAAACAACGTCTCTTCCGGTTTGTTCGAAACCGAAAATTCAGATTCGTAATCGTCCTCCACCAGATAATGTCCCGGTCTCTTTGCCCAGCGGATATATTCAAATCGTTTGGATGCAGAAGCCTTAATACCGGTCGGATAACTGCGATAAGGAGAGACATGCATCACGGTCGCATCGGTTTTTGCCAGTGCTTCGCTTTGAATGCCATCCGCACCGAGTGGCAACATGTCACAGGTCACCCCTGCTGTCCGATATATTTTTTCAATCTTTTCATATGATGGTGACTCCAATGCATAGATAGCCTCATTGCCCAATATTCCGACAATCATACTATATAAATATTCTGCACCGGATCCGATAATAATCTGATTGAGATCCACATGGATGTCACGATTGCGCGCCAGATAGACTCGAATTGCTTCGCGCAATTCCTCTCTCCCGCAATTTGGGGATGCATCCAAAATATCCTCCTGATAGTCACTCATGACACGTCGCATGGTGCGCGCCAAAACAGAATACGGGAAAGTCAGTTCCTGGCCGGTTGCAATCCGGCTGTGTAACTGTACCTGTCCGGTCTGCACAAATCCGTCTTCGCTTTTAAAAATCACATAATATCCGCTTCGCTCTACACTCTCGACATATCCCTCTTCACAAAGCAGTTCATATGCATTCTTTACCGTAATCACACTCAATCCGGTTTCCGCAGCAAGCATTCGTTTGGAGGGTAGCTTGCTCCCGTATGGATAAATGTTGTCCACAATATCTTTTTTTAATAATGCATATAATGCAATATAGGCAGATTTATACTTCTTTCTGTCAATCAGATATCCCATCTTATATTCCCTTTATCTGCGTCTGTTTCGTCCTGTTTCTCTGTAATAATCTTCCTTATCTTCATACATCATCTGCTCCGAGGCTTTGATCAGTTCCCCGATTTGCTTCTTTTGACCATGTGCATATCCCACTGCTGCAATCCGTTCATTCTGCCTCAGCAGCTGTCTGAATCCATCCATTAATTCTGACAGTTTTTTGTCTGATATATTTTCAATCACACAGATAAACTCATCGCCACTGATTCGGCATGGAATTCCGGTCGGGATTCCTTTTCTGATGAGTTCTGCAACACGTCTGATCAATCTGTCACCGGCTTCATGTCCCTGCGTATCATTGGTTTCTTTCAGGGAATTGATATCGATGAAAGCAATTCCGATTTCCTTGTGCTCGTCTACCGAATCCATATATTCCTGAAATCCGCGCCGGTTGCGAAGTTCTGTCAAATAATCCCGGCAGGAAATCTCATTATAGAGTCTGGCATCAGCAGCCGCCTCAGCCACCAGTCTTGACTGGATAATGACATAAATCACATTCATTGATAATGCCGATACCATGTATCCGTATCGTATGTTTTTATCCATTGTCAAGATAATTGAGCCGAGTACCGGAACCAATACTATTAAAACCACAAAAATTTTGTTTTGAATACGAAAATTTCTAAATTCGAAGATATAAAGAAATATCATGGCAATAAAGCAAATCCCCGGGATGACTCCCATATAGGAATAGCAGGAACCGGCTTCAAAATAGCCATTTTGGATATGAAACAGCTTTCCTGACAACGTCAACACCGTAAGAATACATATATCGAGCAAACACAAAGCAGACACTGCATACGCAAACCGCTTTGTAAATGTCTTACTGCTTTCAGATATCAAATCATACAAATAGAATGAATAGGTAATGACAATGCAGTCTGTCAGAATGGATGCAAGATAATTAGAGCCACAGAGGAGCAGATTCCATTCACTCCTGCCCTCTAAGACGCATGTCACAATCTCAACCATTAAACCGGCGAAGGTCATCCACATGCAGTAACGGAAACGCCTGGTTGGTTTCAACGCTTTTTTTGGCACCTGATATAAACCTATCGCAATGACAACAATAAAAAGAGCCGCTATCAGATTTGCAGCAACCAAAATTCTGTTCATAAAATCTCCTGTTCCTATTCCTATTTCACGTTCTCTCTCGTAAGTCAATTATAACTGAATTTGCCGGTCTTCTCAACGAAAAAAGAAGCCGCATGCTCTGCAGCTTCTTTCCCGTTATCTCTATTCTGTTCTAGGCAATATTCCATTGTGCATTGTCACTCTGCAATTCGGTCATATGCCGGAAAATGCCGTTTTCTTTGGCCAATAATTCTGAAGGAGTGCCTTCCTCCGCGACCTTGCCATCCGCAAGTACCACGATTTTGTCAGCCGCTTCCACGGTTCGCATGCGATGTGCGATAACCAGAACCGTCTTGCCTTTTAACAGACGTGAAAGTGCAGACTGCACTTTGGTCTCATTCTCGACATCAAGCGAAGCCGTCGCTTCATCGAGCAATACAATCGGTGCATCTTTTAACAATGCTCTGGCAATTGAAATGCGCTGTCTCTCTCCTCCGGAAAGTTTCGCACCATTCTCTCCAATCGAAGTCATATAACCGTTTGGCAGTTTTTCGACAAATTCATCACAATTTGCCGCACGCGCTGCTGCAATGACTTCTTCATCTGTTGCACCATGTTTGCCCAAACGGATATTTTCCATGATGGTATCGTCAAACAATACCACATTCTGAAATACCATCGAGTAATCGCTGAGCAACACTTCCGGATCCACCGAATTGATATCCACTCCGCCGACTTTAATGCTGCCCTCATTGATATCCCAAAGTCTGGCAGCCAGTCTGGCACAGGTACTCTTGCCGGAGCCGGAAGGACCAACCAGCGCAGTGATTTCTCCTTCTTTTGCGGTAAAGCTGACCTGCTTCAAAACCTGATTGTTGTCATAAGAAAATCCCACATTTTCAAATACAATATCATGTCCGTCTGTATCAAAAGACTTTTTGCCTTCTGCAATCTTCATCTCATGAATTTCATTCAGTCTCGATGCAGACACCTGAGACACCAGCATCTCCGCAATCAGCGCCAATGCCTGATCAAACGGTGCATACACTCTTGTGATGGCAAGCATGAACATAAACAGTACCATAAAATCAATCTGTCCGTCCAAAATCAGTTTTGCTCCGGTAAGGATGGTCGTTGCCACACCCAGTCGCATAATCACACTTGCCGCATTCACAAAAATCCCGCAGGATAATTCGCCCGCAATCATCTTTTTTTCATGCGCATCGATTTTTGCATTTAATTCATCCAAAAACTTTTCTTCCTGATTGGTTGCTCTGATTTCCCGTATATTTTCAATCGTCTCCTGGATTCCATCTGCCACCGTAATGCCGGCCTGCTTGGTAATTTCAGAGTTGCGCTTATTGATTTTGCGGCTTCCAAACAATAGAATAAATGCCACCGGTACACCCCAAAGACATGCAATGGCAAGTCTCCAGTCAAATGCAATCATCATAATTGCAACCACAGCTGTTGAGATATAAGAGCCATACAGATATCCCAGGCAGTGAGACCAGACATGCTCGAGTCGATTCACATCTCCCATAATGGTCTCCGTCAAATCAGCCATATCGCGCTTGCCAAAGAATCCCAGCGGAAGTTTTCTCATTCGCTCCGCAAGTGAGATGCGCACATCCTTGACCTCTCCATAAACCAGCCCGTAAGTTGCTCTGTACTGTTGCAAATGTGCAAGCAATGCCAGTACGACAAAGCCCACTACCATCAACAAAAATACCCATGGTTTCGGAAGCCCTGCCCCGTTGGTCAGGGTATCCATATATTTTTCCATCATCAGATACAGGATTCCCATGCCACCCATGACAATCAGATTTGCTATCACCGTCCACACCGTGGCCTGTTTTGTATTACGGATTCCCTTCTCTGTCAAAGCATATTTTCTTTGAAATTCTTTTCCAAACATTTATACTGCCTCCCCTGTAGAAATGCGCCATTTCACTGCCTGATTATAGTCCGCCCACATGCGTGCATACATGCCGTTTTGCTGTTTTAGCTGCGCATGTGTTCCTTCTTCTACCACTTTTCCCTCATCGAGCACAATGATCTTGTCCGCTCCGGTCACCGTTGATAAGCGATGTGCAATCATAATTACGGTCCGTCCCTTTGTCAATGTTGCAAAAGCTTTTTGAATCAGAGATTCGTTTTCCGGATCTGCAAATGCTGTCGCCTCATCCAAAACCACTATCGGCGCATCCTTTAAAATTGCCCGGGCAAGTGCCACTCGCTGCTGTTCTCCTCCGGAAAGGTAAGTTCCTTCCGTGCCGATTACAGTATCCATTCCCTCTGGCAATTTTGCGAGAATATCATCACATTGTGCGGCAGATAATGCGCGTTGCACTTCCTCCCTGGTCGCATCAGGTCTTGCGATTTTAACATTTTCATAGATGCTGGCTTTGAACAGCCGGTTATTTTGAAATACAAATGCGATGCGATTCATCAGCTCATGCGGATTGGTCTGTCTGACATCCACCTGTCCCACCAGAACGCTTCCGGATGTGACATCCCAGAAACGCGGAATCAGACTTGCCGCAGTCGTCTTTCCTCCACCGGAAGGGCCGACCAGTGCAACTGTCTGTCCCGGCTCTACTGCAAAGGAAACATGATCGATCGCCGGCACATCCGCCCCGTCGTATGTAAAGGAAACATCCCTGAATTCGATGCTGTTATCCTTTGGCAGCTTCGGATGATTCGTCTGTTTTAATACCGGTGCATCCATCACCTGTGAGATTCTTCCGAGCGCGGTACTTGCGAGCATCATGCCGCTTGCTGCAAACATAATTCTTGCAAGTGCGGTGGATACGATTGCGGAGAAGACTGCATAGAATGCAAAATTGGTAACAAATGCAGCAAAATTGCCTGCAGATAATGCCCCCGGTGCAATCAGAATTGCTGCCGGCACCAGGAAAATAAATGCGCCGGCGGTAAATGTCAGATTCACAGACTGTGGGACTCTGCAGACGCCGTCTGTATATTCCTCTGCTTTCGTGCTGTAATCCTCGATGGCATCTTTAAATGCTTTAAATGAATATACAGTTTGCTGGAATACTTTCACAACCGGAATGCCGCGTACATATTCGGTTCCGGCTTTGCTCATATAATCCTGTGCCACCTGATATTCCTGCATCATCTTTGCATTTTTGCCCCCCATCATTGTGAACATCGCAACAACAGAAATCACTGCTGCCAGCAAACAGGCGGTTCCCATTCTCCAATCAAAGACAAACATCATGACAACCATGCCCAAAAACATCGTAACGCTTCCGACGATATCCGCAAGATTGTGTGCCAGGAGTGTCTCTGTTTCAGATGCAGCTCCATCCAGACGGTTCCTCAATAACCCGGATGCATTCGAATCAAAAAATCCCAGCGGTGTTTTCATCAAATGTGTCATTCCCTGCTTGCGTATATTCGAAGCAGTCCTAAACGCTGCCAGATGTGTACACATCAATGCCGCAAAATAAAAGAGAATCCCTGCAAATGCAAACGCAAATGCCATCCATCCGTATCTTCCGATATCTGTCGCCTGTGACCAATTTGGTGCGACAGTAATCAACCCTCTCATAACCAGCCATATGCACAGATACGGCAACATTCCCAGTACCATGGCGATGGCTGATAAAAACAACCCTATGTAGGTCAATACCCTGTAATTTCCGGCATAATCCAGCAGGATTGCCAAATCACTTTTTCGTCCCGACTTTTTCATAACTACCTCCTTGACTCATCTATTTTTTATCGGACTCTGTTACGTTGGTTAGTTCCAACTAACCCATGTGCATAAAATAAAGTTAGTGGGCACTAACTGTATTCATTATAGTTAGTGTCCACTAACTTGTCAAGGACATCCTAGGGCTTGCAGGCAATCCGTATGTCATTATCTTAAGGTCAACAGATATTTCTTGTGTTCATCCGATACACGGTAGCTTTCGATGGCTTTCTGTATGGTTTTTCGATGAACCCAGTCTTCCAGCCTGTGTTTTTCGAGATAAGGAATTGTCTTGTCATACTGCTTTGCAAGCGCGGTTGCAAAATACCAGGCAATCATCATTTTCAGATAATAATCTTCACCGTTTTTTTCGGCAACCAGTTCCGGATATTCCTCGCGGAAATCTTCGTCCAAGAATTCATTCATCAACATACGCATTCCGAATCTGGCAGTATAGACATGTTCTGACGCAATCCACTTTTTGATATACGGCAACAGTCTTTCATGATTTTTCTTAAAACATTTCGGTGTCGCCTGATCCGACAGTGGCCAGCAGTCCACATAGGGCAAAAATGCTTCCACTTTCTGAATGCAGGTGTCAAAATCCCTGATCATCGCCACTATAAAAAAGTGAATCAGATTTTCCTCATAATAAGTATGTGGCAATGTCTGCAGAAATGCATCACAGTCCTCGCTTGCAAATACTTCTTTTGCGATTTTTCGCAATTCTGGAGTCCTGACTCCGATGATTTTGTCCGCATCAATATTCGGCACCAGTTTCACCTGAAATGTACGATAGGTTTCATCTCTTGCCGCAACCAGTCTATCGATTACTGTCATTGTCTGATTCTCCATGTCTGCGATCAATGCCTTTGCGCTCATAATACTTTGCCTTGGCCTGATACATTTCACTGTCAGCTCTTTTTTCTAACTCATGAATATCTAATTCTTTATGATTCTTAGCGGCAGCATAGCCGAGAGAAATGGAAAGTTCTTTTGCATATTCTCCCTGCCACTGCGCTGCTGTCGTCATGACCTGATTAATGATTGTATCCACATCATCCGTATGGAGAATTGCCATAAATTCATCTCCACCGGTTCTATAAACCTTGCCTTTCTTTCCCACAGTAAGTAAAAGGCAGTCTGCAGCCGCTTTAATCAGTTCATCACCCGCAACATGTCCCAATGTGTCATTCACCATCTTTAATCCATTGACATCCGCTGAGAGAATTGCAAAATCTTCATCCATTCCCTGCTCGCGATATACTTTTAAATCCTCATCATAGCTTCGGCGGTTAAACAGTCTGGTCAGCTCATCCGTCATTGCAATTCTGACAAGCCATTCTTCATGCTTTTTCTCATCATCCACATCTCGTGTTGTGAAAACAATTCTTTCCGGAATTCCATTTTCGTCCATTTCCACAGGGATATACTGTGCTCTGAACCATCCGTCCTTCACATCAATAAAATCCTTACTGATTAGCCTTTTTTTGCCCAGCCGTTCCCTGACTGTTGTAATATCCGTAAATTGATTAAATTCTTCTATCTGATCCGGCATAACCCGATGAAACAGATTTGCTGTCATTGCTGTATGCGTCTGCGTTTGCAGATTCAGTTTCTTCTTAACCGCGTCTCCATCCCGCACAGACATTTCCGTATTATCCTTAAAGTCAATCAGATTCACTCTGTCATAAATATTCGCGATTGCCCTAAGGACATTAATCTTGTCCTGAATCTCATCATTTTTTGCTCTTTCCAGTTTCACGCTTGCCTCAGCAGTCCACATCAAAAAATGATAGCGAACGCCCATACCAACCATAGAAATCAAAGTAAGAATCGAATAATTGATGGTATTGATGCCGGCAGCACCGTCGATTTGATACAGCAATTCATAGACAAACGCATATACGATTAGGCTCAAAACAATACCAATCCATGGTTTGAGCGTAATAAAACAGACAAGCATAATCTCTACAGCATAAAAAGTAAGTATCTGCTCTCCGTTCGCATATCTGCGGTAAGAGCTCCACATAGACCAGATTGACATCACAAGATAATAGCAGATGTTAAGAATCACAACCTGGACATGATTGATAACCTTATTCTTTAAAATATGTCTGGTGCTTAAGAATACGATAAACGAAGATATAATGCAAAAAAGAACGCTGGAAAAGCTGCCCCACTCCTCTTTGCCAAAGTTCTTTCTTGTCAGCATAAACAGCGCAAGCGAAAATGTCTCAAAAAATACCACAATCAAAGAGACATATTCGATATGTCTGGTCCCTGTTTCATCCATCAGTTGTCTGACATCCGGGTCCAGTTTTGGAATAAATGGTCTTTTTAACATATTTTTTCCTTTGTCCTTATCATTCATATTGATATCATATATTATACCATTAATATATTGGAAAAAACATGCTTGTTACTTATCACTTATTCTTCTGATGGAGCTGCCTTATAGAGCTCCTCTACAAATCTTTTGCCAATCTGGCTAAGTCCATCTTTATGTATATAACCAATTTCCATATAGCTATACGGAAGGTGTGCGCTTTCTCTAAGCGGGATAATCTTATAATCACTCCATCCTACGGCGCCTCTGACAGCTCCCGAACAAAAAGTAAATCCGTTCAGTTTATTCATAATCTGAAGCATGGATGCTCTGTCCGAAACCTTTATCGAATACGGATAATCCTGCTCTCCAAAAATCTCCTCCGCCATATACAAAGGACTATCCTTTCCCTGCTCATAGGTTAAAAGAGGATATTTTGTGATATCTTCATAGTCTATGATGTCTCTGTCTGCAAGCGGATGATTTTTTCCCAGATATACATAAAATCTGCAACTTACAATCTTCTTATATGTCAGAGAATGATCTACAAAAAGTTTCTTTAAGGCCTCCTTATTGAAATCACTAAGAAACAAAACCCCAACCTCGCTTGCTGATGTGCTTACATCTTCTATTACCTTGGAAGTAGTCGTTTCAAGAATTGAAAAATGATATGTTGAAGCATCATAGTCTTTAACAGTATCTGAAAATGCTTCACACACAAAGGAATAATGTTGTGTCGAAACGCTGAATATTTTTCTGGCATTCCCTTTGCCATCATATCGCCATATGAGCTGATCATACTGATCACAAACTTTCTTTGCATAAAATAGGAAGTCAGATCCTTCAGCTGTAAGGTTAACCCCCTTATTGGTTCTATTGAAGATCGTTATTCCCGACTCTTCTTCAAGACCTCTTATTGTATTGGTAAGTGTAGGCTGTGATATAAAAAGACTCTCTGCTGCCTTGTTCATAGAGCCTGTTTGTGCCACAACCATTGCATAGCGTAGCTGTTGCAGTGTCATTCATAATCCCTCATATCACTTTTTTGTTTGGATAAAATGCTAACACATTTATTAACAAATGTCTTATTTCAAAAAGCTATCTCCGGTAATAAGCAGTGATTATTTTTGAGTATCACTTAACGCAAGCACTCCGCCATCCATTCGATATACGATATCTGCATAATTATATGCTGACTCATCATGCGTTACGATTACTACAGCCGCACCATCTTTTGCTTTTTGACGAAGAAGTTCGAATACAATTTGTGTATTATCATCATCAAGATCACCTGTCGGCTCATCTGCAAATACTACAGAAGGCTGATTAATTAATGCTCTTGCAATTGCACATCTTCTGAGTTCTCCTCCAGACAACTGGCTTGACAGATACTCCTCTCGTTCGGAAAGTCCCAGGAGCTCAATCAACTCCTCTGCTCTATCTGAATCATTGCCATTATTGTTTGCTAAAAGTATATTCTCCTTAATCGTTAAATTACTAAGTAGACTTTGGCCTTGCGGAATAAACCCGATATTTTTGCTTCTAAAGTCAGAAATAAAATCATCGTTCTGCTGATATAAATCGATATCATCATACAAAACGCTTCCTTCTTGCGGTTTCAACAAACCGGCCAACACGCTGATAAGCGTTGTTTTCCCACTCCCGGATCTTCCGAAGATAACCGTAACCTTACCGGGAACAATTGTTATATCAACAGAATTTATGATAGAGATCGTATTATCTTTTTTTCCATTTTTCGTATAAGAAACTAATATATTCTTTGCATCAATCGTCATGATATTCGCTATTTCCCTTCGAATATGTTGTTGCTTTCCTACTCTCTTAATATCCTTGCTGTATCCACTGACACAGCCCTATACGCTGATATCAAACCCGATATTGTTCCAAGAAGCACAACGCTTATAAAGGTTACAAGGATATAGTATGTGGTCGTAACCACACCAGGAAGCAAATACGGAAGATCAAGTCTGGTACCAATAAGAACACTAAATGAATACATAAATGCTCCCGTGATGATGATGCCAAACACACTTCCGATAATTCCAATTATAATTGCCTCTGACATAACCAAAACACCCAGCTTCTTTCGTGAAACTCCGATTACTCTAAGCGCTGCAAACTCTTTCTTTCTCTCACCTGTGATGATGTAGAAAGCTGCTATCAAAATGATTGCTGCAAACGCCCATATGATTTTGACAAAAAACGAAATTGCAGAAGAGATGATGCCTAGCCGATCCGAGGTCGAAGTCATCATTGTCCTTGCTCTGACAGCTTTGACTTCGCTGTTGTTGAGATTAATATCAGATACTATCGTATCGATGTCATATCCGTCTTTTACATCAATATAAACAGAAGATATCACATCATCCGGGCTTTGCTTTGATAATATGCTAATCCCTTTATCCTCCGCTGCCTCTATTAAAGTTTTAACTGTATCACCTGTTGTATATACCGCAGTATCAAGTCCTGTTCCGGTCTTTTCAAGCTTGCCGACTACAAGAAATTCCTTTCCATACAACTTCAAGGTATGGCCCACTTTAGTAGAGAGCATTGAACCAACAATGATCTCATCATCCTTAAGCACGCCCTGATAGCTTTCATTCAACCAGGGTTTGATTGTGAAATCAGTCTCTTCATCAAATCCGATTATCTGAACCTTAACACTACAGCAGTCTGCATTGGCCGACACCAGAAAATATTGCGCCGATATCCTATCTACTCCCTCAATACTTTCAAGGTCATTTAAAATACTTTTATCCATATAAAAATATCCGGGTGTTCCCTGAAGCAGGAGATTTTGAAGATCTACCTCTGATTCTGCATCCTTTGGAAGCACAATGATATCTGCGCCCAATCTTTCATTCAAGCTATCAAGTCCGTTATTAAGACTTTTGATAAAGATGCTTCCTCCGAATAATGACATTGTCAAAATTACGAGTATTAGAATTAATCCTATCGTTCTTTTTTTATAACTGATTATATTTTTTAACGGCAGTTTCGCTATGTTCACTTACTAACTCCCTGCTTATTCTTCTTGATAAAACTAATAACTACATCTGCAACTGATACAACAAACACAATCGCGCTAATGACTCTTACTGCTGGCTGAAAGATACTGATACATCTCATACTGCTCATCATGCAAAGTGAAAAAATAGTTCCAGGAACTAAAAATACGGCTACCGCAGTTGGGATCTGTGCAAGTGTTATACCAAGCTTCACCTTTTCATTACTTATAATAACTGCTGCCAATGACTGAACAACAAGAATAACGCCAAGTGTCGTAACCACCAGTTGTGCATAATGGCAAGCCATTACATGTTCTTCTGACAACGGACAAGCAGCGAATACTGTAAACGATCCGATTGCAAGTATTAATGAAAGTACAAGTTCAATGAACTTTACAAAATTCTTTTTTAAATAATTCATATTTCATCCTTCCCATTTGATCTGATTTAAAACTCTTTTATAAACATTCTCTTTAGATTTAGATATTGTATTCCGGTTGCGGAATCGCCTGCGCCAATTCGAAAAATTCAAGGATTTGTCTCCTCATGTCAAGAAACGATGCACTTCCTCTCTGTCTTGGTCTGGACAAATTCACATCTATAATCTTACTAATCTTACCCGGTCTTGGCGTCATGATGACAATTCTATCGCTTAAATATATCGCTTCATCAATATCATGCGTCACCAAAACCATAGTAGTTCCATCCTTTTTCCACAATTCCAAGAGTTTATCCTGAAGATCCGCCCTCGTAAAAGAATCAAGAGCTCCCATAGGTTCATCCAAAAGAAGAGCCTTAGGTTCATTGATCAGCGCTCTTGCTATGGCAACTCTTTGCGCCATACCACCCGAAATCTGGTGTGGATACGACTTCTCAAATCCTTTCAGTCCGACAAGTTCAATATAGTTTTCTATATTTTCTTTTTTGCTTTTATAAACATTTCTTGCCCTTAAACCATAAGCAATATTATTCCTAACGCTCAACCACGGGAAAAGGCTTCCCTGCTGAAACACGTATCCTCTGGACGGATCAGCACCTGTGATTTCTGCCCCATCTATGAATAACTGCCCTGTCTGAGGTTTGTCCAGTCCTGCTATAAGACGAAGAAGTGTTGTCTTGCCACACCCGGATGGTCCTATAATTGATATAAACTCTCCGGGTTTTATTTCGAGATTCACATCTTTCAAAGCTTCCACTCTGTTACCATCTGAATCTTTATAAATACGATTTACATTGCTTATGCTGATAGAACTTTTCATACTTTAATAACCCCCTGTTGCCATCTGAGTACTCTTTTCCTGATAAGACCAATCAGAAAATTGATAAACGAAAACAGGACAGCCATGATAACAATAGCGGCAAGAACCTTATAATATGCGCTCCATACCTTGGACTGGTTGATATAATATCCAAGACCTCCCGGTTGACCCAACATCTCGCTCATTACAAGCGTGGTAAATGCCATCGCATTTGCCGATCCGATGCCGGTAAAGATATCCGGCATCGCATGCGGTATGGCTACATGCAGTATCTGATTGATCTGCCCTCCCCCAAGGACTGTTGCTGCTTCGTAGCTCTGCTTAGGCGTACTTTGTATACCCTGAGCTGTCAGGAATGCAATCTGAAACCAAGCACAAATTACAATTAAGAATACTGCTGCACTAAATGATGTTGGGAAAAGTGTAAGCGCAAAAGGCATCCATGCAACTGCCGGCACGACTCCTGTTATCTTAAGAATAGGAAATACCCAATAATATACCTTCGGAAACCATCCAATCAATATACCTGTTCCAACTCCAAGCAGTACCCCGCAACTAAAACCGGCTAAATAAAGCCTGATAGAATATAGCGTATTCTGTACGATGTAGCTCCCTTCTGCAAGATAGGCTTCTATAATTTGAGCCGGTCCGGGGAAAAACGGTTGTGCAAAGATTTGAAGCTTAGTTCCTCCTATATCCCATATGGCAAGAGCGATTCCAAGTGCAAATCTAAATGCTGCATTTTTTGCATAAAGTTTTCTTTTATCTTTTTGAAAACTCGACCGTATTCCGGATATTGCATATATCAAAATCAATGCTACCAAAACCACAATGTAAGCACTATTAATATCAAAAGCAATCCTCAGATTCAAAATATTTAACGTATATATTTTGAATGTTACATCTGCCTTTTGAGGAAACAGGACATTTACCAATATTGCCACGATAAAACCGGATATTGTAAATAGTATCATGGCAATTTTCTTTTGCTTTACTGTTTCTAACGTTATCAATTTCCCACATCTACTTTCTTATAAATATTATTTGTGAACTCTTCCGGATTCGTTTCAAGATATCCAATGTCATAGAGGCCCTTCGCAAAATAACTCACATTTTCTTCTACAAGCTCATCCCAGTTTTCTGCATGCTGTGTTGCAGACGGATATCCATAACTCTTTACAAGTTCTACTGCCAGTTCTCTGTCTTCAATCGCAGCATAATTTTTCTCTACGATGATATCGACCGCTTTTTCAGGATTTTCATATATCCATTCCTGCGCTTTTCTGTAAGCACGAAGCAATGCGGCAACTTCCTCCGGATTCTCTTCAAGTACTTTGGTAGAAGCATATAAGAAGCAGCAGAATTTATCTTTAAAATACGCATCCGTTCCAAGATCGAAGATAATCTTGACATCTCCTGCCTTTTCATGAATTGATCCAAGTGGATCCCAAAGCGCTGCAACATCAATCTCTCCGCTTTGTAAAGCTTCAAACTCTAGATTTCCATCTGAATATGGAAGGAATGTCACCTCTGCATCTGCAGGATCTGCAGATATTCCAGCATTTTCAAGCCATAAGCTCGCCACCTGATGAGGAGTTCCACCGATTTCATCCACACCAATCTTCTTACCTTTCAAATCCTCCACAGTCTCGATATCAGAATCAGTTCTTACCGCAAACTTAATACATCCCTCGTGAAGACCGTCTACAACCTTTACATCGATTCCATTCTCAATAGACGGGAAGAACTGGAAATCTCCATTTACAATCGGGATTGTGCCGTTGTTCAAACCAATCTTTCTGGTCTCAAAATCTGCAGAAATCAAAGTTACGTCAAACCCCTCTTGTGCAAAGTAACCATTTTCATAAGCGATATAAATAGGCGCTCCACAAAGGGCTCCATCCTTTCCTGGGATATCAATCTTGCCATACTTATAATCCCCATCTGTCGCAGTTGCTCCTCCTTCAGTAGTAGAATCGGATGAAGATCCCTTTTCGCTGTCATTAGTTGATACTGCACAGCCCGTAAATAATGAAAAAACAAGCCCAACTGCAACCATCTTTTTTAACCAATTTTTCTTTTTCATATTTGCTCCTTCGTAAACACTAAATAATTTCTCTTTTTCTTCATACTCTACAAAATGTCTTGCACACGTCTTGTATGCGCCTGTTAAGCAGCAGAGCTATCAGCATCCAAAAGTCCAGCCACCTTGAACGCCTGATCTAAATCTGCAATAAGGTCATTCACATCTTCCAGCCCAACTGAAATTCTGATAAGATTTGCAGGGATATCTGCAAGCTCTTTCTCTTCATCTGTAAGCTCACTGTGTGTTGTATCCGGCGAATTTACGATAAGTGAACGCACATCGCCAAGATTTACAAGATAATGGAATAGCTTAAGATGATTAAGGAATCGTGCTTCCTGCTCCTTGCCTCCCTTAATTCCGAAAGAAAGAAGTCCTCCACCACCATTTGTCAGATGCTTATCCGCAACTTCTTTATATTTATATGAGTCAAGCTTAGGATAGCGAACCCATTCTACTGCCGGTGAGTTTTCAAGATACTCAGCAATCTTTAAAGCATTTGCACTCTGCTTCGCAATTCTTTCTGAAAGGGTCTCAAGGCCCAGAATTCCAAGATATGCATCATTCGGTGAAAGTGCAGCTCCCAAAAGGTTAAGGTATACAAGTATTGCACGGAATATGAAAAAGTTGTCCGGGAACACTTCTTTCGGACTCTTACCTTTAAGCATCACAATTGGCTCATAGAACTGTGGATATCTGTCCTGTGTATAATAGTCAAGCTTACCATTGTCAAGAATAAGACCTGCGATGATATTACCATGTCCTGTAAGTCCCTTGGTTGCAGAATAAACAACGATGTCAGCACCATGTTCAAGCGGTCTGTAGATATAAGGAGTTGCAACTGTATTATCAACAACAACCGGTACACCATGCTTATGGGCCACCTCGGATATCGCATCAATATCCGGAAGATATGCATTTGGATTGGATATCGACTCAAGATACACTCCCTTAATGTCATCTCCCTCAGATAGTTCCTTATCAAGTTCTTCCGGATCAAGAACACTTCTTGTAAGTTTTATTTTCACTCCGACTTCCGGGAAAAGTCTATCGAAACTATCAATCGTACCTCCATAAAGGTAAGGTGAAGCGAGAATTGTTCCGCCGTTTGCTGCAAGATTTAGAAGTGTGTATGTAATTGCTGCCATTCCTGATCCTACTGCCACAGCATTCTTAGCACCTTCGAGAGCCCTAACTCTTTCAGAAAAATAAGTTACTGTAGGATTGCCGACTCTTGTATAAAGATATCCTGCTTCCTTATAAGTAAATAGATTCTCAGCATGCTCAGTATCTCTGAAATCAAATGCTGCTGTGTGATAGATCGGAGGTGAAACCGAATACTTATTATCAGCAGAATCATATCCTGCCTGAATCTTCAACGTGTCAAAACCATATTCTTTGTCTGCCATAATCATTACATCCTTTCTAATATTTGTTTTTGCATTGTCTTCATTAGGTGGTTGTTAACTGTTAGAACTTATATTGCCACTTGAACCAATAGGCGTCCATAATCAAATCCTGATAGTTGTTATAAGCTTATTTAAGTGGTATAGCCCAGATTTGTAACGGTTATAAAAATTTGCGAAAAAAAAGAAATCGAGCTTCCTCGATTCCTTTTTCATCATCTATCTGCAATTTTAAATCTGACTTACTGCAAAATGCTTAGCCGATCGTGCACAGCTTGCCACGAAGGACATATCCTATCTTCTCATAACAGGCATTGGAAGCTACATAATCTGCATCGGTATAAAGCATCGGTACGTATCCTGCCTCTTTTGCTTTCATCGTCACCTGATACACAAGATTTTCCGCATAATGTCTTCTTCTAAATTCAGGCCGTGTAAATACAAGGTTTATAGATGCCATATCTCCGTCAGGTGCATATTTACAACTGGCTACGTTGTGCCCCTGTTCATCCTTCCAAAGATACATATTCCCTGATCGGATAAACTCTTCAGCATCTTCCCGGTAACCTGAAATATCCTTCTGGTCAATGCTTAGTTCCTTGTGGAATCTATCCATGAAGTCAACCAATTCTTCCAGGTCCTTCATCTCACAACAGTGGATGCCGCCATCTGACTCTGTGTCAGGTCTGACAGGCTCAAGGCAGTCATAAGCAAACATATTTGTAATGATCTTCAGCTCCAATCCTTCTTCCGCTGCGCGTCTTATAAAATACTCCGCAAGAGAATACTTAATGTTAAAATGATATTCTCCGGTAAGTAACTTATTTTCTTTGGCCAGCTGATATGCCTTCTCCATTTCCTCTTCTGCAGCATCATCTGCTGTCCATATCCAAACCGGAAACGGATGCCCTGTAAAGCAAAGGATCAGCCGCTCATGGTCAGACAACAGTAGTTTACATTCCCCGCCCATGATCCGCTTCAGAACAAAAAATGTGTATCTGTCTCGTTCTAAAAGTTTATAGTCCCTTTCATCAACATAAGTCTCTATCATAGCTTTACCAGTACCTCCCACCTTCCGTTACGCTTACCGTTCTTTCTGCGTTATCGAAGGATTCTTTCGTAATTCCTTTAAAATGCAATTATTGCACTATGTAGAATCGCCGTTCGGCAGTTGTTTTATACCATCCATACTGACCATGGACAGAGTCTCCATCTGCTTAACAGCGAGTTTTCTAAGCAACACTATCCTTTCAGACATAGTTTTACCCTGTCCAATCAGGATTGCATTATAGCTTTCCATGTTTGCCAACACGAGAAGCTGATTAAGGTTGGCATCATCTCTGATGTTTCCTTTCTTATCTGAATTAGCATCTCTCCACTGTTTTGCAGTCATACCAAACAATACAACATTAAGCATATCCGCTTCATTGGCATATTTATATGAAATCTGCTCCGGTGTCAGTTCCGGTGGAATCAGATAATCCTTGATCGCATCAGTATGAATTCGGTAATTAAGCTTGGCAATCTCACGGTTCAGGTTCCAGTTCAAAGACAGGCGGCTGTTCTCATCCTTCTTTAGGCGCTGATAATCCTTCATGATATAAAGCTTAAACTCAGCAGATACCCAAGACGCAAACTCAAGTGCTATATCAGAGTGAGCATATGTTCCACCATAGCGGCCAGCCTTCGTAACAATACCTATGGCATTCACACCATCTATCCATTTTGTAGGAGACATTGTAAATGCATTTAACCCGGCTTCTGCTCTAAACAGGTCGAATTCGACCTGTTTAAAACTCGAATTATGTAAACTCTCCCAAATACCGAGAAATTCTATTGTTTCTCGACTTCTCATCCAGTTTTTGACAACATCGTGCGGCATATCACTTTTATAACGCGCTATGTCCGTTAGGGATATAAATTCATTTTCATAATCCGCAGTATAAATCCCTATGTCAAATCCTTTAGCGTGTATCGTTTCCTTCTTTATTGTTTTTGGCATATTATTTCACCTCCCCGATTAGGTAATCATATAGCTTTTCAGCAGAACTGAAGTCGATATCATGGTCATTCTCGTCTGTAATCATGCCAGGCTCATACTTTCGTCCATAATCCAATTCATAGATGAAATAATCGATATCCTCAACATCATCCTTTAACAGTTTTCGAAGCAAAAATACAACCGAACTCTCATGCGAGATCTGAAGTCCGGCGCCATTACAGAAATCACATTCAACATTATCTCTGCTTTTCCTGAAAAGCTCATCAACCTTATCAACAAGATCCGATGCTTCTCTTAACCGGCTCATAATATCCACAAATTCTTCTTTACTGATATTTGCGCTGAATTCTTTTGCATTTTCGTGCAAAACTCTGTGAATCATCTTCTCAACTTGCTGAAATCGTATAATTCCCAGTGTTCTATTATCTAAAAAAGAAGCACCGTTTTTATCTTTTATTACCCATTCACAGTCAGAATTATTGATAATATACAGGTAATCTGTCCTGTTTTCAGTAACATCAATAACTCTCTCTTCCTTACAGGCAATCGAATGAATCAGTTCTTCCTCGTAACCATAATGAGACTTATTAAACCGGATCACAAAACTCTCATAGTTGCCGTAATTCGAAAAAAATCCCGCTTCGAACATCTCCAGAATTCTATCTGCATTCCCACCCGGATACATATCTCCATTAAACTCTACTGACGAGAAAATCTTCCCTTCCCGATCAATGTAAATAATCTTTCCTCTTGTCATCACGCACCTCCGATTTTTTCTTTTATCGTATAATATGCGTGATTTTTTGTCATTGGACGGATAGTCCAAAATCCCGGCTATGCAACAAGTGGCGAATAATATGCCTGCATTCGTTTTACAAATTGGTTTGAATTAGCCTTTGTAACCAAAGAACTATCATACGTATACTTTGTGTATTGTTTCACTAACAGATTCTCCATATGAACATGGAACAATTCACTAAGGCGAAGAAGATTATCAACCGAGGGCAGTATTATTCCCTTAAACCATCTGTATACCGGTTGCGGGCATGACAATCCAAGATACTGTTGAATATCCTTTACGCTATATCCATTCTCATATGCATATTTTCGGAGGTTGTTTCCGGTCTTCTCCATATCGATTATAGTTTTACTTTCAGTCATTCGTACTGTCCCCTTTTATTCTGTAATAAACCTCCATCTCAACATCCAGAGTAATGGCTTTCGGACGTGTGTTGCCCATTTTTCTGCAAAAGGCACACAGTCTCCACATGATAAGTGTTCGGGAACATATCCACACAGGCCACTTTCTGTACGCGATAGCCACGCGCTGTTAAGACTTCCAAATCGCGTGCCAGTGAAGTCGGCTTGCAGGAAATATAAATCATGCTGTCGACTCCATAATCAATTATTTTCTCGAGTGCCTTCGGATGAATTCCATCACGCGGCGGATCTAAAATAATAAAGTCCGGCTTTTCTTCAATTTCATCGAGTGCTTTTAAAACATCGCCTGCCAGGAATTCGCAGTTGGATAGACCATTCAGTTTTGCATTTTCCTTTGCGGCTTCCACTGCCTCTTCAACAATTTCCACTCCGACGACTTTCGCACAGGCCGGCGCCATCATTTGTGCAATGGTGCCCGTTCCGGAATATAAGTCATAGAGGGTGGCGCCCTTCATCTCTTCCTTCGAATTTGTACCATATGCCTCGCGGATAAATGAGCGCGCTTTCTCATAAAGCACTTCTGCTCCAAGTGAATTGGTCTGGAAGAATGAAAATGGAGAAATCTTAAAACGAAGACCCAGAATTTCTTCATAGAAATAATTCGCGCCATACAGAATGTCGGTTCCTTCGTCTTTGACAACATCCGCAAGGCTGTCATTTTTCGTATGCAGAATTCCCTTGATTTTTCCGGTCAGTTTTCCTTCTGCTTCCAACTCCAACAACTCCTGTTGATAGGATTCCAGAAGCTCATTTTCGTCAAATGCATCAGGCAGTTTTGTCGTCGTCACCAGATCGATTAAGATTTCCTGCGTTTTGACCGCTTTGCGTACCAGCAGGTGTCGCAGATAGCCCTCATGCGTCAGACGATGCAGATACGGCACTTTACTCTGCGCAAAGAAATCACAGGTTGCCTGCAGAATAAACCGGAAATCACTGTCTACGATCCGGCAGTCATTTACAGTTACAATATCATAAAAGCTTCCACGCTTATGCATTCCAAGTGCAAGCGGGCCATCCTTATATTCATCACCAAACGTAAATTCCATCTTATTGCGATATGCTTCCTGAAGCGGGCTTCCGGTAATTGGCAAAAACTCATATCCACTTTCTTCTTCCGTTCCAATCGCATCCGCAATCAGCTTTCGCACCTGCGCCTCTTTCATTTCAAGTTGCTGCTCATATGGAAGTGACTGATAAGTGCAGCCTCCGCAAATGCCAAAGTGCGGACAACAGTCTGCCGGTGCATTTTCCATTGGACTTTGCTCCAACACTTCCAGCAATCTGCCTTCATATTTGCCATGTCGCGCTTTGTTGCATGCAAAAGAGACCATCTGTCCGGGAATGGTATTTTTTACAATCAATTTCTCCCCGTCTGCGGTCTCTACGACTCCCTTGTTCGGGAAGTCCACATATTTTACAAGGCCTTCGCCACGAAAT
The DNA here is from genome assembly GCF_002735305.1 of Agathobacter ruminis. Taxonomy (GTDB): domain Bacteria; phylum Bacillota; class Clostridia; order Lachnospirales; family Lachnospiraceae; genus Roseburia; species Roseburia ruminis. The sequence goes on from NZ_PDYG01000011.1 coordinate 30,098, forward strand.
CCTTTTTTCATTCGTTTTCTCCAGTCATTTCGATTTTTTGCTCTTTTATTTCATAGAAAAAGGGATCTGCATTGCAGACCCCTTTGTAGTGTTTTATTTCTCCTCAGCTGCCTTCGTGGTTTCCTGCTTTGGATCCAGGTCATCATCCTCGAAAAAGTCTTCGTCGAAATCATCGTCGAAGTCATCCTCAAAATCATCCAGATAGTCCGGTGTAAAGAAACGGTAAATACCGTATGCAGCTGCTGCGATTGCAACAATCACACCGATAATCGCAAAAATGATAACTGCCTTCGATGGCTTCTTCTTCTCTTCCTCTTGCTTTTTCCCAACTAGTTCATTCAATTTTACCTTTGCTAAGAGTTCTTCTACTTTGTCCATTTGAAATACCACCCTTTCAATCACATTTTTATTATCCGGAACGCTTGCTCCATTACAAAAATTATAGCATACCTCATTTTCAATTCCTAGCCTATTTTTGTAATCCAGTTGCCGGAACTAGAGCTTCTTTAGTTTTGCAAATGTCGCAAACATTTTTTTGGTTCCCACAGTGTCGAAGTCGACCGTCACCTCATAATCGCGACCGCCGGATACCAGCGCCGTGACAGTGCCCTCTCCGAATTTCATATGAGATACACGGTCTCCTACGCCGTAATTCAGATTCATTGCACCTGTTGTAGCGCTTTCAAACTGGCGCTGTTGCGATGGTGATACATATTTGCGCACCGGTGTGTTTTGAAATCCCGGGCTTTCAAAACGCGGTACTTCCCGTTCGCGTGAATAGGAGCCCTTTAACAAATCATCCGGGATTTCCTTCACAAAGCGTGAAAGTTTGCTCCACTGTGTTTCTCCACGCACCATGCGTGACTTTGCCGCGGTCAGCGTCAAATGCTCTTTTGCACGCGTGATGCCGACATAGCAGAGACGGCGTTCCTCTTCCACCTCGGAATTGGCGCCATTGCCATCAATCTCGTCGGAAGTAATGGACATATAGCTTGGAAAAAGCCCATCTTCCATTCCGGTCAGATAGACATTCGGGAATTCGAGTCCCTTCGCGGAATGCAGGGTCATCAGAACAACATAATCCGTATCTTCGTCGAGGCTGTCAATGTCTGCAACCAGCGCAACTTCCTGTAAAAAGTCATTGAGCGATGGAGTCTCTGCCGTTTGCATATAATCAGCGGCTTTTGAAATCAATTCGTCAATATTCTCAATACGCGCCTGTGCTTCATCCGTGCCTTCCGCAACCAGTTCTGCCACATATCCGGTCTGATCAAGCACGGCTTTGATCAGTTCTACCACATCTTTGTTTTGTGAAAGCACACGCATGGATTCAATCAAATTGACAAACGGACGAACTTTGTCTGCAGCCTTTCCCAATTTTGGGACAGCATCCGCGTGACAGAGTGCTTCATAAAAATCGCAGCCATGTTCAATGGAAAAATCCATAATTTTCCCGATGGAGGTGGCTCCGATTCCTCTCTTTGGCACATTCAAAATACGCTGAACGGATAAGTCATCATGCCCGTTTCCGATTGTCTTCAAATAGGCAAGGACATCCTTGATTTCCTTGCGGGCATAGAAGTTGACACCACCGACAATCTTATATGGTATATTTTTGCTGATAAAACGCTCTTCGAACAGACGGGATTGCGCATTCGTACGATACAGGATTGCAAAATCCTGATATCGATATTCGTGGTTGCGTACCTTTCTATCAATATCACGCACCACATAATCCGCCTCTTCATAGCTGTTGTCCAATTGCTCCAGCTGAATTTTTTCGCCTTCCCCGTTTTCAGTCCATAACCGCTTTGCTTTTCTTCCAATATTATTTTGAATGACCGCATTTGCTGCATCAAGAATGTTTTGTGTAGAGCGATAATTCTGCTCAAGCTTAATGACTTTCGCATCCTCAAATTGCTTTTCAAAATTCAAAATATTATAGATATTTGCCCCGCGGAATTTGTAAATCGACTGATCGTCATCTCCGACCACACACAAATTCTTGTATTTCATGGCGAGCAGGCGAATCAGTTCAAATTGAACCGTATTGGTATCCTGATACTCGTCCACCATAATATAGCGGAATCGCTCCTGATAATTGGTAAGCACTTCCTTGTCCAGTTTGAACAGCTCGACCGTCAAAAGTAATAAGTCATCAAAATCCAGCGCATTATTCTGTTTCAAGGCGCGCTGATATTCCGCATATACTTCTGCCTGTTTGCGCTTTGTGAAATCACCGACCGCGCGATTGGCAAATTCAATCGGGCCAATCATCTCATTCTTTGCCGATGAAATCACACTCAGGAACATTTTTTCCTTCATCATCTTGGTATCGATTTCGAGACGTTTACAAATATCCTTCATCAGCGATTTCTGATCGTCCGTATCATAAATCGTAAAATTGGTGTCGTATCCCAACCGGTCGATATATCTTCTCAAAATTCGCACACACATAGAGTGAAAAGTTGAAACCCAGATTGCTTCCGAGCCGAATCCCACCAGTCTGTCAATTCGTTCGCGCATCTCTCCGGCCGCCTTATTCGTAAAGGTAATTGCCAGAATATGATACGGATCCACCTTCTTCTCCTGAATCAGATACGCGGTTCGATGTGTCAGCACTCTTGTCTTTCCCGAACCGGCTCCTGCCAAAATCAAAAGAGGACCTTCTGTCGTCATCACTGCCTCCTTCTGAGGCGCATTCATCGCATTCAATAAATCCATTCTGCTATCCTAATCCTGTTTCTTAATTCTCATACAAATTTCAATCCAAAGTATTATATCACAGAACTTTCCCCGTTACTATCTGCTACTTTGAATTGCAAACAGGTGGGAAAAATATTCTTGCTTTTAAAACTTTACTATGATAAAATTATTTTAGTTAGATTTAGGAGGAATGCAGATGAGTAAAAAAATCAGAACAGAAGAAGTGGACCATTTATTCGATGCCATCCTTTCTTTGGAAAATCGCGATGAATGCTACAACTTTTTTGAGGATGTATGCACCATCAACGAGTTGTTATCCATCTCTCAGCGATTTGAAGTGGCAAGAATGCTTCGCGCACAGAAGACTTATCTTGATATTGCAGAAAAGACAGGTGCTTCTACCGCTACCATCAGTCGTGTAAATCGTTCACTTAATTACGGATGCGATGGATATGATTTGGTATTCAAGCGCTTAGGTGAAGAGAATTAATTAGTAAAAACAAAACAAGCTCTAAAAAAGAAGGCTTACCGATTCGGTAAACCTTCTTTTTATTTTAGTTTTATTCTTCTTTGGCATCCGATTCTGCCGGATGGTCTGCATTTTCTCCCATGGTATCAATCAAACGCTCGATGACCATTTTCTTGACATATACATCAAAGCTCAACATACAGATAAAGCTATAGGTGTGAAGCATTTTCTGGTCTTCTTCCGGGAAATCGGTAAAAGTTTCCTGCGCCTGCTTATATTTCTTTGCGATATCCTTAAAGAATTTGCCGGCTTCAATGTCTTCTACTTTGAAGATTTCATCATAGACATCCTCCATGTTAAAATCTTTCCCGTTGAAATAACGCTCCGTGATTGGGTTCAGAATTGACTGAATATCGCTGATGCTCAAAATATTCTTGAAATAATAGATGAACAGCAATGTCAGCATATGCTCTTTGGAATATTTCTTTTTATCCGGTGACGGAAGCAAATTGTTTTTTGCGTAATTGTTGATCATGGTTTTGGTCAGAATCTTGTCCACATCATGACGCTTACAACCTTCTAACTGCTCGTCCATAAAGGTTGTCACCTGATCCATATATAAATCAATATTCGGCACATCTTCTGATTTGATATAATCCATTCCGCGAATGACATTGACAATATTCGCAAGAAATTCTTTCATTTCGTTCTCTTGTTTCTCCATTTTTTCACCTCAACTCCCATTTTATAGTATTCAAAACTAGATGTAAACATTTTTAAATCTCATCATGCGAAAAAATGGATTCCATTTACTGTCAAAAAGGAAGCGGTCATCATAATGACTGCGGCAAGCAACACGCCGAGCATGGCTGCCAGAACTGTCGATTTGAAGTCCATATCCAGAATGGAGGCTGCCAGTGTTCCGGTCCATGCTCCTGTGCCCGGAATCGGAATGCCGACAAACAGAAACAGTGCAACAAACAGTCCTTTTCCGGCTTTTTCCTGCAGTTTTTTCCCGCCTTTTTCTCCTTTTTCCAGACAAAAAGTAAAGAATTTGCCAATCACTTTTTTGTCTGCGCCCCAGATCAGAATCTTGCGCGCAAACAGATAGATAAACGGTACCGGAATCATATTTCCGATGATGCAGACGATAAATGACGGCACCATTGGCAGTCCGAATCCCTGTGAGAAGGGAATTGCTCCTCTTAATTCAATGATTGGTACCATAGATAACAAAAAACAAAACAAATATTTCCTAAACATTCAAATAATTCTCCAAAAATGTGATTAATTTTTCCATTTCTTCCTGCGTACCGATGCTGATTCGCAGATATGGTGCAATCCTCTTAGGATGATTAAAATGACGCACAAAAATATGTTCTTCGCGCAGTGCCTCGAACAAAGCGATATTATCAATCTTCGGATGGGTTGCAAAAATAAAATTGCTCATGGAATCGCCAAAGACGAATCCCAGGCGCTTTAATTGTGTCTTGGTCCACTCTCTTGTCTGAATGATTTTTGCAGTCGTCTGTGCAAAATAATCCTCATCATTGATTGCCGCGGTACCAAGTGCGATTGTCAGCGCATCCATTGTATAGGAATTGAATGAATACTTGACATCATTCAGATATTTTATCAGGGTTGGATTGCCAAAGCAATATCCGATTCGACTTCCCGCAAGAGAACGGGATTTTGAAAATGTCTGCACCACAATGACATTATCATATTTTTCTATCAGGCCGATTGCACTCTCACCGCCGAAGTCAATATATGCCTCATCGACAATCACAACCACATCCGGGTTTGCCTGTACAATCTGTTCTACGGCAGACAACGGGAGTAATTCTCCTGTCGGTGCATTCGGATTCGGAAAAATAATGCCGCCATTGTCTCTGCAATAATCCTGTGGATTCAACTGAAACTGCTCATCAAGCGGAATCTGTTCATATGGAATTCTGAGCATATCAGCCCATACATCATAGAATGAATAGGTGATATCAGGAAACAGAATCGGCTTTTTGCTGTTAAAAAATGTCATGAACAGCATTGCAATGACATCATCCGAACCAACCCCGACAAAGGTCTGATCCACGGTCATACCATATCGCTTTGCGATTGCACTTCTCAAATCATTTACAAGCGGATCCGGATACATACGAAGCCGATTGACATCAAAACTTCGCAATACCTTCTCGACACCCGGAGCAGGCGGATATGGATTCTCATTGGTATTCAATTTGATCATCGACTCTAACTTCGGCTGTTCTCCCGGTGTATACGGGGTTACTTTTCTGACATTTTCTTCCCATTTACGCATAATTCAATTTCTCCAAAAAACGATTGTCAACACACTAATGACATTTTAACGGACTTTCTAAAAAAAAGACACCTAAAAATAAAAAAAATACTTTTCTTTTTATATTGTCATGCTATGATGAGGTTTAGATAGGACTAAATGAGGAATATACTATGAGAAAGAAACAATCAAACAAATCTCGCACACTGGATATGACCACCGGCTCTCCGTCGCGATTGATTATGCAATTTCTGCTGCCGCTGCTCGGAGGTGTGCTTTTCCAACAATTTTACAATTTGATGGATACCATCATTGTCGGACTGTACCTGGGTGTGAAACCGCTTGCCGCTGTTGGTGCAACAGGAAGTATCTGCTTTTTACTCATCGGATTCTGCAACGGAATGTGCAGCGGATTCGTATTGCCGGTTGCACAGGCCTTTGGTGCCAAAGATTCCGCGCGATTAAAAAAATATGTTGGCAACTCCATCGTTCTGACTGTCATCTGTGCTGCAGCGATGACAGCATTTACCACAGCCAACTGTCGCCAGATTCTCGAATGGATGAAGACACCTTATGATATCATTGACCATGCAGATGCCTATGTATTTATCATTTTTCTCGGGATTCCAGCCACGATGATGTACAATCTGCTGGCCGGATTTCTGCGCTCTGTCGGCAATTCAATTGCACCGTTTGTATTTCTGGTATTTGCAGCACTGATGAATATCGGATTGGATTTGCTGTTTATGATTCCAATGAATATGGGTGTACGCGGCGCCGCACTGGCAACGGTACTTTCCCAGCTCATATCTGGTATCCTGTGTCTGATTTATATCTTATTTAAAATGGATATTTTGCACATCAGCCGCTCGGATCTGCGATTGCAGCGCAATCATGCAGGCATTCTTTTGCGCATGGGATTTCCGATGGGAATTCAATATTCCATCACCGCAATCGGAAGCGTATTATTGCAATGGTCCGTCAACGGACTCGGCTCCATCGCAGTTGCTTCCATGACTGCAAACAGCCGTGTCTCCGGATTCCTGATGGCACCGTTTGATGCACTTGGTTCCACCATGGCCACCTACGCCGGTCAAAATGTCGGTGCAGGCCAATATGATCGACTGAATAAGGGATTGCGTTCCGCCGGCATCATCGGACTAATCTATTCCACCGTCGTCATGTCAGCGGTCTTCCTGTTCTCAAAACAGATTCTGCTGCTCTTTGTAAAGGCATCAGAAACCAAAGTCATCGCGCAGGGAAGTTACTGTCTGATTATCAACCTCGCATTTTATTACTTCCTGGTATTTGTCAATGTCCTCCGTTTCATGATTCAGGGAATGGGACATTCCGGACTGGCCGTCTTTGCCGGCTTGTTTGAAATGGTTGCACGATCCGTTGTCGCAATTTTTCTGGTGCCATACTTTGGATTCACCGCTGTATGTTTTGCTTCACCGCTTGCATGGGTGCTCGCAGATGTCTTTCTCGCCCCGGCATACATGTATTGTGTAAGGCGATTCAAACGCCAAAAAGAATTGGTTTCCGCTACATAAACGATAAAAAAAGAGGAATGTGTCTGCACATTCCTCTCTTCATATCCGTTCTTTCGTATCTGTTATGTTATTTCTAATCTTCCGTCACATGTTCCGCACCCTGCCCCAGAATGCTTCGCACATGATCATCCGCCAGAGAATAAAATACGGATTTGCCTTCCCTGCGCGCTTTGACCAGTCGGTTGGTCTTTAAAATTTTCAGCTGATGCGAAACCGCAGACTGTGTCATGCCAAGCGCTTCCGCCAGATCGCAGACACATACCTCCGACTCAAACAATACATAGAGAATGCGAATTCTGCTGGAATCTCCAAACACTTTAAACAATTCTGCCAAATCATACAGAATATCCTCATCGGGCAATTTTTCCCGGACAATATTCAATAAGTTCTCATGGATACAGGTATCGTCACAACAATCCAGGTCCATGATTTTCTTCTGACTCATGTTGTCACCTCTTAATCTTTCTTCACAAATAATGCACGGATGGCATTCAAAACAGCAATGACCATCACACCGACATCTGCGAATATTGCAATCCACATATTTGCGATTCCCAAAGCTCCGAGGATCAGGCAAATGACTTTGACTCCGATTGCAAATACAATATTCTCATAGACAATGCGCATACATTTTTGCGCAATTCTGATTGCCTTTGCGATTTTTTGCGGATTGTCATCCATCAATACAATATCGGCCGCTTCGATTGCGGCATCGCTGCCCAATGCGCCCATCGCGATTCCGACATCTGCTCTCGAGAGCACCGGTGCATCATTGATTCCGTCACCGACAAATAAAACCATCTCTTTGTCATGATGCTTTTGTGCAAGTACCTGTTCAACTTTTTCGACCTTGTCGGCCGGAAGCAGTTGCGCATATACCCGGTCGATGCCAAGCTCACCTGCAACTTTGTGTGCCACTTTTTCGGAATCTCCTGTCAGCATAATCGTCTGTCTGATTCCGACTTTCTTCAAATCTGCAATTGCAGATTTTGCGGTTGCCTTCATGCGATCCGAAATTACGAGATAGCCCTCGTATCTGCCATCAATTGCCATATGAACAATGGTTCCGACTGCATCAGTCTGTGTCTGAATTTCATCCGAAAGACCGATATGCTGCATCAGCTTTTCATTACCGATGGCCACGCGCTTTCCTTCGACAGTTGCCAATACACCGTTACCACTGATTTCCTCTATATCCGATACTTTGCTCAAATCCAGTTCTTTTCCGTATGCCTGCTGCAGGCTCTTCGAAATCGGATGCGTCGAATGACTCTCTGCATAGGCCGCATATTCAAGCAATGTTTCTTTTTCGATGTCTCTGTTGTGATAAATACCGGTCACTTCAAACACACCTTCTGTCAATGTACCCGTTTTGTCGAGCAAAACATATCGGCTGTTTGACAGACTCTCGAGATAATTGGAACCTTTTACCAGCACACCGGCTTTGCTTGCACCGCCGATTCCCGCAAAGAATGAAAGCGGAATGCTGACAACCAGTGCACATGGACAACTGATTACCAAAAAGATCAATGCACGGTAAATCCAGTCAGACCAGGTCGAAAAACCATGTCCGTTTCCGGTCACGAACAATACCAGCGGCGGAATCAGCGCCAATGCCAGCGCACTGTAGCAAACAATCGGCGTATAGACGCGGGCGAATTTGGAAATAAAATTCTCCGAGCGACTCTTACGCGAACTTGCATTTTCCACCAGTTCGAGAATCTTGGATACGGTGGATTCCTCAAATTCACGTGTTGTCCGGATATGAAGCACTCCATTGAGATTCACACAACCGGAAATCACCTCTTCGCCTTCTTTGACTTCTCTCGGCAGTGATTCTCCTGTCAACGCACTCGTATTTAAAGTTGATTGTCCCTCCACAACGATTCCGTCGATTGGGATTTTTTCTCCCGGTCTTACGACGATAATCGATCCGGTAACAACATCATCCGGTTCTACCACTTCAATTCCATTGTCTGTCAGCAAATTGGCCGTATCCGGACGAATATCCATCAGTGCTGCAATATTGCGACGACTCTTTCCGATTGCATAGCTCTGGAAAAATTCTCCGATCTGATAGAATAACATAACGGCGATTGCCTCAGTGTAATCACCATTCTCATAAATGGCGATGCTCATTGCACCGATGGTTGCAATTGCCATCAGAAAGTTCTCGTCAAATACCTGTTTGTGATAGATTCCTTTTGCTGCCTTTCGCAAAATATCATATCCGATGATCAGATAAACCGCCAGATAGCATCCCAATCTCAGCATTCTTGCCCAGAGCGCTTCCCCAAACGGAATCCACATCAGGACAAGCATTGCAACGGAAGCAATGATAATGCGAAGCAGCATTTTCTTTTGCTTTTTATTCATAATAGATTTCACAATCGCTTTCTACTTTTTTGCAATTTGCCAATACAGCATCCATTGTTTCCTTCTCATCTGCTCCGTCTTCAAATTCAACCTTCATCTTTAATGCCATAAAATTGACGGTTGCATTCGCTACACCGGCTGTATTCTTTGCAGCCTCTTCCATTTTGTTTGCGCAGTTTGCGCAGTCAACCTCGATTTGATATGTCTTTTTCATAATAAATACTCCTTTCATCTTTTCATATGAACAATCATTCATATGTTCATAACTTCATTATACATATGCCGCCTGATCTGTCAATCCTTTTTTTAGAATCATTTGGAAAAGATTGCACTCTGTGATACCATGTGTTCATGAAGAATTATAAAATGATTATCCAATATGACGGAACCAGATACAGTGGCTGGCAGGCGCAAAAAGATACGCCTGATACCATTGAAGGAAAAATAGAAAATGTTCTCACACATTTGTTTGAAGAACCAATTACAATCACAGGAAGCGGACGCACGGATGCGGGCGTACACGCGCTTGGACAGGTTGCCAATTTTCATGCTTTGGATATGCCTTGTGATACCATCCATGATTATCTGAATGCGCATCTGCCAAAGGACATCGCTGTATGCTCTGTAGAGGAAGTCCCTGAGCGTTTTCACAGTCGTCTCAGTGCGATCGGCAAGACTTATTTGTATCGCATTCACACATCTCCTGTTTCCGATGTGTTTGCACGCAAATTCTATTATGATTATCAGACCCCGCTGGACATTGCGCGCATGAGAAAAGCTGCATCATATCTGATTGGCACGCATGATTTCAAATCTTTTTGTGCGAACAAGCGCATGAAGAAATCGACGGTGCGCAGAATCGACGACATCGTCATTACCCCTTCGGATTCCGAGCTGGTCATCGCTTACACCGGCAACGGTTTTCTGATGAATATGGTGCGCATCCTGACAGGTACTTTGATTGAAGTCGGAGACGGACGGCGTGATCCGGATTCCATCCCTGACATTCTGGCTGCACTTGACCGGGAAGCAGCAGGCTATACTGCCCCTCCACAGGGCCTGTACCTGAAAGAAGTTTATTATGATTGACTTTGCCTGCCGACTTGAATCACGATTCCATGAGTGCTATAATCCATGTAAAAATATTATGAAAGGATAAATACATGGGGAATTTAGTCAAAAAATTTGCCGCTTTTGCTGATAGCAATCGTCATCTTTTTATATTGTTATATTTCATTGTCTATATGGTTTGGTTCACCATCATTGAAAGCACGGTCACCACAAGCTTTCATGTGATTCATACCCCGTTTGATGACTTGATTCCGTTTTGCGAATACTTCGTCATCCCGTATGTACTCTGGTTTGCCTATGTCGCATGGGGAGTTGTATATTTCGCATTTCGCAATGTGGATGAATATTATAAATTATGCATGTTCCTTTTTACCGGAATGACGATTTTCCTCGTAATTTCAACGGTATATCCGAACGGTCATTTCCTTCGTCCAAGCTATTTTACACATCATAATGTATTTACCAAATTGTGCTCTATCATCTATTCGACCGATACTGCAACCAATCTGTTCCCGAGCATCCATTGCTACAATGCTCTGGCCATTCACTTTGCTGTTATGACCAGCCGGGAATTCAGACATAACAAAATCGTGCGATTCATCTCATTGATTTTGTGTGTCAACATCATTCTGGCAACCATGTTCATCAAGCAGCATTCCTGCTTTGATGTCATCACAGCTCTGCTGCTTGCCGCAATTATGTATCATCTTGTATATGTTCTTGATATTTTCCGCCGCCAGACCGGTCCGAAAATGCAATTTAAAAAGCCCCAATAATGGGGCTTTCTTTTTTTGCTTTTAAGTTGTAATTCGTACATTCATCCAGGAAAGCAAATCCGCATAGACCTCTTCCTTATCCGTCTCATTCAAAATCTCATGTCGATCGTTCGGATAAAGCTTGTAAGTCAAATCCAGACTGCCGCCCTGTGCAAACAAATCATAAACTTTTTTGACACCGATTCCATTGTTTCCAACCGGATCGTCCTGCCCGGAAACAATAAACAGCGGAAGCTTGTTCGGAACCTTTTTGATATTTTCAAAATTGCAGGAACACTGCACCGCCTGAAACAGTCCTTTATATCCGTTGACCGTAAACATATAGGTACATTTTGGTTCGCTGTAATACCATTTTACAATCTCCGGATCCTTGGTCAGCCAGCTGTTCGTCGCATCCTTTCCGGTCAGGTCATATCTCTTGTACGGCTTGTCAAAGGAAAGCTTTGCCACAAATTTGCTGACATAATGCCAATTATGAATTTTTGCAAGGAAATTGACTACCTTAAATCCCATATTGGTTGTCTTTTCCGGGATATAGCCGGTGCCCATAATAATTGCACCTCTGAGATTGTCATTGTATTGTGACAGATAACTGCGCAATAAATAGGATCCCATGCTGTGTCCCAGCATAAAATACGGAACATCCGGATATTGCTCCTGCGTCATGGTGCGAAGCGTGTGGATATCCGTAAGTAAAAGCGAAAGCGGGTCCGGCTCTCCGAAATATCCCCACTCCGACTTGTCTGTTACCGAATCACCATGTCCGAGATGATCATGTCCCACTACCATATATCCATGCTCTGTCAGAAATTTTGCAAATGCATCATAGCGTTCCACGAATTCCACCATGCCATGCACAATCTGCAAAATTGCTTTTATCTCTCCATTCTCAGGCATATGTCGAACTGCATGAATCGTCGTCTTGCCATCACTGGATGGAAATGTAAATATCTCTTTCATTTTGTAAAAACCTCCCCGGATTTTATTTCGTCTTGGCAATCAGTTCGGTCATACACTCCGATAATTCCCGAACTTCTTTTTTCTGTAATTGCACTTCCGAAAGAATATCATCAATCTGCAAACGGTTGCGTGCTTCCATGCGCTCCACTTCCGTCTCAGCATCTTTGATCAGTCCCGCCGTATCAATCAATTGACGATAAGCCCCAATCGGCGCAGTCTCCTGCATCTTTTTGCCTTCTTTGGATAAGGCATTCAGATCCTTCATAATTTTGGAGACGGCAACATTGTTTTCCTTGAGCAGATTGATGAGCGTGCGGATATTCTCTTCCATCACCGCAATCTGCTTTTGCGATGCCTCAAATTTTTCCATCAAATCCTTCACGGACTGGTCATAATTTGATGCATAATTGCGAATCGCCTCTGCCGAAGCCACAAACTGCACTCCGGATTCCCCCATTCGACCGGCATCAATGGCTGCATTCAGTGAAAGAACACTCATCTGCTTTGCGTAGTCTTCCATTGTTTTCAAATTGCGGATATTGTCCATATATTCTTTCTTCATGGAATCTGCAATCTCACTGAGTGATTTTGAAGGGTCGGTAAAATGCTTATTATTATCAACTGCCTTCAAGCTGTTTTCTGAAATTTTGTCCAGCTTATTCAAAAATGAAGTCTGTGAAGCATCCCACTCCTCTGCCGTTGTCGCCGCAACGCTCATGGTTTCATGAAGCGCATTGATCAATTTTGCATTTTCGGAAAGGATGGCTCCGGATGCATCCAGATTCTCCGCAATCTGATCAAGATCATTCTTCATCTGAATTGTGGAATTCTCATATTCCTGCACATTGGATTCCATCAAAGTGGAGCTCTCCGCCACTGCAGTGAATAGATCGTCCTTTCTTTCGAGTTCTTTTGACAGACTTTCGATTTTTTCCAAGTTTTCTTTATTTTTGCTACCAAACATAACAGCACCTGCATCTTTATATTTTACAACAATTATACTTTATCATACCTGCCTTTATTTTGTAAGGTGTAGGCTTCATTTTATTGATTGTTTTTCACATATAGTACTTGATTTCCAGCTGCACCTGCCTGCCCCGGTAATCATTTACTTTTGGAGTGTAAACAATGGACAAAAACATTTGATTCGCACTGCCCCAAAATGCGTTTTCCACTTCCGCATCACCATATTTTTCACGCAGAAAATCAAGCAGCAAATCCGCTTCATGGAAACAGATTCCATCGATTGAAGTGCCGATCTCAGTTTCAAACGTAATGCGCAAAATCTGATTGGTTTTGCCCATGCGGCGCATCCGGCGAATCCTGCATTGACTTGCACCAAAAACCGGTCCTGCGTTTTCATTTCCAAACGGTTCAAGTACCTGCAACTGTTCCACCCGTTCCACTGTCAGATATGACAGTGGTGGACAGGCATCCAGGCTGACCGTCTCAATCTCCTGTTCTGTTGTAATCGGAGATGTTTCGTTGATGACAGTGCGAAACCGGTCAATCTCTTCCTTGCGCATCGAAAGGCCGGCCGCCTTCGGATGACCGCCGAATTTGAGAAACAAATCCGCATGCTTTGCCATCTCCTGTGCCAGCGAATATCCTTCTATGGAACGCGCAGATCCCTTGATGCAATCTTCTCCGTCCGTCAAAATAAACGTCGGCTTGTAATAGCGTTCACGAATGCGTCCTGCCACAATTCCCGCGATACTCTCATGCACATTCTGAAGATACAATACCAATATCGGATCATTCTCATATCCGTTTTCTTCGCAGACGCGAATCGCTTCTTCGACGCCTTCTGTGGTCAGGTCCTTTCGCTCATCATTCAGGGTCACAAGCTCCCCTGCCAGCTTCAATGCACGCATCGGATCCTCTGTCAGAAACAATTCCAATGCGCGGCTTGCCGTATCCAATCGCCCGGTCGCATTAATGCACGGTCCCAGTACAAAGCCAAAATGATAGGCCTTAATCTGCGCATCCTGCAATTCGCATTGGCGAATCAAGGCTGCCATGCCAAGATTTTTGGTCCTTTGAATGACACATAAAGCCTCTTTGACAATCACACGATTTTCTCCAACCAGTGGCATAATATCTCCAACCGTTGCCATGCCGACATTCTCGATAAATTCATCAGTTTCTGCCGGATTGACATTTGCCAGCTCATATGCAATGCGCAACACTTTCCATGCAACCGACGCGCCGCAAATCTCCTTAAACGGATATTCGTCTCCGGGCAAATGTGGATTTACCACCGCATCCGCATCCGGGATTCCAACGGTCACCTGATGATGATCCGTCACGATTACGGTCATTCCGTATTCCTTTGCCAATGCAATCTCATCGATTGCCGATATTCCATTATCGCATGTAATGATGCAATCCACCGCATCCGCTTTGGCTTCCTCTATCAGATTCCGGTTCAGCCCATATCCGTCTACAATGCGATGCGGAATCTGCACACTGACATTTGCACCCAATCTGCGCAATCCTTTTGTCAGAATATACGAGCTCATCACCCCATCGATATCATAATCGCCGATTACACGGATATGTTTGCCCGCCTCAATTTGGTTCAACAAAATCTGCGCTGCGGACTTCGCATCCTTCAACAAATACGGACTGGGTAATTCCTCCGGACTTCCCTCCAGATACTCCCGAATCTGCGCCTCATTTTCCACGCCCCTGTTTCTCATAATCCGCGCCACCAGCGGATCTATTCCATACTTCTTTGCAATTCCATCGAAATCCCCACTCTTTCTGATTTCAACAAATTTTCGTTTCACAGTCTTCATGTCCACCTCTTCATTCTTTTTTATTTTACGCAATTTAGCATCAATTTTAAAGCCCCATAATCTACCGGTCCTGCCATTCACAGTTTGCATTGCCTGGCATCCTCGCCCCATGCCCCCGGCAACCCCTTCACTTTGCAAGAATATTTTGGTTTTCATATATGCAAAAGCTCGCATCCTGAT
>NZ_PDYG01000012.1 GCF_002735305.1 Agathobacter ruminis
TTTATCATCCCAATCCCGAATATCCTTTTGGATGTAATGCTGGCAATCAATTTGTCGATGGCCTTGATTATCCTGTTTCGCGTGCTGTTTGCGCGTGAGGTTTTGGATATGTCATTCTTCCCGACACTGTTACTGTTTACAACCATTTTCCGAATCTCATTGAATGTTTCTTCAACGAGACTGATTCTGATGTCGGGTGATCCGGGTAATGTCGTTATGACATTCGGATCTTTCGTCGGCGGCAGCGATATCATCATCGGAGGTATTGTATTTATTGTTCTGGTATTGATCCAGTTCATCGTCATCAATAAAGGTTCGGAACGTGTATCTGAAGTAACCGCCCGATTTACATTGGATGCGATGCCGGGAAAACAGATGGCAATCGATGCCGATTTGAATACCGGTGCAATTACAGATGCAGAGGCAAAGCAACGCCGAGATAAGATTCAGCAGGAATCCGCATTTTACGGAGCCATGGATGGTGCTACCAAGTATGTAAAAGGAGATGCGACTGCCGGATTGATTATCACTTTGATCAACCTTGTGGGTGGTACTGCAATGGGTGTCATGAATCAGGGGCTTGGATTTGCGGAAGCAATTCAAAAATTCGGAATTCTGACAATCGGTGACGGACTTGTTTCCCAGCTGCCTTCCCTTTTGATTTCTTTATCAACCGGTATTCTGGTCACAAAGAATTCGGCCGAAGAAGATTTTTCCGGTACATTGGTCAAGCAGCTGTTTGGTACTTCACAGGTCATGTATATCGTGGGTGGTGTTATGGTCGCAATTTCTGTTGTGACACCGCTTCCGAAGCTGGTATTCATTCCACTCGGAATCGGATTGATTGCCTACGGATATATGACACAAAACGAAAAGAAGGAAGAGCAGATTGTAGAAGAGGTTCAACAGGCAGAGACCGAGGCCGAGGAAATCCGAAAGCCCGAAAATGTCGTATCGCTTTTGTCTGTGGATCCGATTGAACTGGAATTCGGTTATGGTATTATTCCGTTGGCGGATGTCAATCAGGGAGGCGATTTGCTGGATCGTGTCGTTATGATTCGAAGGCAGATTGCGCTTGAGCTTGGAACGGTCGTTCCAATCATTCGTCTTCGAGACAACATTCAGCTGAATCCGAATCAGTATATCATCAAAATCAAAGGAATTCAGGTTACCGAAGGAGAAATCCTTTTTGACCATTATATGGCAATGAATCCGGGATATGTGGAAGAAGAAATTACCGGTATTCCGACATTTGAGCCGTCGTTCCATCTGCCGGCAATCTGGATTACGGAAAGTCAGAGAGAACGTGCGGAAAGTTTGGGATATACGGTTGTTGACCCGCCTTCCATTATCGCAACACATCTGACAGAAGTGATTCGAAGCCATATCGCAGAACTTTTGACGAGACAGGATGTTCAGGGACTGATCAACAATATCAAAGAGACCAATCCGGTATTGGTCGACGAATTGACACCGAAGCTTTTGAATCTCGGCGAAATTCAAAAGGTATTGCAAAACCTGCTCAGAGAAGGCATTTCTATCCGGGATTTGCTTACAATTTTTGAAACATTGGCAGACCATGCGCAGACAACACATGATACAGATGTCCTGACAGAATATACGAGACAGGCGCTCAAGAGAGCAATCTCAAGCAAATATTTTGCTGCAAATGAGACAACCAGTGTAGTAACACTCGATCCGAAAGTGGAGCAGGAGATTATGTCTTCCGTAAAGCAGACCGAGCAGGGAGCATATCTGACACTCGATCCGGAAAAGACGCGGGAGATTATGAATTCTGTGGAAGAGGAAGTCGGAAAGCTCGAGAGCATGGGCAAGAATGCAATTATTATTACATCGCCGATTGTGCGTATGTATTTTAAGAAAATGACGGAGGATTATTTCTCAGATCTGATTGTTGTTTCTTATAATGAAGTAGAATCAAATGTAGAATTACAATCTGTGGGAATGGTGACAGCCTAAATGATTATCAACAAATTTCAGGGAAAAACAGAAGAAGAAGCAAAGAAAAAGGCAAAGGAGAAACTGGGCGAAAATTGTGTTGTGATGAATGTGCGCGAAATCAAACCGAAGGGCATGTTCAAAGGATTCAAGAGTTCGACCTATGAAGTGACGGCTGCCTTGGAAGAAAAAGAAGATTACGGATACGGTTCCATCTCAAAACCAAAGAAGATTTCAGACAGTATTAATCTGACTGCAGATGAGGACATTGTGATTCCACCACCGGAAAAGGAATTTGTCATTCCAAAGACTCCGATTCGCCCGGTGACCAGAAAGCAGGAGATTCCTCAGGAACCGGCAGCAAATTTGAAAAAGGCAAATATCATCGAACAAAATGAAGATGAGGTATTGCAATCCATCGAGAAGCGCCTGGATAATCTGACCAATCTTTTGGATGAAAAGAATATTCCGGTCAATCCGCTTTCTCAGGAAGAATTAAACTATATTCGTTTGATTTATTCAACACTTTTGGATAATGAAGTCAACGAAAAATATGCAAACCAGGTAGTGGAAGAGATTGAGAAGACCATTCGTCCGGGCAATAATCTGGATATGATCCTTTCCAATTTTTACCAGAAATTGGTTCTTCGTTTCGGCAGACCGCAGGCAATCAGCTTAAATGAGCATAAGCCGAAGGTGGTTTTCTTTATCGGACCGACCGGTGTCGGCAAGACAACTACCATTGCAAAGATTTCATCCAAATTCAAGCTGGATGCGCATAAGGACATTGCATTGGTCACCGCAGATACCTATCGAATTGCGGCAACCGAACAGCTCAATGTCTATGCGGAAATTCTCGAAGTGCCGCTGAAGGTGGTTTATTCTTCGGAGGAATTAAATGAGGCAATTGCGGAATTCGCAGACAAAGATGTGATTTTTGTAGATACAGCAGGTTTTTCTCATAAGAATGAGGAACAGCGCAATTCTGTCAAAAAATTGATCGCTGAGATCCCGGCAGAAATCGAAAAAGAAGTATTCCTGGTATTGAGTGCGACGACGAAATATAAGGATTTGTGTAATATCGCAGATATTTATAAAGATATCGCAAATTACAAACTGATCTTTACCAAACTTGACGAGACCGATACCTATGGAAATCTGTTAAATATCCGTTTATATACAAAGACGGAATTGTCCTATATTACGACCGGACAAAATGTTCCGAATGATATTGAACTGCTCGATACCCAAAAGATTGTGAAGCAGTTACTTGGAGGCAATTAGGGAATGGATCAGGCATCGCAGCTTAGAAATGTTATTAAGCTTCAAAATCAAAATCAAATAAATACTGCGCGCGTGATAACAATTACAAGTGGAAAAGGTGGCGTTGGCAAGAGCAATACGGCAGTCAATCTTGCAATACAATTTCGCAAGCTTGGAAAGCGGGTGGTCATTTTTGACGCGGACTTTGGTCTGGCCAATGTAGAGGTAATGTTCGGAGCAATTCCGAAGCATAATCTTTCCGATTTGATTTATCATGGAATGAATATCAAGGATATTATCACACCGGGACCGATGGAAATCGGATTCATTTCCGGCGGCTCCGGAATCATCGGGTTGAATAATTTGTATCGTGAGCAAATCATGTATCTGATCAAATGCCTTTCGGAACTGAACGATCTGGCGGATGTCATCATCATTGACACGGGAGCCGGAATTTCCGATCAGGTTCTCGAATTTGTCATCGCATCTCCGGAAGTGCTTTTGGTGACCACACCGGATCCGAGTTCTCTGACAGATGCGTATTCCTTATTAAAGGCATTATATCGCAATCCGAATTTTTCGGCGCAGGGGTCTTCGTTGAAAGTCATTGCCAACAAATGTATTTCGGCAGAAGAGGGAATTGCACTTTATGAGAAATTGAATTCCGTGGTTTCCCAGTTTTTGAACGGAAGCCTTGAATATTTGGGAATGATTCCTCAGGATACGGTACTGGAGAAAGCCGTTCGCGCACAAAAGACGGTTTCTCTGTATGACCCAAAGGCAAAATCGGCAAAGGCATATGAAGAGATTGCCGACCGCCTGATCAATGGCGAAAACGGGGAAGCACCGCGTGTAAAGTGGGGCATTTCCCAGTTGCTGACAAATTTTTTTACAAAGCGTTAAAGGATTAGGAAAACAACGAAATGGATGTTCAGGAAATTTTAACTTTAGGAGACAAGATAGATATCCGTCTTGCAGCTCAGCCGGATTCGGCAAATGATGGAATTGCAGCCAGACTTTACAAGAGTTCGCTGTTGGATTTTATTTCCGATTCCGATACGGAAATGGAAATCGGCATGCCGACCTATAACGGTAAGATGGTATTGTTCCATGTGGGACTTCATATAGAACTGGTTTTCTATACTTCACATGGCTTGTATTCCTGCACCGCAATCGTGCTCGATCGCTACAAGCGGGGAAATCTATATATGATCAGCGTCGAACGGAAGACACCGCTTAAAAAATTCCAACGACGTGAATTTTTCCGTATTGACTGTTATATCGAAATGAGTTATTACAAAATCACAGAGGAAGTTGCAAACTATCCGAAGACGCAAATGCTCTATCATGAAATTATGAAAGATTATTATATTGCGGAAGAGCGGCCGGGAGTTGCAATTGACATCAGTGGTGGTGGTATTCGCTTTGTCAGTGATTATCCGATTCCGGCAGATTCCTATATTCTGGTCAAGATTCAATTGTCAAATGACAAAGTCGATCAGGTCTTCTTCCTGGTCACCAGAATTATTGAATCCATTCAATCGGCAACAGATAAGACCAAATTTCAAAACCGCGGTAATTTTATGTTTAAGGAAATGAAGGATCGTGAGTCCATCGTTCGTTATGTTTTTGAAGAAGAACGACGCATCCGTAACGGAAGATAGGAAAAAAGTATGAAAAAAATTTTGGTTGTTGATGATTCTGCACTCATGAGAAGGGTAATATGTGATATTATCAATGCAGATAGTAATTTTGAGGCAAAAGACACCTGTAGGGACGGCCTTGAGGCATATGAAAGATTAAAGACCACCAGTTATGATGGTGTGGTACTTGATGTGAACATGCCCCGCATGGACGGACTGCAGCTGCTCGAAAAGTTGCAGGAAGAACGAATCCGTGCCAATGTAATTATGGTCAGCACTTTGACAACCAAAGATGCTGAAATCACCATGATGGCTTTGGAACGTGGTGCGATCGACTTTGTAACCAAGCCGACCAATGTCATTGAGGCAAAGGGAGAAGCGTTTGGAAACCAGCTTTTGTCTGTGCTATCTGCAGTGTTAAAAATCAGTCCTTCAGCCCGTCCGACGACGACTCAGCGCCCGGCTGCGACCAGGCCAAACAGCGTAGAACGGACAGCTACACAAAGTCAGGGAACCGTGAAATCCAGCTATTCTGTGATGTCAACACAGAAACAGAAGCCGGCGAATGTGACCAGACTTCGTGCAACCGGAAAGAACAAATTAGTTGCGTTGGCATGTTCGACCGGCGGACCGAAAGCATTGCAGGATGTAATTCCGAATCTTGATGCCAATATGGATGCACCGGTTGTGCTGGTTCAGCATATGCCAAAAGGATTTACCAAATCCATGGCAGACCGACTGAATGAAATCAGCAAAGTGCATGTCAAGGAAGCAGAAGATGGTGAGAAATTACAAAAAGGCTGGGTATATGTCGCTCCCGGCGGCAAGCATATCGAGGTGGTAAAAGCACCGGACGGATCACACAAAATCCAGTTTAATGATATGCCGGCAATCGGAGGACTCAAACCATGTGCGAATATTATGTACGATTCTCTCTCAAAGACGGGATATGATGAAATTGTCTGCGTAGTGCTTACCGGTATGGGCGCGGACGGAACAAACGGAATCCTGTCGTTGGTTCAGCACAA
Organism: Agathobacter ruminis; assembly: GCF_002735305.1. GTDB lineage: Bacteria > Bacillota > Clostridia > Lachnospirales > Lachnospiraceae > Roseburia > Roseburia ruminis. The sequence continues at coordinate 5,894 of NZ_PDYG01000012.1, forward strand.
ACCGATTCATGTAATAGCACAAAATGAAGAGACCTGTGTTGTATATGGAATGCCAAAAGCGATTGCGGACAGCGGAGTAGTAGATGATGTTGTGCCTCTCAAAGAAGTAGCCAAAACGATTATTAAAAGCGTGGGGGTAAATTAGTATGGATGTAAGCCAGTATCTTGAGATTTTTATCGACGAAAGCGCAGAACATTTACAAACATTATCAGATTGTATCATGTCACTCGAAAATGAGCCGGATAATAAGGATACAATCAACGAAGTATTCCGTGCAGCCCACTCCTTAAAGGGTATGGCCGGAACCATGGGATTCAAACGCATGCAGCATCTGACACACGACATGGAAAATGTATTCCAGGAAGTGCGTAGTGACAAGATTGCAGTAGACAGCGCAATGATTGATTTGCTGTTCAAATGTCTTGATGCGTTGGATCAATATCTCGAAAATGTCAAGAGTAGTTCTGATGAAGGAACCGAAGACAACGAGATTATTATCAAAGAATTGAATGATTTCATTGCAAAAGCAAATGGAGAAGCTCCGGCAGCTGCAGCTCCTGCAGCGGAAGCTCCGGCAGCTGCACCTGCAGAAGAAAAATCAGAAGGACCGGAAAAGAAATTCCTTCATCTGGAATTGGATGACAGTGAAACCGCTGCCATTGAGGATGCCCGCAAATCCGGAAACAAAGTATATGGATTTACCGTATATATTCATCCGGAATGTCTGCTTAAGGCAGCAAGAGCATTCCTTGTATTCCGTGCAGTGGAAGACTTCGGTCAGATTATTGTATATCGTCCGAGCTCACAGGATATCGAAGATGAGAAGTTTGAGTTTGATTTCAGCTTCTATGTATCCACCAATGAAGAGCTTGATGCAATTGTTGCAGCCGCAAAAGATGTATCTGAGATTTCAGAGGTTGTTGCAGAAGAAATTACCGAGCTTCCTGCTAAGGAAGAAAAGCCTGTTGAAGCAGCGCCTGCAGCACCTGCAGCATCTGCAACACCTGCAGCTCCTGCACCTGTAAAGAAGGATGACAAGAAAGCACCTGCAAAGAAGGATGCAAAACCTGTTACAAACCGTACGGTTCGTGTAGATATCGAAAAGCTCGATGCATTGATGAATCAGGTTTCCGAGCTGATCATCGCAAAGAACTCTCTGGTTTCTATCAGCAGTCAGGATGGTGGTTCATCTTCTAACCAGGGATTCCATGAGCAGATTGAATATCTTGAAAGAATTACCACCAATCTTCATGAATCGGTAATGAAGGTTCGAATGGTTCCTATCGAGAGTGTTGTAAACAAATTCCCGCGTATGATTCGTGATTTGTCAAGAACTCTCGGTAAGAAGATGGAATTGACCATGACCGGTGAAGATACCGAATTGGATCGTACCGTAGTTGACCAGATTGGTGATCCTTTACAGCATTTGCTTCGTAACTCCGCAGACCACGGCCTGGAGACTGCTGAAGTTCGTAAGGAGAGAGGCAAGCCGGAAATCGGACATATTTTCCTGAATGCATATCAGGAAGGCAACAATGTCATTATCCAGGTTGGTGATGATGGTAACGGTATTGATACCGAAGCTGTTAAGAATAAGGCAATTGAGCGTGGCATTATTACTGCAGAACAGGCAGAATCCATGTCTCAGAAGGAAATCGTCAACTTATTGTTCATGCCAAGTTTCTCTATGGCAAAGAAGATTACTGACATTTCCGGAAGAGGTGTAGGACTCGATGTTGTTAAGAGCGGAATCGAAGCCCTCGGCGGTGATGTAGAGACCCGCACCAAGCTTGGAGAAGGAACCACATTTACGGTTCGTCTTCCACTTACACTTGCAATTATTCAGGCTCTCATGGTTGAAATCCGTGATGAGAAATATGCAATTGCACTTGGTTCTATTTCCAATATTGAGAACATTCCTGTAACAGATATCAAATATGTTCAGGCTCAGGAAGTAATCCACCTTCGTGGTAGCGTCATTCCTCTTGTTCGTCTTGACAAGGTGCTCGACATCGAGCCACAGGATGATCCGGAGAATCTTACCGTCGTTATTGTAAAACGCGGTGACAGCCAGGCCGGTCTTGTTGTAGATAATCTGATCGGACAGCAGGAAATCGTTATCAAGTCGCTGGGCAAATATATCAACGGTAACAAATTGATCAGTGGTGCAACCATCCTCGGTGATGGCGAAATCGCAATGATCATTGATACGAACACTTTGATTTAACGGGGGTGCGATATGGCAGATACAAGTCTTGAAATTGCAGAGATGAATACAAAACAATACATCGTAGTGCAGATCGGCAGCGAGAAATATGGTATCGATATCGGATACATCGATAATATTGTTCGTATGCAGAAAATCACTCGTGTACCAAAGGCACAGTCTTATTTTAAGGGTGTAATCAATCTTCGTGGTGAAGTAGTTGCGGTTATGAGTATCCGCAAAAAGATGGGATTGGAAGAAGATGTATTTACAGACAAGTCCCGCATCATCATCCTGAAATTAGAGGAAAAAGGCCTTCTTGGAATTATTGTAGACGAAGTATGTGAGGTGGTTACCTTATCTGATGACCAGATTGAGCCGCCTGCAACAGGCCCTAAGAAGGGCAAAGATTCTTTCATCAATGGCATTGGAAAGAACGGAGATACTTTGATTTCCCTGTTCGAAGTAAGTGCTATTGTGGAAGAAAAGGAAGAAAAATAAGTAACTGATATAGTGAGGCGTTCAGCCTCACTATATTTCGATTTTTTATTTAAGAGATTTTAGGAGAGAATATGGCAGATTTTTCATTAGATCAAGTTAATGAGATGTACATGGATGTCCTGAAAGAAATCGGAAATATCGGTGCCGGAAATGCAACAACAGCCATTGCCGGAATGCTTGGAATGCGCCTCGATATGAAGGTTCCATCTGTATTATTTAAAGATGCCGCAAAACTTTCGGATGCGATTTGTCCGGAAGAGGAAACCATTGTCGGCGTATTTTTGGAAGTAACAGATGCAATCACCGGAAGCATGATGTTTATTTTGAAACTTGATTCCGCAGCTTATCTTGTATCCAAGTTGATGGGGATGCCTCATGAAGAGGGTGAACCGTTTACCGAAATGGAACTTTCCGCTATGCAGGAAATTGGAAATATTATTGCGGGAAGTTATTTATCCGCTCTTTCAAATATGACAAATCTTAGAATTCAACCGTCTGTACCTTACATTTCGGTTGATATGGCCGCAGCCATTTTGAGTGTTCCGGCTGTAATTTTTGGGCAATATGGGGAAAATGCATTGTTGATTGAGACAGAGTTTGGTGATGATGTGATGATTCAGGGATATTTCATTTTGATGCCTGATCAGGAATCTTACCCAAAGATTTTACAAGCACTGGGAATGCCTGTTTAAGGATTTCCATCATTCATAGGAGAAATGCATGGGTAGCTTAATTAAAGTCGGAATGGCTGATTTGAAAGTTGCGAAAGCCCCGGATGTGCTGACAACACTTGGTCTTGGCTCGTGCATCGGATTGACATTCTACGATCCGGTAGCGAAAGTTGGCGGACTGGTGCATTATATGCTCCCGGACAGTACACAGTTAAGAAATAATTCAAATATAGCGAAATTTGGTGATACAGGGATTGAGGAACTGCTCAAGCAGGTGACTGCCGCAGGCGCTTCAAAGTCCCGTCTGGTTGCCAAAATTGCAGGCGGAGCAAGTATGTTCCAGGTGTCCAACAATTCAACGGTTGGACAGGTTGGCGCCCGCAATGCACAGATGGCAAAGACGATGCTGACAAAGCTTGGCATTCGTCTGGTGGCAGAGGACACAGGGCTTAATTATGGTCGTACTGTGGAACTGGATTGTTCAACAGGAGATTATTTGATTAAGTCTGTCGGCAAACCGGTAAAAACAATTTAGAACAGATTGAGGGAGTTGTATGAAAACGGATCAAGTTCCTGCTCTCGTAACACTCTCAGCGGGTGCTGTTTATTGTGTTGTCGGACTATCACAGCATTTGAGCGGCTTTACATTTGCAAAAGAATTGCTGATTGTATTGATCGTATTTTATGCTATTGGTTCGATCATCAAAATCATTCTGGATAAAAACTTCGGAGATTTTGGTGAAACAGAAGAAACAGAAGAACCGGAAGAAAGCGAGAATGAAGAATCAGAAGAAAAAGAAGATATTGATTTCTCTGAGAAGGATAATTCACAAGAATCATAATTGGGGTATCGGATGAAGGCAGTTGACACAGAAAGTTTATGGAATGAATATGTAAAAAAACCGACACAGGAATTGCGCGAACAGCTGATTATTGAATATTCACAGCTTGTGCGTATTGTTGCCGGTCGCCTCAGTATGTATCTGGGTCATAATGTTGAATATGAAGATTTGGTAAGTTACGGAATTTTTGGACTAATTGATGCAATCGACAAGTTCGATGCTACCAAACAGGTCAAATTTGAAACTTATGCAAGTCTTCGTATTCGTGGTGCAATTCTTGACCAGATTCGTAAAATGGATTGGATTCCGCGAACCGTGCGTCAGCGTCAGCGCCGCATCGACGAAGCGATTAAGGCCATCGAGATGCGAACCGGACATACTGCCACCGATGAAGAACTTGCAAACGAATTGGGATTGAGCGAAGAGGAATTGCTGAATTGGCAATCCCAGCTGAAAGTAACCAATCTGGTTTCGCTCAATGAATTTGAAGAAACCGGTCCGGAACCGGTCATGGATGCGACGCATAATTCACATTTTGCTCAACCGGAGGATGTGATTGCGGAGACCGAATTAAAAGAAATGTTGATAGAATCATTGCAGTTGCTCACGGAGAAGGAGCGACGCGTGATTGAATTGTACTACTATGAGGATTTGACATTAAAAGAAATCAGCAAGGTTCTTGATGTGTCAGAATCGCGTGTTTCACAGCTTCATACCAAAGCTCTTGTGAAAATGCGCAAGAAGATGGGGCCATACATGGATATCCTGGATAGCCAGTAGTTGGGGGTAAAATGCGAAATCAATATTTTCAGCTTGTGTTTCATGATGACCAGGCTTATGTACATATTTATCCGGCACAGGACGGTGGAGAAAATTTAAAAATCAATGAATTGACCGCTTATCTGGATTTGAAAAAGTTTCAGGGATATGATATCAAATTATTAAATGAAGCACTTTCAAATGAGGAAGAAACGGAAGTCGCAATCGGTGCGTGGGATGGATACGAAGTCCGAGAGATGATGGAAGTGGATGTTTCAATGGATAAGATGATTGCTTATGCACGTTTTTATCCGGCATCTCCGGGTGGTCAACGAATGGATGCGAGGGAGATTGTCGGCAGTTTAATCCGCAAAAGGGTAAAATTCGGATTGAACCAGCAGGCAATTTTTGATTTTCTGAACAAACCGGTATATTGTAAAGATATTATTATCGCAAAGGGACAACCTGTCAGACAGGGCGAAAATGCAAAGATTGAATATTTTTTTAATACAGTCAAAAATTTGCAGCCAAAGCGCAATGAAGACGGGTCTGTAGACTATAAAGACTTAAATACCATCAGTCATGTCAAAGAGGGGGACCTTTTGGCCCGATTGATTAAAGAAGACCCGGGTGATCCCGGCAAAAATGTGTTTGGTGAAATCATCAAACCGCGCAATGTAAAAACTGCCAAGCTTGGCTTTGGCAAGAATATCACCATTAATGAAGATAAGACAGAGATTTATACGGATGTGACAGGCCATGCCGTTTTGCAAAACGGAAAGGTATTTGTTTCCAATGTATATACAGTTCCGGCAGATGTTGACAATTCCACGGGAAATATCAATTATGACGGAAATGTTCAGATTAATGGCAATGTAAAGACCGGATTTACGGTTGAGGCGACCGGTGATGTAGTCATCAACGGTGTGGTTGAGAATGCAACGGTCAAGGCCGGCGGTCAGATCGTAGTAAAAAGCGGAATCCATGGCGGTGGTTCGGGAACATTGATTTCGGAGACCAATGTCATGTCTAAATATATTGAAAATTCAACGGTAAAAGCCGGCGGATATGTGGAAGCTGAGATTATTATGGGCAGCGATGTATCTGCTGCGGATGCGGTTCGCGCAAAGGGCAAAAAGGGCCTGATCAGCGGTGGCACGGTTCGCGCCAAGAATGTAATCGAAGCAGAAAATCTCGGCTCTAATATGGGAACCCCGACGATGCTTGAAGTCGGAATTGAGCCGGAAAAGAAGCAACGCTATCTGGATTTGAATAAATATATCAAAGAAAAAACGCAGGAGCTTGAAGACATGCAGGTGATCATTGCAAATTATGGCAATTTGGTCAAAAAAGGGGAGCATGTTCCGAAAGACAAACTGATCTATGCACAGAAGCTTGCTGAACAATATAAAGAAGAAAATGCAGCACTTTTGCCGCTAAAGGAAGAAATCGCGGCAATACATCAGGAAATGCTCGAAACGGATGGCTCTTATGTGATTGTGTCGCAGATTGCTTATCCCGGCGTTACAATCGCAATATCGGATATCAGTATGAATTTGAAAGACAATCGAAGCCATACGAAATTTCATAAGGCCGAAGGTGAAGTAAAAGCGGATATTTATTAGAAAAGCAGGTGGGAATATGACAATTCGTCCGATAGAATTTAATGGAATGTTACAAAGAACGGATGATGTTTCACAATTAAAGCATCATGAGGACAGTAAGCCGCTTGTGGATCAGCAGAACATCCAAAAACTCGTGGATGATCAGGCGGATGCAATGCAGCATGCGGTCGTCAATAAAGATGAGAGCAGCGGCGCCGAGAATCATGCGGATGCGCGTGACGAAGGGCACGGCCTTTATTTTGACAATCGCAAAAAGAAAGAGAAGAAGAAAAAAGAACAGACAGACGGATGTGTCATTCGTAAGCAACCTACAACTTCGTTTGATATTAAGATTTAGACAGAGGGGCAAAATGGGAACGACGGAAATCATATTAATTGTAATCGGCCTGATATTTATAATAGGTAGTTTCTTTTTGAAGGAAGTGCTTTCACAAAAAGATATCGAGCAAATTGCAAAATTAAGTGAGATAGAATTAAAAACCATCATTGACCGCAAAATGAAGGATGCAAATGAGGAGATTACCGCATCCATCGATGATGCCATTGAGGAGGCGTCAGACAAAACCAAGCGCGAAATGGAAAAAGAGACGAACGAGAAGATTATGGCAATCAGTGAATTCTCAGATACAGTGCTTGACTCGATGAACAAGACGCATAATGAGATTATGTTTTTGTACAGCATGCTCAATGACAAACATGGGGAGCTGACCAGTCTGGCTGGTGACTTGTCTCATTTTTCAGCGCAGATGAAGGAAACCGAAAATGAAATTCTGACACATTTGTCGGAAGCTGCCAATGAAATGGAAAATAAAGTCAACAACATTGAATCGGAAACGATGATGCAGTCTGAAAGCCCGACGGAGGAAGCAGAGGACGATAATCGCTCCAATGACCGGATTCTGGAATTGCACAGACAGGGTAAGACAGATGTCGAAATCGCCAAAACACTTGGAAGAGGTCTCGGTGAAGTAAAACTGGTATTGGGATTGTATCAGGAGGTTGAAAATCGTGAAGCTTAAATTCTATTTGAGAGGACTGGGCATCGGAATTGTATTTGCGACCATTGTTTTGGCAGTCTCTTTTCATATTCATAATGATGCTTCACAGCTATCCGAATCGGAGATTATATCGGCTGCAAAAAAGCTGGGTATGGTTTTTGCGGAAGATGCGACGCAGACAGAAAATAATACGCAAAATACAGAAACGCAAAATACGGAAACGCAAAATACGGAATCGCAAAATACGGAAACACAGAACACGGAAACACAAAGTACGGAAACGCAAAAAGCAGAGGAGACACAACAGAGGGAACCTGAGGTGAAAACGGTAACCCTGACCATTACCAATGATGTCTCATGGAGAATGGCGGGAAAGATGCTGGCAGATGCCGGTGTCATCAAAGACGGAAATGACTTATATGATTATTATAATGCGCATTATCCGGATGCCTATCTGCAAAACGGAACTTTTGAAATTCCAAGTGATGCGGATCTGGATACAATTATCAAAATTTTGTCTACAAAACAGTAAATTTAAAAGAAAACCGCTTGCAACAAGGCCTTTGGTATGTTATAATGCCAAAGGCTTTTAATCTATTAAGCACATGTATTCATGTTCAGCGGGTGTCGGTAACGCTAGCCGATGGTTGAAATTGAGAATACATGGAAGAAACTTTTTTAACCAAATGGAGGTAAACAAAATGAGCGTAATTTCAATGAAACAGTTACTTGAAGCAGGTGTTCACTTCGGACATCAGACCAGAAGATGGAATCCTAAAATGGCTCCGTACATCTATACCGAGCGTAACGGAATCCACATCATCGACTTACAGAAGTCTGTAGGAAAAGTTGATGAAGCTTACGATGCAATCTCTGATATCGCTGCACAGGGTGGTACCGTATTATTCGTTGGTACCAAGAAGCAGGCTCAGGATGCAATCAAGACCGAAGCTGAGCGTTGCGGAATGTTCTATGTAAATGAGAGATGGTTAGGTGGTATGCTTACCAACTTCCGCACCATCCAGACCCGTATCGAGCGTCTTAAGGAAATTGAGACCATGTCAGAAGACGGAACATTTGATGTTCTTCCTAAGAAGGAAGTAATCGCACTCAAGAAGGAGTGGGATAAGCTTGAGAAGAATATCGGTGGTATCAAGGAAATGAAGAGAATCCCTGATGCAATCTTCGTTGTAGATCCTAAGAAGGAAAGAATCTGCATTCAGGAAGCTCAGGCACTTGGAATCACTTTGGTTGGTATCTGTGATACAAACTGTGATCCGGATGAATTGGATTATGTAATTCCTGGTAATGATGATGCAATCCGTGCAGTTAAGCTGATCGTTTCCAAGATGGCTGATGCTGTAATCGAGGCAAACCAGGGAACAGAAGCTACCGCAGAAGAAGTTGAGTCTGCAGCAGCTGATGAAGCAGTAGAAGAATAATAGATTATATACATTCGGAGGAAATCAAAATGGCAAACATTACCGCTTCTATGGTAAAAGAACTGCGTGAATTAACAGGCGCAGGAATGATGGATTGTAAGAAGGCACTCGGCGAGACCGATGGAAACATGGACGAGGCTGTTGAGTACTTGAGAAAGAATGGTCAGGCTAAGGCTGAGAAGAAGGCTAGCCGTATCGCTGCAGAAGGTATCGCACGTGCTGCAATCGCTGCTGACGGAAAGGCTGCTGTAGTTGTAGAAGTTAACTCTGAGACTGACTTCGTTGCAAAGAATGAAACTTTCCAGACTTTCGTTGAGTCTGTTGCAAAGCAGGCACTTGCTTCTTCTTTGGCAGGTGGCAAGAACGGCGAAGATATCGAATCTTTATTGGATGAGAAGTTTGTTGATGGTGAAGGATCTGTTAAGGATGCTTTGGTTGAGAAGACCGCAACCATCGGAGAGAAGCTTTCTATCCGTCGTTTTGAGAAGGTTTCCGGTGATCTGGTTGTTTCATACATCCACGGTGGCGGAAGAATCGGTGTTATCGTTGCTGCAAACGGTGCAAATGATGATGCAGCAAAGGAAGCAATCCAGAATATTGCAATGCAGATTGCGGCATTGAATCCAATGTATATTTCTGATAAGGATGTTGAGCAGTCTTACATCGAGCATGAGACCGAAATCATCCGTGCACAGATTGAGGCTGATCCTAAGGAAGCAGCTAAGCCTGATAAGGTAAAAGAAGGTATGGTAAAAGGCCGTATCAACAAGCAGCTTAAGGATGTTGTATTATTAGATCAGGTATATGTAAAGGCAGAAGACGGAAAGCAGTCTGTTGCAAAATATCTTGAGTCTGTAAACAAGGATCTTGTTGTTGCTAAGTTCGTTCGTTTCGAAGTTGGTGAAGGAATGGAGAAGAAGAACGAAGATTTCGCTGCAGAAGTTGCTGCACAGATGAATATGTAATCATTATTGGATTGATTCAGTTACGCCACTTCGGAAAATGCCGAAGTGGCGTTTTTGTGTTTTTGATTATTTATCCTATCTTTCGAACATAATTTTGTTTACAAGATTCTAAAATATGATAAAATAGATAAGGATATTTTATGGCGGAGGGTGACTATGCCGGAAAAAGACATAGATACAATTAACCGTCAACAGCAGCGGCGCAAGCGAATTAACCGTATCAAAAACGGAATTGTTATTACAATTGCAAGCTGGATGTTGATTTCCATTGCCACAATTATCATCCTGGTTGTGCAAGTGGTAGGGTTAAATCAAAAATACAAAAAAATAAATGCAATGGTGACTTCACTCGATACTTCCGAGACGGAGGATACCGAGCAAAATGATAAATATGCGAATGTTGTTACCGGAATTGATACGGAAGACAATATGTATCAGGAAGGTGATCAGAGAAAGGGGTATTTAACCTTTGACTGCATTCCGAATGAGAATACGAATGTGATTCTGGATGCATTAAAGGAATTAAATGTCAAAGCGACCTTCTTTGTGACCGGAGATGATTCGGAAGAGGCAAAGGCCATCTATCGGAGAATTGTAAATGAAGGACATACACTGGGTATGCTTTCTTACTCCAATTCGTACAGCAAGATTTATTCTTCGACGGACAGCTTTCTCGAAGATATGCAGAAACTGCAGGATTATTTGCGCGAAGTGACAGGCGTGACATGCAAATACTATCGCTTTCTCGGAGGCAGTTTCAACGAGATCAGTGACTTGAATATGGCTGAATTCGTGCATGTCTTAAATGAAAATCAGATTGTATATTATGACTGGAATGTCAATGCCGGTGATACCGGAGCCAATTATACGGTTGATGATGTCGTAATGAATGTGACACAGGGTGTTTCACATTATAAGAATTCAGTGATTCGCCTGCATGACAGCGATCATAATCAAAAGACCACAGAAGCGATTACCACATTGGTAAATGCATTAAAAGAAGCGGATGTGGATGTATTACCAATTGATGAATCTACCTATAAGGTTCAATATATTAAAGCGGATAGCGTTGATTAAAAAATGGAGGAATAAATTACCATGGGATTATTTAAAGATTTCAAAGACGATTTTTCACAGGCAGTAAACGAGCTCGTTCCGGGCGGAGAAGAAGTTCAGGCTCCAGAAGAAACTGCCAGCGTAGATTCCTTAAAGCAGGATATCGATGTAAAGAGTGAAATGTCCAAACTCGACGGACTTCTTGTTGAAGAAGCTCCTGCACCTGCACCGGCTCCGGCAGCACAGAATGTTTCAGCTCCGGCTGCAAATGCACAGCCTGTAAACAACGGACCGGTAGTAGTAGATGAGACATCTACCATTACATCCGGAACCGTATTGACCGGTGATGTAAGCTCAAACGGACATTTTGATATTCAGGGTACCATCAATGGTAATGTTACCTGTCTTGGTAAGCTGGTTGTAACCGGTACCATCAATGGTAACAGTGAATCATCTGAATTCTTTGCAGATGCTTCCAAGATTGCAGGTGAAGTAAACTGCAGCGGTACCGTTAAAATCGGAGCAGGATCTGTTATTATCGGAAACATTACTGCGACCTCTGCTGTTATTGCAGGTGCGGTTAAGGGCGATATTGATGTTCAGGGACCTGTTGTTGTGGATACATCCGCAGTTGTAATGGGCAATATCAAGTCTCGTTCCGTACAGATTAACAATGGTGCTGTAATCGAAGGTTTCTGTTCACAGGCATATGCGGATATCGATATGCAGACCTTGTTCAATATCTAAAAAATAGGAAAGAAGGAGCTTTTTTATGAAGCGAATTTTGTTAAAACTCAGCGGAGAGGCACTTGCCGGCGAGAAGCATCAGGGATTTGATGAAGCAACTGTAATCGGAGTTGCTAAGCAGGTAAAGCAGCTTGTTGATGCCGGTACACAGGTTGGTATTGTAATCGGTGGCGGTAATTTCTGGAGAGGCCGTTCCAGTGAGACGATTGATCGCACAAAGGCAGATCAGATCGGTATGCTTGCCACGGTCATGAATTGTATTTATGTCTCTGAAATTTTCCGTTATGTTGGCATGAAGACAGCCGTTTTAACTCCGTTTGAATGTGGTTCCATGACAAAACTTTTTTCAAAGGATCGTGCAAACAAATATTTCAGCCGTGATATGGTTGTATTTTTTGCCGGTGGAACCGGACATCCTTATTTCTCAACCGATACCGCAACCGTTTTGCGTGCGATTGAGATTGAGGCAGAGGGCATTTATCTTGCAAAGGCAGTTGACGGTGTCTATGACAGCGATCCAAAGGTGAATCCTGACGCAAAGAAATATGATGAAATTTCTATTCAGGAAGTAATCGACAAGAAGCTTGCGGTTGTTGATCTGACTGCTTCCATTATGTGTATGGAAAATAAAATGCCTATGTTTGTTTTCGGATTAAATGAGACAAACAGCATCGTTGAAAGTGTTAATGGCAAATTCTCCGGAACGAAAGTTCTGGCATAATTCTAGGAGGACGATATGGACGAAAGATTAATTCCTTATCAGGAAAAAATGGAAAAGACACTGAATAACTTGCATGAGGAATATGCTTCCATCCGTGCAGGAAGAGCAAATCCTCATATCCTTGATAAATTAAAAGTAGATTATTACGGAACACCTTCACCGATTCAGACGGTTGCGAATGTCAGTGTTCCGGAAGCACGTATTATTCAGATTCAGCCATGGGAAGCTTCTCTCGTGAAGGAAATTGAAAAAGCGATTCTTACATCCGATATTGGAATCAATCCAACCAATGATGGTAAAGTGATTCGCCTGGTTTTCCCTGAATTGACAGAGGAACGCCGTAAAGAGCTGGTGAAAGATGTGAAAAAGCATGGCGAAGATGCCAAGGTCGCAACCAGAAACATCCGTCGTGACGGTATGGACGCATTCAAGAAGCTCGGTAAGAGCGAGGATATGTCAGAGGATGCAGTTGCAGATCTTGAAGATGGCATGCAGAAACTGACAGACCAGTTCATTGCAAAAATCGATAAGGCAATCGAAGAGAAATCAAAAGAAATCCTTACGGTTTAGTAAAATCGATGAAATTTGAGACTTGCTTGCCGGCAAGTCTCATTTTGTTTGGAGAAAAATATGAAAATACCGGAACATGTCGCCATCATTTTAGATGGCAATGGAAGATGGGCAAAAGAAAAAGGTATGCCGCGTAACTACGGACATACCGTTGGTGCCAAAAATGTGGAGACCATTTGTAAAGCGGCCCATGATATGGGAATTAAATATCTGACCCTTTATGCTTTCTCGACAGAGAACTGGAAGAGACCGGATGCGGAAGTGTCTGCGCTGATGAAATTGCTGGACGGGTATTTGAAGACCTGTATCAAAACCGCAAATAAAAATAATATGAGAATCCGTGTGATCGGAGAAATTGCGCGACTGGAGCCGAAATTCAGAGAGCGCATCCAGGAAGTGGAAAGGGTCTCAGCCGTCAATACCGGATTGAACCTGACAATTGCAATCAATTATGGCAGCCGCGATGAGATGCTACGTGCAACGCGCAAAATTGCGCAGGAATGCATGGATGGAAAGTTGCAATTGGACGCAATTGATGAAGCCTGCTTTGCAGCACATCTGGATACCTTTGATCTGCCGGATCCGGATTTGATGATCCGGACAAGCGGAGAACAGCGATTGTCCAATTATTTGCTGTGGCAGCTTGCATATAGTGAATTTTATTTTACAAATGTTCCATGGCCTGCTTTCTCAAAAGAAGAACTGCAAAAGGCTGTTGAAGCATATAATGCCAGAGACAGACGCTTTGGCGCATTAAAAGAAGAAGAAAAATAACAAACAATAGGAGAAATATTTATGTTTAAAACAAGATTGCTCAGCGGCATTGTTTTGGTCGCAATCATTGTTGCATTTGGAATCTTAGGCGGATATTATTTGTTTGGATTCACATTGGCAATTTCGCTGATTGGAATGTATGAATTATATCGTGTTTTCAAGATTGAGCGAACCGCGCTTGGCCTGTTCGGATATCTTGCTGCAATCTGCTATGATTTGAATCTGTTATGGCATTTTATCCCGGGCAGAGATGCTGCCGTGATGATTTTTGCCGGATTGTTTATCCTTCTGATGGCTGTATTTGTATTTGGCTATCCGAAATTTGATGTCACTCAGGTGATGGCATCATTCTTTGGAATGTTTTATGTGGCTGTAATGCTTTCCTTTGTTTATCGTTTGCGTACGGAGATTCCAAACGGATTGTATCTGGTCTTTTTGATTTATCTTTGTGCATGGGGCAGTGATACATTTGCTTATGTGAGCGGAAAAACATTTGGCAAAGGCGGCAAACACAAGATGACACCGAAGCTTTCCCCGAATAAGACAATCGAAGGCGGCATTGGCGGTGTACTCGGTGCCGGCATTATCACAGCAATCTACTGTACCATTTTTGCATCTGCGATGAATCTGGATGCAACCAAGATCGTAATTCTGGCTCTGATTGCCGCTGCGGGCGGACTGGTATCTATGATCGGAGACCTCTGTGCCAGCGCAATCAAACGTTTTTATGATATTAAGGATTATGGCAAATTGATTCCGGGACATGGTGGAATTATGGACCGTTTTGACAGTATCATCATTACGGCACCGATTATATATTATCTCGCTTTCTTATTTGTCTAATCAAATCAGGATAAGAAGGATTGATTTATGAAAAAAATATCGATTCTCGGATCTACCGGATCCATCGGCAGCCAGACGCTCGAGATTGTTTCAGAACAGGGCGATATTGATGTGGTGGCAATGTCCTGTGGACATAATATCGGCTTGTTTGAAAAACAAATTCGAAAATATCATCCGTCACTTGTTGCTGTCTGGGAAGAAAAAGATGCTTCAGACCTGCGGACACGCATCGGTGATTTGCAGACGGAAGTCTGCTACGGACTCGACGGTCTGATTCGTGTGGCAACCGCTGATGCGGCGGAATATGTTGTAACTGCCATTGTTGGAATGCTTGGAATCCGACCGACGATTGCTGCAATCAAGGCCGGCAAAAAGATTGCACTGGCCAATAAGGAGACGCTGGTTACAGCAGGTCATCTGATTATGCCATTGGCAAAAGAATATCAGGTGCCGATTCTTCCGGTAGACAGTGAGCACAGTGCGATTTTTCAGTCTTTGAACGGGCAGGAAAATCAAAAAATCAATAAAATATTACTAACGGCTTCCGGAGGACCTTTCCGTGGAAAGACAAAAGAAGAGTTGAAGCATGTGACATTGCAGGATGCTCTGAATCATCCGAACTGGTCCATGGGACGCAAAATCACTGTCGATTCTTCGACATTAGTCAACAAAGCGCTTGAAGTGATGGAAGCGCATTGGCTCTTTTCGGTTGACGCGGATCAAATTGAGGTTGTGGTCCATCCGCAAAGTGTGATTCATTCCGCAGTCGAATACGAAGATGGCGCTATTATTGCACAGCTGGGAACACCGGATATGCGTCTGCCGATTCAATATGCGCTTTATTATCCACAGCGAAGACCACTTTCCGGAGCGCGTCTGAACTTGTTTGAACTTGGACAGATGACATTTGAAAAGCCGGACTATGAAACCTTTGAAGGTCTGCAGCTTGGGCTCGATGCCATGCGCGAAGGCGGCAATATGCCAACCGTATTTAATGCGGCAAATGAGCGTGCAGTGGCATTGTTTTTACAGGAAAAAATCTCCTATCTGACGATTGCGGAGATTATTCGTGCATCAATGGAGCATGTCACAAAGATTGAGAATCCAAATCTGGAGGAGATTCTTGATACGGAACAGTTAACTTATGAATTTATCAATAACAGGTGGTAGTTTTGATTATTATTAAGATTCTGATTGCAATTTTAGTTTTTTCGGCAATTGTATTATTTCATGAGCTTGGACATTTTTTGCTTGCAAAAGCAAATGGAATTCAGGTCAATGAATTTTCACTTGGCTTAGGCCCGACATTGATTGGTTTTACAAAGGGTGAAACAAAGTATTCCATCAAATTGCTTCCGTTTGGAGGCGCCTGCATGATGGAGGGAGAGGATGATGCATCGGATAATCCGCGTGCTTTCCCGAACAAATCCGTTTGGGCCAGAATCAGTGTGGTATTTGCCGGCCCGTTCTTTAATTTTATTATGGCATTTGTGTTTGCTTATATTCTCGTTTGTATGAATGGCACACTTTTACCGAATATTTCTGTTATGGACGGATATCCGGCGCAGGAGGCAGGAATTGAATCCGGAGACCGTCTGGTCAAGATCAATCATTTTTATCTGGACTCGTACAATGACCTGCTGGTATATCTCCAGTTTCATCAGGGAGAGGAAGCGGTCATCACTTATGAACATGACGGAAAAGAATATCAGACGACACTGACTCCGAAATTCTCGGAAGATGAGCAGCGTTATCTTTATGGATTTGCATCTGATGGAACGATGACACATGGCAATGCGATTTCGAATATCAAGCATGCTTTTTTTGAATCCCGTTATTATGTCTATCTGACATTCCAGAGCCTTCGTATGCTCTTTACGGGAAAAGTCGGCGTGAATGATTTGAGTGGTCCGGTCGGCATCGTATCCACAGTCGGAGATTCCTATGAATCCGCGGTGAAATCCGATGGCGCAAGAGGCGGCATTGAGATTTTGTTTGTCTGGATTGTATTTTTGTCTGTCAACCTCGGTGTGATGAATTTGCTGCCGATTCCGGCATTGGATGGCGGTCGACTGCTGTTTTTGATTATTGAAGCAATCAGACGAAAACGCATTGACCCGCAAAAAGAAGGATTCGTTCATTTGGTGGGAATTGTTTTGCTGCTTGGCCTGATGGTGCTTGTCATGTTTAACGATATTCGCAAATTATTCATGTAAATAAGGTCGGAGGAATCATGATGAAAACAAAAGCAATACAGATTGGAAATCGTGTGATTGGCGGTGGCAATCCGATTTTGATTCAATCGATGACAAATACAAAGACCGAAGATGTGGTTGCGACGGTAGGCCAGATCAGACAACTTACGGATGCGGGATGTGATATAATCCGCTGTGCCTGTCCGACCATGGAAGCTGCGAAAGCATTGGCTGAGATTAAGAAGCAGATTTCTATTCCTTTGGTTGCAGATATCCATTTCGATTATCAGCTTGCGATTGCCGCAATGGAAAACGGCGCAGACAAAATCCGGATTAATCCGGGTAATATCGGAAGCAAAGAACGCGTAAAAGCGGTTGTCGATGTAGCAAAAGAACGCAATATCCCGATTCGTGTCGGTGTAAACAGTGGCTCACTGGAAAAGGATTTGCTTGAGAAATATCATGGTGTGACTGCAGAAGCAATTGTCGAGAGCGCACTGGGACAGGTGGCAATCATTGAAGATCTGGGCTATGACAATCTTGTCATCAGTATTAAGTCATCTGATGTGATGATGTGCGTCAAGGCACATGAACTGATTGCACAGAAGACCAGTTATCCGCTTCATGTTGGAATTACAGAGGCGGGAACCGTGACGCGCGGCAATATCAAATCCGCAATAGGTCTGGGATTGATTCTGAGTCAGGGAATCGGAGATACCATCCGTGTTTCATTGACCGGAGATCCGATTGAAGAAATCAAATCCGCAAAGATGATTCTCCGGACACTTGGATTGCGCCGAGATGGCATTGAAGTGGTGTCCTGTCCAACCTGTGGTCGTACGCAGATTGATTTAATTGGCTTGGCTAATCGTGTTGAAAATCTGGTGGAGAATTATCCATATCATATCAAGGTTGCTGTCATGGGCTGTGTCGTAAACGGACCGGGAGAAGCACGCTCAGCGGATCTTGGCGTGGCAGGCGGAATCGGAGAGGGCCTGATTTTAAAGCATGGCGAAATCTATAAAAAGGTTCCGGAAGCAGAATTGTTGGATTCCCTGAAATATGAACTTGATCATTGGGAGGAAACAAATGATTAAACCCCTTTTTGATGTTTTTACAGAGCTCGATTTGAGCGCGGACGAAAGGGCATTGTTTGAAGATGCGCAAATAACAAAGATAGGTGCGAATCGCGATCGTAATCGCATTCGCATTTATTTGCATGCAAATCATTTGATTCCGAAGGAATCTGTCAAAAAACTAGAAGACAAAATTTGTCGTTTTATGTTTCCGGCCCAAAACGGAACCGTACATATTATTGAAAAATTTACTCTCTCTTCGGTATATACACCGAAGTCATTGTTTGATCAATATTGGGAAAGCATTTTATTTGAATTAAAATTGCATTCGACACTGGAATATAATTTGCTGCGTACTGCAAAGATTGATTTTGAAGAAGATGATAAAACCATTTGTGTTACGATGGATGATAATATCATAGGACGCAGCCGGGGCCATGAGGTAATTGAATTTCTCGAGAAGGTCGTATGCGAGAGATGTGGGCTGGATTTGATTGTCAATACGCAATTTCGTGAGCCGGAGGAGACCAAATACCGCAAGAACCAGGAACTGCAGATTCGGGAAGAAGTATTGAATATTATGAAGAATACTGCAACCGGAAATGCAATTTTGAATGGAAAGCAGGAAGAAACAAAGCCTGCACAGAATAGTGAAAATGAAAGTTCTCCTGCAAAAAAGCAGGAAAACAAGGCGGATGCAAAGCCGAAATTCGAGAAGAAGGGCGAGTTCCGCAAACGATACGAAAAAGGTTCTATGCCAAAGTCTGACAATCCGGATGTGATTTACGGTTCTGATTTTGAAGATGAGAGTATCGCAATCGAAAAGATTGATGCGCCAATCGGAGAAGTTGTTGTCAACGGACAGGTGCTTTCGATTGAAACAAGAGAAATCCGCAATGAGAGAACCATTGTCATTGGTGCAATCACTGATTTTACAGATACGATTTTGTTCAAGATGTTTCTGAAGAATGAAATCTTACCGGAGGTATTGCCAAAAATCGGTACGGGCAATTTTATCCGTATGAAAGCGGTTGCCAATATTGATAAATATGACAATGATCTGACCCTTGGCAATGTAATCGGGGTTAAGAAATCCGTGGATTTTCGTTCTTCCCGTATGGATACGGCGCCGGAGAAGCGTGTTGAGCTGCATTGCCATACCAAGATGAGTGATATGGATGCGGTCAGTGATGTCAAAGATATCATTAAACAGGCAAAGAAGTGGGGGCATAAGGCAATTGCAATTACCGATCATGGCGATGTACAGGCCTTTCCGGATGCCAATCATGCAGTCAGCCCGGATGATGATTTTAAGGTGATTTACGGTGTTGAGGCATATCTGGTTGATGACATGAAAGGAATTGTCACAAACAGCAAAAATCAAAGTCTCGATGATACCTATGTTGTCTTTGATATTGAGACGACGGGTTTTTCTCCGGAAAAATGTAAAATCATTGAATTTGGTGCCGTAAAAGTGGTGGGAGGCAAGATTGTCGATCGTTTTTCCAAATTTGTCAATCCGCAGGTACCGATTCCGTTTCGAATTGAACAGTTGACTTCCATCCGTGATGATATGGTAATGAATGAACCGACCATTGATGTGATTCTGCCGGAATTCCGTGAATTCTGCGGGGATGCGGTTATGGTTGCACACAATGCGGACTTCGATATGAGTTTTGTTTACAAGAATTGTGAAAATCTTGGAATCCGTTATCGTGCAACTGTGGTGGATACGGTTGCAATGGCACGTTTCCTGTTGCCGCAATTGAACCGTTTTAAACTCGATACGGTGGCAAAAGCATTAAATGTTTCGCTGGATCATCATCACAGGGCGGTGGATGACGCGGAATGTACGGCGGAAATCTTTGTCAAATTTGTCGAGATGCTCAAGAACCGTGGAATCGATCATTTGGATGCCATCAATGAAGAGGCGAAGTCTTCGGTGGAAAATATCTGGAAGCTTCCGTCGCATCATGCAATCATACTGGCAACCTGCGATCAGGGCCGTACGAATCTGTATCGTCTGGTCAGTGATTCGCATGTGAAATATTATCATCGCCAGCCGCGTGTTCCAAAGAGTGAATTCCTGAAATACCGCGATGGACTGATTATCGGTTCCGCTTGTGAAGCGGGAGAATTATATCAGGCAATTCTGGGCGGCAGACCCGAAGAAGAGATTGCTCGTCTGGTTCAATTCTATGATTATCTGGAAATACAGCCGCTTGGCAACAATGGATTTATGTTGCGCGGTGACGATCCGATTGTGGAATCGGAACAGGACCTGATTGATATTAACAAAAAGATTGTAAAACTCGGAGAGGACTTCAATAAACCGGTTGTGGCTACCTGTGATGTGCATTTTCTGAATCCGGAGGACGAAATCTATCGTCGCATTATCATGACCGGAAAAGGATTTAAGGATGCCGATCAACAGCCTCCGCTTTATCTTCATACCACAGACGAGATGCTTGAGGAATTTTCGTATCTCGGCAGTGCCAAAGCAGAAGAGGTGGTGATTACCAATCCGAATCGCATTGCAGATATGTGTGAGCGCATCGAACCGGTGCGTCCGGACAAATGTCCGCCGGTCATTGAAAATTCCGATCAGATGTTGCGCGATATCTGTTATCGCAAAGCGCACAGCATGTATGGAGATCCCCTCCCTGAAATCGTGCAGGAGCGTCTCGAGCGTGAGCTGAATTCCATTATTTCCAACGGATATGCCGTAATGTATATCATTGCGCAGAAGCTTGTTTGGAAATCCAATGAGGACGGATATCTTGTAGGATCCCGTGGTTCGGTAGGAAGCTCATTTGTGGCAACCATGTCCGGTATCACGGAAGTTAATCCACTCAAACCACATTATCTTTGTCCGAATCCGGAATGCAAATTCTCGGATTTTGATTCTGACCTGGTCAAAAAATATGAGGGACATTCCGGATGTGATATGCCGGATTGCAATTGCCCGAAGTGTGGCACAAAGATGCGCAAAGAAGGATTTGATATTCCGTTTGAGACATTCCTTGGATTCAAAGGAAACAAGGAGCCTGATATCGACCTGAACTTCTCCGGAGAATATCAGGCAAAAGCACACAAATATACTGAGGTTATTTTCGGAGAGGGGCAGACCTTCAAGGCAGGAACCGTAGGTACCCTGGCTGACAAAACAGCATTTGGCTATGTCAAAAATTATTATGAGGAACGCGGCATCAAGAAGCGTACCTGTGAGATCGACCGAATTGTACAGGGCTGTGTCGGTGTGCATCGTACGACGGGACAGCATCCGGGTGGTATCATCGTTTTGCCGATGGGGGAAGAAATTAATACATTTACGCCAATCCAGCATCCGGCGAATGATATGACGGTGGATATTATCACCACACATTTCGATTACCATTCGATTGACCATAACCTTTTGAAACTGGATATTCTCGGACACGACGATCCGACCATGATCCGTATGCTTCAGGATTTGACCGGCATCGATCCGACCACCATTCCGCTGGATGATGCATCGGTGATGTCCCTGTTCCAGAATACGGATGCATTGGGCATCAAACCGGAAGACATCGGCGGAACCAAATTGGGGGCACTCGGAATTCCGGAATTCGGTACAGATTTTGCGATGGGCATGTTGATTGATACCAAACCGACGGAATTCTCGGATCTGATTCGAATTGCAGGCTTGTCACATGGTACAGATGTATGGCTTGGCAATGCACAGGAATTGATTGCAAACGGAACCTGTACGATTTCGACAGCAATCTGTACGCGTGATGATATTATGACCTATCTGATCAGTAAGGGTCTGGAATCGGAGCGCTCTTTCAAAATTATGGAGGCCGTCCGAAAAGGAATGGTTGCGCGAGGCAAGTGCGGCAACTGGGAAGAGTGGAAAGAAGACATGCGCGCCCATGATGTGCCGGAATGGTATATCTGGTCCTGTGAGCGCATCCAGTATATGTTCCCGAAAGCGCATGCGGCTGCATATGTTATGATGGCATGGCGCATTGCCTATTGTAAGGTATTTTATCCCCTTGCTTATTATGCAGCATATTTTTCAATTCGAGCAAAAGGATTCTCTTATGAATTGATGTGCCTGGGCAAAGAAAAGCTTGAGCGCTATATGGCTGATTACATGAAGCGCAAAGATGAATTGTCTCCGAAAGAGCAGGGAACCTATTCCGATATGAGACTGGTGCAGGAAATGTATGCGCGCGGATACGACTTTGTCCCACTGGACATTTATACGGCGCATCCGAACCGTTTCCAGATCGTAGACGGCAAATTAATGCCATCCATCAATTCCATTGACGGTCTTGGAGATGCTGCGGCTGTTGCAATTGCTGAAGCGGCAAAAGATGGCCCGTTTTTGTCCAAAGATGATTTTAAGGATCGCACCAAGGTTTCAAAGACGGTTACCGATTTGCTGGGAGATTTGGGATTGCTCGGAAATATTCCGGAATCCAACCAGTTATCCTTATTTGACTTCCAATAAAATAATCCGCATCCCTCTAAAACAGAGGATGCGGATTTTTTTTGTTCCATTCACAGTCCGATTTATTTTTCTGCGCCCGGATGAAACGGATACAGTGTTCCGGGATTGGCTGTCGGGGTATAGAAAGTCTGTCCGGTGCTGAATTCCGTGAAATAAGTATAATGGCTGGTCACATTGATCTGCTTATAATTGCCGAATGCGATAATCTGCTGATCCGTGCCATCATTTTTGATCATGCATAATCGCGGATTTTTGGAATCATATACCTGATAATAAATATAGCTTCCATATACATTAAACAAATCCACGCTTTCCTTTGTCAGGATGACAGGATTATCAAAGGCAGTATTGGTATGCACCAAAGCCATGTTGCGGGTGACATCCATATAATAGACATTGCTGTCGCTGCTGACAATCGGTTTATAACAGTCACATTCATATACCATGCTTTCGATGCCGGTTGCAGTATCATAGCAATAGAGATTGCCGTCATTTTCGTTGCCGTTGTAATAAAAATATTGACCCAGCGTGCTGCAGGTAAAGACATAATGCTTGCGAATCTGCTTGCGTTCTTTTCCGTCTATCCGCACACGATAGAGGGAAGTGGCTTCACTGTTATCATAATGCAGATAATAGATGTAATTGCCGATCAGCGATGCGTAGATACATGGATCGCGATCGAGAATATAAATCTTTCCGCCTTTTCGCGGCATGCGGCATAAGCTGTTGTTGTTATAGGAGAAGAATGCATATTCACTGTCTGTCCGGTCATTGTTTCGCACATAATAGACATAATGATCATCGGCATTAATATACATTACGGTATCGTCACACAATTTATGAATGTTTGTGCCGTCCGGATTCATGACATAAAGCCGGCCTTCATCGTCCGGATTGGAGAAAAAGACTTCGCCGTTGCTTTCACAAAACAGTCCGGCATTGTAAAGATTTCCCGGTGTGTTTCCATTGACATAACCGGTGTTCATGATCACGCGGTGCATATGCTGATTGATAAACCAGGCCGCCGTAAGCCCCAGCACGAGAATTATGCAAAAAATAATAATCAGTTTTTTATTTTTCATAATCATTCCTCCTGATTTTATTATAATAATTGCCTGATTTTCTTGCAAGGCAAGTATTGAGTTTCGAGGCGTGTTGGGCTATATTCTTATTAACAGTTTTTTTGAAAGGAATAGAAATGAAAGATTTATTGGAACTTCGAAACGAGATTGACCAGATTGACAACGAGATTGTTTCCCTGTTTGAGCAGCGTATGCATATTTCCGAACAGGTGGCGCAATACAAAATCAGAACCGGGAAAAAAGTATTTGACAAAGAGCGTGAATCGGAAAAGCTGAAGACTTTGTCTTCGAAGGCTTCCAATGAATTTATCCGACATGGAATCTGGGAATTGTTTGAGCAGATTATGTCTGTCAGCCGAAAGAAACAATATCAGTTGCTGGGCGCGGAAGGCATGCTCGAAAAACCTGATTTTACAAAAGTAGACCGTCTGGTCGAAAAAAAGCCGACGGTTGTTTTTCAGGGTGTGGAAGGAGCATACAGCCAGCAGGCCATGCAACAGTTTTTCTCAGAGCAGCATGACAGTTTTCATGTGGAGACCTGGCGTGATGCGATGGAGGCAATCCGTCGGAAACAGGCTGACTTTGCTGTGTTGCCGCTCGAAAACTCATCCGCCGGAATCGTATCGGAAAATTATGATCTGCTTGCGGAATATGATGCATATATTGTCGGCGAGCAGGTCTTGAAAATCGATCATGCGCTGCTTGGCCTGGCAAATGCAGATGAGACGGAGATTCGAACCGTATATTCGCATCCGCAGGCCCTGATGCAATGCTCCAAATATCTCGAAGAACATAAGGAATGGGAAGAAATCAGCCTGAAAAATACTGCTGTTTCCGCGCAAAAGGTCAAGCAGGACGCAAAAGTGCATCAGGCAGCGATAGCAAGCCCTGTGACAGCTGAATTATACGGATTAAAGGTCATCAAAGAAGGCATTCAGGACAACCAGACCAATTGCACCCGCTTTGTGATTGTGACCGCCGATCCTGTCTATCAGAAGGATGCGCGTCATATTGCACTTTGCCTGGAATTGCCGCATACTGTCGGATCTTTGTATCACACTTTGTCACATTTTATTTATAATAATATTAATATGATTAATATCCAGTCCCGTCCGAAGCCGGACAAGAACTGGGAATACCGGTTTTTTATCGATATCGAGGGAAATCTGGAAGATGAAGGGGTTCAAAATGCACTTGGAGGATTGAAAGAGGAGACATCATTTTTAAAAATCCTTGGCACATATTAATTTTGGAGGAGGTCGAAACATGTCTGTTCATACTTTTGCATCGATTTATATCGGGTCATACGAATTAACGCTTAAGATTTTTGAGTTTACGGCCAAAAAGAAAATGAAAGAAATTGATTGTGTGCGCACGCGCACCAATCTCGGCAAAGATATCTATCACACCGAATCGGTTGGATATGAGACGGTAGAACAGTTATGTGACACCCTGCAGGAATTTCTTGAAATTGCAAAAAGCTATCGTGCCAATGCAACGGAGGTCTATATGTCAGTTGCGATTCGCGATGCATCCAATGAACTGTTTGTGCTCGACCAGATACAGATTCGCACAGGCATCAGAGCCAGAGTGCTGAGCAATTCGGAACACCGTTTTATCACTTATGAAACAATTGCCGGAAGAGAACGCTTTGCGGAAGCGGTAGAAGATGCGGCTTTTGTGGATATCGGCGGATCCGGCATTCAGATTACGCTATTCCGGAACGGAGAGATTATTACCACTCAGCATATGGATTTGGGAACCATCAGGTTGCGCAATATGCTTCGCAACAGCGACTGTTCCATGGACAATTACCGGCGCGGGCTGGCAGAATTTATCGACAAAAAGATAGAAGTCTTTCGTGCAATGTATCTCAAGCAGGATGTCAGTAATCTGATACTGATCAGTGATTACGGAGATATGCTGTTATCCACGGAAGAAGAGGATCAGCGGATTGTCAAGGCAGATAAATTTGCAAAAATGACGCAAAAATTATTAAAAAAGCCGGAGTTCGGTTATGAGGATCCTTTTGTGGTTCCTTCGCTGATTTTGTTTCATGCACTTGCCACCTCGCTTGGATGCAAGCTGGTCTATGTGCCGGGAACCAATATCTGTGACGGTATCGCTTTTGATTACGGAAGACGCAAAAATCTGCTGCTTGTCAATCATTCCTTTGAGGATGATGTGCTATCCGCATCGCGCAATCTGGCGGAACATTTCAAAAGCTATTCCCCGCATATCGAAGCACTAAACCGTCTGGCAACAGATATCTTTACCGCAATGAAAAAAGTGCATGGGCTGAACAAGCGACACCTTTTGTTGCTTCGTGTTGCGACCCTGCTGCATGACGTGGGCAAGTATGTCAGCATTTCCAACGGCTCCATCAGCGCTTATAATATTATTATGGAGTCGGAAATTATCGGACTGACACATCGTGAGAGAAGCATTGTGGCCTATACGGTTTTGTTTAATACCTTACCGTTGATGAAAATTGACGAGCTGCCGGATCCGGTGGATGAAGAAAGCTATATTGTATTTGCAAAATTATCTGCAATTTTGCGTGTGGCGAATGCACTGGATCAGAGTCATAAACAAAAATTCGACAGTTCGCGCATCATATTAAAGGACCGTGAATTACTGATTACGGTAGAAGCTTCGGAGGATCTGACTTTGGAGCGTGCACTGTTTGCCAATAAGACGCAATATTTTGAGGACGTATTTTCAATTAAACCTGTTTTGAAAGAAAAACGGGTATATCGTCTTCGCAGCTGATGAAAGGGGGCAGGGATATGGATTTTACCAATCCGAAATATTATGAAAATCGTGAATTGAGCTGGATTAAATTTGACCGGCGCGTACTTGCGGAAGCAAAAGACAAAAATATTCCGCTATTGGAGCGCCTGAAATTTATCAGTATCACGTCATCGAATCTCGATGAGTTTTTCATGGTCCGTGTAGCCTCTTTAAAAGATATGGTGCACGCCGGCTACAAAAAGCGTGATATCGCCGGAATGACTGCATCCGAGCAGCTTGCGGCAATCAATAAAGATACGCGTGATTTGGTGGAAGTACAATACAGCACCTACAATCGTTCTCTGATTCCGCTGCTGCAGAAAGAAGGCATTATCATTGTCGATTCCTATGAGAAACTGACGCAGGATCAAAGTGATTTTGTGGATTGCTATTTTATGGACAATATTTATCCGGTTCTGACACCGATGGCCGTGGATGCATCCCGTCCGTTCCCTTTGATTCGTAACAAATCATTGAACATCGGTGCGCTGTTGCAAAGCAAGAAGGATGAAAAAGACAAGGAGCGTGTATTCGCAACCGTTCAAGTGCCGGGGGGACTGCCGCGCCTGGTGGAAGTGCCTTCGCCTGAGAATCTTCGAACTTTTATTTTGCTTGAAGAAGTGATTGAAAAGAACCTCGACAAACTGTTCTCCAATTATACGATTCTGTGTGCACATCCATATCGTATCATGCGTAATGCAGATCTGACCATTGATGAGGAAGAAGCATCCGATTTGTTAAAAGAAATCGAAAACAAATTGAAGATGCGCCAATGGGGAGAAGTGATTCGTCTGGAAGTGGAAGAGCGTGTAGACAGGAAACTGTTAAAATTTTTGAAGCATGAATTAAAGGTTGCGGATGAGGATATCTTTTTCATCAATGGACCGCTTGATTTGACATTTACAATGAAAATCGCGGGACTCGACGGATATGATAATCTGCGCTACAAAAAAACTGTTCCGCAGAGAGTTCCGGAGATTGAACCGGGAAGCAATATTTTTGAGGCCATTCGCCGTGGAGATATCTTTTTACATCATCCGTATGAGACATTTGATCCTGTTGTTGATTTTATCCGTCAGGCTGCAGTGGATCCGGATGTCCTTGCGATTAAGCAGACCTTATATCGTGTCAGCGGCAATTCGCCGATCATTGCGTCTCTTGCTAAAGCCGCAGAAAACGGCAAGCAGGTTACCGTGCTGGTAGAATTAAAAGCCAGATTCGATGAGGAAAATAATATTGTCTGGGCAAAGATGCTCGAGAAAGCAGGATGCCATGTCATTTATGGTCTGGTTGGATTGAAGACGCATAGCAAGATCGCATTGGTTGTGCGAAAGGAAGAAGAGGGAATTCGCCGCTATGTACATCTTGCAACTGGCAATTATAATGATTCCACCGCAAAATTATATACGGATTGCGGCATTTTTACCTGCAAAGAATCCTATGGAGAAGATGCGACTGCAGTCTTTAATATGTTGTCCGGATACAGCGAGCCAAAGCATTGGAATGAACTGATTCTGGCACCGTACTGGATGAAAGACCGCTTCCTTGCCATGATTGAGCGGGAAGAAAAAAATGCAAAAAACGGTGGAGAGGCGCGCATTATCGCAAAGATGAATTCGCTTTGCGATCCGAAAATTATCGAAGCACTGTATCATGCGAGTGCGGCCGGTGTGAAAATTGATCTGATTGTCAGAGGCATTTGCTGCCTGCGAGTAGGCATTGAGGGTGTCAGTGAAAATATTACCGTGCGTTCAATCGTCGGCAACTTTCTCGAACACAGCCGTATCTTTTATTTTGAGAATGGCGGAGATCCGGAAGTTTATATGGGAAGTGCGGACTGGATGCCGCGTAATCTTGACCGCCGCGTGGAAATCGTATTCCCGTTGCTGGAAGATTCGCTGAAAGAGCGTGCCATTCATATTTTACAGCTTGAACTGGCGGATACGGAAAAGGCACATCTTCTGGATGCAGATGGCAATTATGAAAAGGTTGACAGAAGAGGCAAAGTTCATGTAAACTCACAGTTGGAATTTGTCAAAGAAGCAAAAGAAGCGGTTCCTGCCGTGGAAGCAAGTCAGGAGCGAATCTTTATTCCTGCGGAGCCGGTATAAAATTTTGCGGACAATAGGTTGACATTGTGCAATCGATATGTTATAGTGTCATAGTTGTTAGAAAAACAAGTAGAGTATCCACTCTCACCTAAGCGCAATCGGGCGACTTAGCGTTTATATTTTTAACATAATGATTTTGATGTTAGAAATGTTAGTGGATAGTCTGCCTATCCACTAATTTTTTTATTTTGGAGGTATAAAGCCATTAGCGATTACATGATTAATGAGCAGATCCGTGACAAGGAAGTGCGACTCATTGGGGCAAACGGAGAGCAATTAGGAGTCTTTTCCGTAAAAGAAGCAATGAAAATGGCAGACGAGGCAAATCTTGATCTGGTTAAGATTGCTCCGAATGCAAAGCCACCTGTTTGCAAGATTATCGATTACGGTAAATTCAAGTATGAGCAGGTTCGCAAGGAAAAAGATGCGAAGAAAAAACAAAAGACAGTTGAATTAAAGGAAATTCGACTTTCTCCGAATATTGACACTAATGATTTAAATACCAAGATAAACGCTGCCAGAAAGTTCTTATCCAAGGGAAATCGTGTAAAGATTACTTTGCGTTTCCGTGGAAGAGAAATGGCTCACATGAACCAAAGCAAGCACATCTTAGATGATCTTGCCGAGCAACTTTCTGATGTTGCGGTAGTGGAGAAAGCACCGAAGGTCGAAGGAAGATCTATCGGAATGGTACTGGCAGAGAAAAAATAACATTTTAAGGAGGAACACAAAATGCCAAAGCAGAAGACAAGCAGAGCAGCTGCAAAGAGATTCAAGATTACAGGATCTGGAAAATTAAAGAGAAATAAGGCTTACAAACGTCATATCTTAACCAAGAAGTCTACCAAGCTTAAGAGAACTCTCAGAAAGCCGGCTATGACTGATTCAACAAATGTTAAGAATATGAAGAAGATTTTACCATACGCGTAAGATAGAGGTTAAGGAGGAAAACAATGGCAAGAGTAAAAGGCGGATTAAACGCTAAGAAAAGACATAATAGAACATTAAAGTTAGCAAAGGGTTACAGAGGCGCTCGTTCTAAGCAGTATCGTGTAGCTAAGCAGTCTGTCATGAGAGCCTTAACAAGTTCTTATGCAGGACGTAAAGAGAGAAAGAGACAGTTCCGTCGTCTCTGGATCGCTCGTATCAACGCAGCTTCAAGATTAAACGGACTTTCTTACAGCCAGTTTATGCACGGCTTAAAGCTTGCAAACATCGACTTAAACAGAAAGGTACTTGCTGATATGGCTGTATCTGATGTAGAAGGATTTGCAAAGCTTGTAGATGTTGCAAAGAGCAAAATTGCTTAATTGTAATAAATGATGAATCTAAAAAAGTGATTCCCGTTTGGGAATCACTTTTTTTATGTATCAAAACCGTGTATCTGATGGCGTTTTCGGTATTGGGTAGGGGACATGCCTTTGGCATGGTGAAAGACTTTTGAAAAATATAAGCTGTTATCAAAGCCGACCGAATTGGCAATTGCGGTGATGGACAGGCCGGTATCTTCGAGCAGATGACAAGCCTGCCTGATACGATAATCGCTCAGATATTCCTTGGGCGAGAGCATGTCCTGATCCCGGAATGACCGGAATAACTGGCTTCGACTGATGCCGACATAGGAAGCAATGTTTTCCACCGTAATCGGATAAGCATAATTGCAGTTAATATATTCCACTGCCTTTTGGACATTGCCGGAAGCAGAATCGGTTGAATGAACTTTGGTTGCACCCTGCATGAAGACAGAAAGAAGCGTATACAGTCTGCCGGCCATTTCCACTGCATGGGAGAATTGATTCCCGCAGGCGTGATAAAGATGCTTGATTTCATGCTGCACACGGTCCCCATAGGGAATATTTTTCAAAAAAGGCACATCGGGACAGAAGTCGGTCGCGGACAAAACTGTCATCGCATCACTTCCTGTGAAGCCAACCCATACATATTCCCATGGTTCGTCTGCGTCAGCCTGATATGAAATTTCCGTATTGGGATAGATGAGAAAGGCATCGCCGGCGGAAAGCTGTTGGGTTTTATGGTCTGAAAAACGGTAGTTGCCCTTTCCTGCGATGATATAATGAATCAGATAATGATCGCGGATGCCGGGGCCCCATTTATGATTCGGAGCGGTTTTTTCCCATCCTACATTTGTGACAGACAGGGAAGCAAGTCCCTGCATGGTTGCTTTATAAGAGTATTTTGAAGCTTTCATATCATCAATTTTAAATGGTTCAAGTGCAAAATTCAATCATTTTGATGCAACATTTTTACATGTTTTTCATACATTTTTATCTGTACATTATTCTGCAAAAGAATTATGATGGATAGGAAGTTAAGAAAACTGTTTGAACAAATGGAGGTAAGAAGATATGGCAATATTGGTAACTGGCGGAGCCGGATATATCGGAAGTCATACCTGTGTGGAATTGTTAAATGCCGGATACGATGTGGTGGTATTGGACAATCTTTCCAATGCATCGGAAAAATCGCTGGACAGAGTGGAAGAACTTTCCGGAAAGAAGGTTACTTTTTATAAAGGAGATATTTTAGACCGCGATATTTTAAATGAAATCTTTGCAAAAGAGAAAATCGACAGCTGTATCCATTTTGCTGGATTAAAAGCTGTCGGAGAGTCTGTCGCAAAACCGTGGGAATATTATAATAATAATATTGCCGGCACATTGACACTGGTTGATGTCATGAGACAGAACGGATGCAAGAATATTATTTTCTCATCATCTGCAACCGTATATGGCGATCCTGCAGAGATTCCGATCACAGAGAACTGCCCGAAGGGACAGTGCACCAATCCGTATGGATGGACCAAGTCCATGCTCGAGCAGATCCTTTCCGATATGCAAAAGGCAGACAATGAGTGGAATGTGATTTTGCTTCGCTACTTCAATCCAATCGGAGCGCATCCATCAGGAAAGATGGGAGAGAATCCAAACGGTATTCCAAACAACTTAATGCCTTACATCACACAGGTTGCTGTAGGCAAGTTAAAAGAGCTTGGAATCTTCGGTGATGATTATGATACTCCGGATGGAACCGGTGTTAGAGATTACATCCATGTAGTTGATCTTGCGCTTGGACATGTGAAAGCGCTTAAGAAGATTGAAGAACATGCCGGCCTTAAGATTTACAACCTCGGTACCGGACATGGTTATTCCGTACTTGATATCGTAAAGAATTTTGAAAAAGCAAATGATGTCAAGATTCCATACAGCATCAAGCCACGCAGACCTGGCGATATCGCAACCTGTTATTGTGATCCGAGCCGTGCAAAGACTGAGCTTGGATGGGAAGCACAATTCGGAATTCTTGAAATGTGCCGTGATTCATGGAATTGGCAGAAGAACAATCCGAACGGATATGATGATTAAGAAAAGAAGAATAAAAAAAGACATCGCATATGCGATGTCTTTTTTCGGGTTGGGCTGTATTCGATTATACAGTAGCAGTTCCTAGGGGAATCGAACCCCTGTTTTCGCCGTGAGAGGGCGACGTCTTAACCGCTTGACCAAGGAACCATATTAATTTAAGAAGCAGTCCGTACGGGAATCGAACCCGTGTTTCCGCCGTGAGAGGGCGGCGTCTTAACCGCTTGACCAACGAACCGTGTATTAATTTATCATGAGAAACGTGTTTTGGCAAGTGTTTTTTTAGAAAAAGTGAAAAAAATTTTGCTTTCAAATGGAAATACCTTGATTTTACTGAACTTTCATGGTATATTATTTGAGTAAATGATGTGACTTGATTGAGAGAGGGCGTTCGGTCCTCTCTCAATTTATGTTATAGCGATTAGAAAAAGACAATTGAAAAGAGGTGCATGAATGTCAAAAGCAGCAGATTATGCAGCAAAGGCAGAACAGCTCGTCACACCGATTCTCGAAGAGAATCATTTCGAATTGGTGGATGCCGAGTTTGTAAAAGAAGCCGGTAATTATTACCTTCGTCTCTATATTGACAAAGAAGGTGGTATCACCGTAGACGATTGCGAAATTGTTTCAAGAGCTATGGATCCGCTTTTGGAGAAAGAAGATTTTATTCCGGAAGCGTATATCTTTGAAGTAAGCTCTCCGGGATTGGGTCGCCCGCTGAAAAAAGAACGCGATTATGTTCGCAACATGGGCAAAGATGTGGAAATCCGCACTTATAAGGCGATTGACCACTGCAAAGAATTTACCGGAACCTTGAAGGAATATGATGAAAATTCTGTTACCATAACGATTGGTGATGAAGATAAGACTTTTTTTAAGAATGAAATCGCCTTGATTCGTCAGGCAATTGACTTTTAGCACATAGGAGGAGAAAACAAAATGGCTAATTCAGAATTATTAGAGGCATTAAATGTCTTAGAACAGGAGAAGAACATCAGCAAAGCAACATTGCTTGAAGCGATTGAAAATTCACTTATCACAGCTTGCAAGAATCACTTCGGAACTTCCGAGAATGTTCGTGTAACCATTGATCCGGATACCTGCGAATATCATTGCTATCTGGACAAGACGGTTGTGGATGAGGTAGAAGTACCTGCAGAGCAGATTTCATTGGAAAAGGCACAGGCAATCGATGGCAAATATCAGATTGGAGATGTGGTGCCTGTTGAAATTATGTCAAAAGAATTCGGACGCATCGCTACACAGAATGCAAAGAATGTTATCTTACAGAAGATTCGCGAAGAAGAACGCAAGATTGTATACGATGAGTATATTACAAAAGAAAAAGATGTTATTACCGGTATTGTACAGAGATATGTCGGCAAGAATGTCAGCATCAATCTTGGAAAGGCAGATGCTCTTTTGACTGAGAACGAGCAGATCAAGGGAGAAACCTATACCCCGACCGAGAGAATCAAGGTTTATATTGTAGAAGTTAAGAATACAACAAAGGGTGCAAAGATTCTGGTTTCCAGAACCCATCCGGAACTTGTAAAGCGTCTGTTTGAGTCGGAAGTGACAGAAGTGAAGGACGGCATTGTAGAGATTAAAGCAATTTCCCGTGAAGCAGGAAGCCGTACCAAAATTGCAGTATGGTCAAATGATCCTGATGTCGATCCGGTAGGCGCATGTGTCGGAATGAACGGTGCCCGTGTCAATGCCATTGTACATGAACTGCGCGGCGAAAAGATTGATATCATCACCTGGGATGAGAATCCGGCAATCCTGATTCAGAATGCACTTTCACCGGCAAAGGTTATTTCCGTAATCGCTGATGCAGATGAAAAGTCTGCAAAGGTTGTTGTTCCGGATTATCAGCTG
This sequence comes from Agathobacter ruminis, assembly GCF_002735305.1. Classification (GTDB taxonomy): domain Bacteria; phylum Bacillota; class Clostridia; order Lachnospirales; family Lachnospiraceae; genus Roseburia; species Roseburia ruminis. The sequence goes on from NZ_PDYG01000012.1 coordinate 39,631, forward strand.
TCCCTTGCAATCGGAAAGGAAGGACAGAATGCGCGCCTTGCAGCACGTCTGACCGGATACAAGATTGATATCAAGAGCGAGACTCAGGCTCGTGAAGCAGGAGATATCCTTGATTATGAGAATGAGTACTATGATGAGGATGAAGAATATTACGAAGACGAGAATGAATTCGTAGAAGAGAATGTTTCTGAAGAAGAATAAATCGAGGTAATATATGGCGAACAAAAAGATTCCGACACGCGTCTGTGTGGGATGTAAGGAAATGAAACCGAAAAAAGAGCTCATTCGTGTCATTAAAACCAACGAAGGTGGGATTTTGCTGGACAAGACCGGAAGACAGAACGGCAGAGGCGCCTATCTCTGCAATGATCCGGCATGTCTGCAGCTGGCAATCAAATCAAAAGGATTAGAGCGTTCCTTAAAAGTTTCAATTCCGCCGGAAATCGTAGAGGCATTAACAAAGGAGATGATGCAAAATGACTGATCAGATATTGTCGATGCTCGGTCTGGCAGCGAAATCCGGAAATGTCGCCAGCGGAGAGTTCTCTACCGAACAATCGGTAAAAAAAGGGAAATCCTATTTGGTGATGGTAGCGACAGATGCATCGGATAATACCAAAAAGAATTTTTCCGACATGACAGAATTTTATGAAGTTCCGTTTTATATTTACGGAGACAAAGAAAGTCTCGGTCATGCAATCGGAAAAGAATTTCGTGCGTCCGTCTCCATCAATGATGAGAATTTTGCCAAAGCGGTAGAGAAAAAACTGAAACACGGACAAAACTGAATAATGGAGGAAACATAATATATGGCAAAAATGAGAGTACATGAACTTGCAAAAGAATTAAGTATAGAATCAAAAGATATTATTACGGCCCTGCAGGGGACGGAATATGAAGTGAAGAGTGCACAAAGCGGTGTGGAAGATGCTGCTCAGGCTGTGATTCGCAAGAAATACGGCAAACAGCAGGAAACAAAAGCACCTGAGGCAAAAGCACCTGAGGCAAAAGCATCAGAAACAAAAGCGTCAGATGCAAAGGCTGTAGCTGCCCGTCCGAAGAAGAAGAATATCACTGCGGTATTTAATGCGCAGTATAGCAAAGATCACAAATCTTCTCAGAGAAACGGTGGTCAGAAGCGCGACGGACGCCGTGACGGTAATTCTCACGGCAACCCAAATGGCAACAATCGCAAGCCACAACAGCCACAAAGAGGAATTATCAAGCCAAGACCGGTTGGCGAGCGTGCAATGCGTCCAATCAGTGAAAGAACGGCAGGCAACAATGATGAATTCATGAAGCCAAACAAGCCTCAGTCCAACGATCGTATGGACAGACCTGAAAGAACTGACAGACCTGAAAGAACTGACAGAACTGACAGAACTGATCGAACTGACAGAACTGAAAGAAATGACAGACCGGGCAGATCTGACAGACCAAACAGAAATGGGGAACGCAATAATAATCGCAATACCGATCGCAATAACGATCGTAATAATCGTAATAACGATCGCAAAAACCGTCCGGTTACAAATACGGAAGCTGCTGCAGCTCCAAGTACGGATAATCGCGGAAAAGGAAACCGCAACAATGCAAAAGGCAAGGGTCGCCAGGATCATGACAGACTTGGAAAGAGACAGGAAAACTATGTCAACCTTGAGAAGCATGGCGGCAAAAAGAAACCTCAGCAGCCTCAGCCGAAGCCACAGGAAGATCCAAACGAGATTAAAACCGTTACCATTCCTGAGCGCATCGTAATCCGTGATTTTGCAGATAAATTAAAGCAACAGCCTTCCGCAATCGTAAAGAAACTCTTTATGAAAGGCCAGATGGTAACCGTAAATCATGAAATTGATTTCGAAACAGCAGAAGAGATTGCACTTGAATTCAATTATATCTGTGAACCGGAAGAAAAGATCGATGTCATTGCAGAACTCCTGAAAGAGGATGCAGAAGATGAAGCTACAATGGTAAGCCGTCCTCCTGTTGTCTGCGTAATGGGACATGTCGATCACGGTAAAACATCACTTTTGGATGCAATCCGCGAGACCCGTGTGACCGACCGCGAGGCAGGTGGTATTACTCAGCATATCGGTGCATCTGTGGTATCCATCAACAACCGCGATATCACATTCTTGGACACACCGGGTCATGAGGCATTTACCGCAATGCGTATGCGTGGTGCAAATTCCACCGATATCGCAATCCTTGTTGTCGCAGCAGACGATGGTGTCATGCCACAGACCGTTGAGGCAATCAACCATGCGCGTGCCGCAGGGGTAGAAATTATTGTTGCAATCAACAAGATTGACAAGCCTTCTGCAAATATTGATAAAGTAAAGCAGGAACTTTCCGAATATGAACTGATTCCGGAAGACTGGGGCGGCAGCACCGTATTCTGTCCGGTTTCTGCACATACCAAAGAGGGTATCGACAATTTGCTGGAGATGATCCTTCTGACAGCAGATGTGCTTGAATTAAAGGCAAATCCGAACCGTAATGCAAGAGGTCTTGTCATCGAGGCACAGCTTGATAAGGGCCGTGGTGCGGTTGCAACCGTATTGGTACAGAAGGGTACCTTGCATGTCGGTGATCCGGTAGCCTGTGGAAGCAGCTATGGTAAGGTTCGTGCAATGGTAGATGACAAGGGACGCAGAGTAAAGACCGCAACCCCATCAACTCCGGTCGAAATTCTTGGTTTGAATTCCGTTCCGGTTGCAGGTGAGACCTTCGTGGCATGTGATTCCGAAAAGGATGCAAAATCATTTGCAGAGACTTATATTTCCGAAGAGAAGCATAAGCTTGTCGAGGAGACCAAGTCCAGAATGTCTCTTGACGATCTGTTCTCACAGATTCAGTCAGGCAATATGAAAGAACTTGATATTATCGTAAAGGCCGATGTACAGGGTTCTGTGGAAGCTGTCAAGCAGTCACTTGTCAAACTTTCCAATGACGAAGTTGCCGTTAAGGTAATCCACGGCGGTGTTGGTGCAATCAACGAGAGCGATGTCATTCTTGCATCTGCTTCCAATGCAATCATCATCGGATTTAATGTACGTCTTGACCCGATTGCAAAAGCAACTGCAGATCACGAAGGCGTAGATGTCCGCCTGTATAAGGTTATCTACAATGCCATCGAGGATGTGGAAGCCGCAATGAAGGGTATGCTTGATCCGGTATTTGAAGAAAAGGTAATCGGACATGCTGAAGTACGCCAGATCTTTAAGGCATCCGGTGTCGGTACCATCGCAGGTTCGTATGTGCTTGACGGTGTGATCAAGCGTGGCTGCAAGGTTCGTATTACGCGTGAAGGATCACAGATCTTCGAAGGAGATCTTGCATCACTGAAGAGATTCAAGGATGATGTCAAGGAAGTAAAAACAAATTACGAATGTGGTCTTGTATTTGACGGATTCAACGATTTGGCTGAGTTCGATCAGGTAGAAGCATATGAAATGGTAGAGGTGCCTAGATAATGAGAAAAAACAGCAACAAAAATCTTCGTATCAACGAAGAAGTGATGCGCGAATTATCCAAGATTATTCGTGAAGTCAAAGATCCACGCATTCATCCTCTGACGAGTGTGGTTGCAGTGGAAGTTGCACCGGATTTGAAAACCGCAAAGGCATTTATCAGCGTGCTTGGCGATGAAGAGGCACAGAAGAATACTTTGGTTGGTTTGAAATCCGCAGAGGGATATATTCGCAGAGAATTGGCACATTCGGTCAATTTACGAAATACTCCGCAAATTACATTTATTATGGATCAGTCCATTGAATACGGAATTCGTATGTCTCATATGATTGACGAAGTGATGGGCAATGATACAAAGAACGAGGAAGAATAAATGAAACATCTCGATGAGATTTTGGAAAATGTAAATACAGTCGGCATTTCCGGACATGTTCGTCCGGATGGCGACTGTGTCGGCTCAACGTTGGCAGTCTATAATTATATCCGTACATATTATCCGGCAGTGTCGGTTCAGCTTTATCTCGAGCCGATTCCGACCATCTTTCAATTCTTGAAGAATGCAGACCGGATGAAACATGAGCGTGAGGACAATCAACAATTTGATTTGTATATCGCGCTTGACTGTGGTGATCTGAATCGCCTCGGTGATTTTGCGGATTATTTTACAAATGCAAAAAGAACTGCATGCATTGATCATCATATCAGCAATTCGTCATTCGCGGATGTCAATTATATTGATCCGGATGCAAGCAGCACCTGTGAATTGCTTTGCCGTTTGATGGGCGAAGAGAAAATCACAAAGGAAATTGCGGAATGTCTTTATACCGGAATGGTACATGACACCGGCGTATTCCAATATACCTGTACATCGAGAGAAACCATGAACCTTGGCGGAATGTTAATGGAAAAGGGCATTGATTATACAAAAATTGTTGATGAGACTTTTTATCAAAAGACATTCGCACAAAACAAGATTCTCGGTCAGGCACTGCTGAACAGCCGATTATATCTGGATGGGCAGGTGAATCTTTCTGTGATTTCGCTTGCGGAGATGAAGCAGTATGACTGCCTTCCAAAGCATCTGGATGGAATTGTGCAGCAATTACGCGTGACCAAAGGCGTCAGAGTCGCCGTTTTTCTGTATGAAAATGAGGATCATACTTATAAAGTCAGTACGAGAGCAAATGATGATACGGATCTGGCGGCACTTGCACTGACCTTTCAAGGCGGCGGACATAAAAAAGCGGCGGGATTTTCGATTGATGGACCGCTCGATGACGCAATCAACAGAATTCTTGAGGAATTGGAAAAGAGTTTTTAGACATGGTAAACGGAATTATCAATGTTTATAAAGAGAAGGGCTTTACTTCATTCGATGTGGTGGCGGTTATGCGCCGGATCTTCGGGCAAAAGAAGATTGGCCATACGGGAACACTGGATCCGGATGCACAAGGAGTCCTTCCGGTCTGTCTGGGAAATGCAACAAAAGTATGCGATCTGCTTCTGGACAAGGACAAAGAATATATTGCGGACCTGCTTTTGGGCGTGACAAGCGATACCCAGGATATGACGGGAACGGTGTTGCAGGAAAGACCGGTTGCGGTTTCCGAAGAGCAGGTTCGACAGACCATCGATCGATTTGTTGGCAAACAACAGCAAATTCCACCGATGTATTCAGCCCTGAAGGTAAATGGCCGGAAATTATGTGACCTGGCCAGAGAGGGCAAAACCGTGGAGAGAAAGCCGCGCGATATAGAAATTTTTTCGATTGTGATTGAAGAAATGGACCTTCCGAGAATCAAAATACGTGTTCACTGTTCAAAAGGCACTTATATCCGCACATTGTGCAATGATATTGGTGAGGCACTTGGATGCGGAGGTGCCATGGAAAGTCTCCTGCGTTCGCGCGTGAGCAGTTTCACACTTGAAACGGCGCATACCCTGGCGGAACTGGAAGCACATTTTGACCGGGAATGGCTGATTTCCACAGATTCGGTCTTTTTAAATTATGAGAGACTGACTGCAAAAAATGAATATCAGAAAGCAATCGACAACGGGAACAAACTGTCACAGGAGATGGTTGACGATTGCAATTTTCATATAGGAACCTATTATCGAATTTACCGCGAAGACGGACGATTCGTCGGTATTTATGAGTGGACAAAGGATCAGAATCTGAAACCGGTAAAATTATTTTTTGAATCATGAAATACTATAATCATTTTGAAGACTTAAAATTGCATCATAATACGGTCATTACCCTGGGCAAATTTGACGGACTGCATGAAGGACATCGCAATCTGATCGAAACGATGATGAAAGTCAAAGAAAAGAAGGGACTTCGCGCTTTGATCTTTACTTTTTCGGTACCGCCAAAGAGCCATATTACAGGGCAGCCGATGCCTGTCATCACGACAAATGAAGAAAAGCGTGCACTGTTTGAAGAAATCGGTGTGGATTATTTTATCGAATGTCCCTTCTCCGATGAGCTGATGCGCATGAGCCCGCGTGAATTTGTGTCTTTTCTTGTCAATGAATTGCAGGTGAAATGCTTTGTCGTCGGGGAAGATTTTTGTTTTGGATACCAAAGAGCCGGCAATATCGAGACGCTTGAAGAACTTTCAAAAGAGTTCGGATATGACCTGTTTGTAAAATCAAAAATTCAGCATAAAGGACGTGATATTTCAAGCACTTATATCAGAGAAGAACTGGTTGCGGGCAATATGAAAACCGCAGAAAAGCTGCTTGGCTATCCGTATTTTATTGAAAATAAGATTGTGCATGGCAATCATATCGGCCGTAAAATGGGAATTCCGACCGTAAATATGGAGATTGACCCGCAGAAGGTGATTCCACCGAAGGGGGTATATGTTTCAAGGATTACCATATTGGATGACGGAAGTACCTATATGGGAATCTCCAATATTGGCAATAAGCCGACAATCGGAGATGATTATCCGACGGGAGTGGAAAGCTTTCTGTTTGACTTCGATGGAGACTTATATGGAAAGGTTTTGCGCGTTTCCCTTCTATATTATGTTCGCGCGGAACGCAAATTTGAAAATTTGGATGCGCTGAAAGCGCAGATTGACAAAGATATTTCTTTTGCGAGAGAATATTACGGAAATGTTACAAAAGTATGTTGACAATATTTCGTTTTGCTGTTATACTCGCAGAGGATTCTTGAATAGTACATCTGGAGGTATACATGAATATGAAACACATTACCAAAAGAGATAAACAACTGGCCATTGTATTGACATTTGCGTTGGTTCTTACCATCGCTGTGCGCGTTGGATTTGATAAAAAAGCGACAACTGATACGACTGCAACGGAAAGCGCATTGCGCGCAGGTGCGGTTACGGAATTTGAATCATTACAGACCGCAGGTCTGACTGCCGGCAGTATCAGTGATATCAATGATTATTCGAATGCAACGGCAATTGTATCAAATGAAGAGAAGACAAAAGTAACTTCACAGCTTTTGATTGATCAGAAATACGAAGAGGGAACTGTATACGGATACAAAAATCTCGGTTTCTCGGAAGTGGAAGGCAATCTGAATGTTCGTGAAGAAGCTTCAGAAGATGCTTCTGTTGTCGGTAAGCTGACCAATCATAATGCAGTTGAAATCAAAAGCACTTCAAAAGACGGAAAATGGCTGGAAATCACTTCCGGCAATGTGGAAGGCTATGTCAGTGCAAAATATATTCTGACCGGGGACCGTGCGCTTGCACTGGTTGACGATCTGATTGCTACTTATGCAACGGTAAAAGTTGATACTCTGAAGGTTCGCGAAAAACCTTCTACTGATTCGAACATTTTGAGCAAGGTACATGACGCAGATGATCTGCGTGTAATATCGATTCAGACGGTTGAAAACAAAGACAAGGATGGAAAGACCGTCACTGAGGAATGGGTTGAGATTGAGCATGACGATGAAGAAACAGAAGAGATTGAAACCGCTTTTGTATTTAAGAATCATGTGGAACTGGCAAACAAATTCCCAACAGGTAAGACCATCAAGGAACTCCATTATGGCAGTGAAGTAGATGATACCCGTGTTGCACTTTGCGAAATGGCTCTGAAATATTATGGCGGCCGTTATGTATGGGGGGGGTCCACACTGGGAAGCGGTGTTGACTGCTCAGGATTTACAATGGCAATTTATCGTCAGTTTGGCATTAAGCTTGAACATCATGCGGCAACACAGGCAACCCAGGGAAGACGTATTAAGGCTTCCGAGGCAAAACCGGGTGATTTGTTCTTCTACAAGAGACCGGGCCATTCCGGAATCGGACATGTAGGTATCTACATCGGTGGCGGACAGATCATTCATGCAGCAAGTTCAAGACAGGGAATTATTATTTCCAGCGCATATTATCAGACACCGCTTGCGGTTTGTTCATATTTGGATTAGTTCCATTTTTCGATAAAATTGTTGTTTACAATTGTATGCGCATATGATATATTATTTCAGTATGGTTTAGCCCATGTTCGGTTTTAGGACACTCCGACCTTTTGCTGAGCATTAGAAATATCGGGCAATATAATATGAAAGGAGAAACATTATGATTTCAAAAGAAAAGAAGCAGGCGATTATCGCTGAATATGCAAGAACAGAAGGCGACACCGGTTCACCGGAAGTTCAGGTTGCAATTCTTTCTGCACGTATTGCAGAGCTTACCGATCATCTTAAGGCAAATCCTAAGGATCATCATTCTCGTCGCGGTATGTTAAAGCTTATCGGACAGAGAAAAGGATTACTTTCATACCTTAAGGAAGTCGATATTGAGAGATATCGTTCACTTATCGAGCGTTTAGGTCTCAGAAAGTAGAAGCAAAAAGCGGAGTCTATGCTTATATAGATTCCGCTTTTTTGTTATAATGTTAGAATCACAGAAATATACCGAAGTTACTGAAATGTGAAAAAGCATATTTTTCCTGTTTCAGTAGTTTCGGTTTCTGTGAAAAAACAGAAGTACGACAAAAGAAAAGGAGAAAACAAATGTACAAGACTTATTCAATGGAGCTTGGCGGAAGAACACTCAGCGTGGATATCGGAAGAGTAGCCGCACAGGCAAATGGAGCTGTTCTCATTAAATATGGTGAGACAACTGTATTATCAACTGCAACAGCAGCTGATAAGCCAAGAGATGGGGTGGATTTCTTCCCGTTATCAGTAGAATTTGAAGAAAAAATGTATGCTGTAGGAAAAATTCCTGGCGGCTTTAACAAGCGTGAAGGTAAAGCTTCAGAGAATGCAATCCTTACCGACCGTGTGATTGACAGACCGATGAGACCATTGTTCCCAAAGGATATGCGCAATGATGTAACATTAAACAACCTTGTTATGTCTGTAGATCCGGAATGCCGTCCGGAAATCGTTGCAATGATTGGTACTGCACTTGCAGTTCATATTTCGGATATTCCGTTTGACGGACCATGTGCAATGACCCAGATGGGACTTGTAAACGGCGAATTTATCATTAACCCATCCCAGAAAGACTGGAATGAGGGAGACCTTCAGCTGACAGTAGCATCAACCAAGGAAAAGGTCATCATGATCGAAGCCGGTGCAAATATCATTCCGGAAGACAAGATGATTGAAGCAATCTACAAATGCCATGACATCAACCAGACAATCATTGCATTTATGGATCAGATCCGTGCTGAAGTCGGTAAAGAAAAATTTGAATACGAAAGCTGCGCAGTTCCGGAAGAACTGTTCAATGCAATCAAAGAAATTGTTCCTCCGGCAGAGATGGAAGATGCGGTATTTACTGATGAGAAGCAGAAGCGCGAAGCAAATATCAAGGCCATTACAGAGAGATTGGAAGAGGCATTTGCCGATAACGAAGAATATCTTGCTGTACTCGGCGAAGCAATTTATCAGTATCAGAAGAAGACTGTCCGCAAGATGATCTTAAAGGATCACAAGCGTCCGGACGGAAGAGCTTTGAATCAGATCCGTCCTTTGGCTGCAGAAGTGGATTTGATTCCTCGTGTACATGGTTCTGCCATGTTCACCCGTGGTCAGACACAGATTTGCGATGTTGTAACACTTGCTCCGCTTTCTGAAATCCAGAAGATTGACGGACTGGATGCAAATGTAACTTCAAAGAGATATATGCATCATTACAACTTCCCTGCATATTCTGTAGGTGAGACAAAGGTTTCGCGTGGTCCTGGACGCCGTGAAATCGGACATGGTGCATTGGCAGAAAAGGCACTTGTACCGGTACTTCCTTCTACAGAGGAGTTCCCATATGCAATTCGTGCCGTATCCGAGACTTTTGAGTCAAACGGATCTACTTCAATGGCATCTACCTGTGCTTCATGTATGTCACTGATGGCTGCAGGTGTTCCGATTAAGTCTATGGTTGCAGGTATTTCCTGTGGTCTTGTTACCGGTGATACAGATGATGATTTCGTAGTATTGACCGATATTCAGGGTCTTGAAGACTTCTTCGGTGATATGGACTTTAAGGTAACAGGTACCCATGAAGGTATTACTGCAATCCAGATGGATATTAAGATTCACGGATTGACTCGTCCGATCGTGGAAGAGGCAATTGCCCGTACCCGTGAAGCAAGACTTTACATTATGGATGAGGTTATGAGCAAAGCAATCGCTGAACCTCGTGAGAGCGTAAATGAATGGGCTCCTAAGATTGAACAGATTACCATTGATCCGGCAAAGATTGGTGATGTGGTTGGACAGAAGGGCAAGACCATCAATGAGATTATTGCACGCACCGGTGTGAAGATTGATATCACGGATGATGGAGCTGTTTCTGTATGCGGAACCGATCGTGCTATGATTGATGCAGCAATCAAGATGATTGAGACCATCACAACAGACTTCGAAGAAGGACAGATTTTTGAAGGTGTTGTTGTTAGCATCAAAGAATTCGGTGCATTTATCGAATTTGCACCTGGCAAGGAAGGTCTGGTTCATATTTCCAAGATCGCAAAAGAGCGTATCAACCGCGTTGAAGATGTATTGACACTCGGAGACAAGGTGAAGGTTGTCTGTCTTGGAAAGGACAAGATGGGACGCATCAGCTTCTCTATGAAGGATGTTCAGTAATTATATCCATGTATGATTGCAAGGGCTGTTTTGTACAGCCCTTGTTTTTGTCTGGTGAACCACTTGAAAAAAACGACTATACATTGTATAATGCATAGGTGAGTGAACACTATATATTGTGTATGGAGTTGCAGATATGGAAATTAATTTTAAACTGGAGACATTTGAGGGACCGTTGGACCTCCTGCTTCATTTGATAGAAAAGAATAAAATGAGCATCTTTGATATTCAGATCGTTGAAATTACAGATCAATATCTGGCTTACATTGATGAGATGAAGCGTCATGATCTTGGGATTCTCAGTGAATTTCTGGTGATGGCTGCAACTTTGCTGGCGATTAAATCCAAGATGCTTTTGCCGGCACCGGAAGTGGAAGAAGGCGAAGAGGAAGAAGATCCTCGTGCAGAACTGGTACAGCAGCTTCTGGAATACAAGATGTACAAATGCATGGCATTTGAATTGAAAGACCGTCAGTTTGATGCGGATCATATTATGTACAAAGAGCCGACAATTCCGGATGAGGTGCTTGCCTATGAAGAACCAATCGACATGGAAGCACTTGTCAGTGATATCACATTGGCCCGCCTGAACAGCATTTTCCGCGATATCATGAAAAAGCAGGTGGACAAAGTCGACCCGATTCGTTCCAAATTCGGCAAAATCGAAAAAGAAGAAGTCTCGATGGAAGACAAAATGGAATTCCTTCAGGAATATGCAAAGGAACATAAGCATTTTTCATTCCGTGGAATTCTTGAAAAGCAATCGACAAAGACAGATATTATAGTAACCTTTTTGGCAATTCTTGAGCTGATGAAGATGGGAATTATCAAGATCTCACAGGAAAAAATCTTTGACGATATTGAAATTGATTCTCAAATTGCCGCATAAATTGAGCAAAGAGTATTACAGAGATGGAAGATAAGAATTATAAAGCAATCATCGAAGCAATCCTGTTTACCATGGGTGATTCGGTGGAACTCGAAAAAATAGCAAATGCGATTGAACTGGACAAAAAAGAGACCAAGCGTCTGCTCGATGAGATGAAAGAAGAATTGAATCAGTCGCAGCGTGGTGTAGATATTATCGAACTTGACGGATCTTATCAGATGTGTACCAAACAGGAAATGTACGAATATCTGATCAAGATTGCAAAGCAGCCGACCAAACGCCAGCTGACAGATGTATTGCTTGAGACATTGTCTATCATCGCATACAAGCAGCCGGTGACAAAATCCGAGATTGAAAAAATTCGTGGGGTTTCCTGCGATCATGCTGTGAACAAGCTGGTGGAATATAATCTGGTTTGTGAACTCGGCCGACTGGATGCACCTGGGCGTCCGTTGCTTTTTGGCACGACGGAAGAATTCCTTCGCAGTTTTGGCGTTCATTCCATTGATGAACTTCCGGTATTGAGTTCCGACCAGATTGAGGAATTTAAGGCAGAAGCGGAAGCGGAAATGAAAGTACAATTGGATATTTAAAGTGTTTTAAACCACCCGGGAAGGGTGGTTTTTTGTTGCAAAAAAATAGGAATATGCGATAATGATACTAGGGTTTACTAAAAATTTACGATATGTTTGGGGTGTATGAAAATGTACAAAATCGCAATCTGTGATGATGATGCAATCATCTGTGAGGAACTTGAGTCGAAAATTATCGAATATTCTTTTGATAGAACTGTTTCATTTGAAATTCAAAAATGGAATGATTCTGTCTTGTTCTGTAATCAAATCGTAGAATATAATCCTGATATTTTATTTTTGGACATTGAAATACCGAACTTTAGTGGCGTTGAAGTTGCTAAATTTATTCGAAACGAATTAAACAATGAGAATTTAATTATCTTTTTTATTTCCTATAAGAAAAATTATGCGATGGAATTATTCCAGGTTCATCCGCATGATTTCCTTGTAAAACCAATTGAAACGCAGAAATTGAACAGAGCCTTGGATAAAGCGTTAAAATTATTACAGCTGAATTCTTATTTTCATTATTCCTATAAGAAAAAGAATTATGTAGTCCCTTATTCGGAGGTTATGTATTTTTACAGCCAAAATAAAACTGTATTCATAAAGAAGTATGATGGGGAAACTCTTTCTTATCTGGGGAAACTAAAGGATATCGTTTTGGATTTGCCGTTGGGATTTGTTTGCATAAGTAAATCATATATTATTAATCTGCGTTATTTAAAAAGTTGGAAATCAGATTTTTGCACAATGAAAGATGGTATGGAATTGTCGATTGCACAGTCGAAGCGCCAAAATTTTAAAACGGTATTACTTCAATTGGAGAGGGGATAATGGAGTATGTATTGGGAAGTTCTCATTTTTATAAGTCTTACGATATTATTGAAGAGTTTTATCTTTGGAAAACTTGCAGCTAATTATTTGAATTTGTGCAAGTGTAAAATCCTGCAGGCTGTAGTTTATTTCTTAGCAATATCATTTGCAATTTGTATGCAATTCTTTATTTCAAATATTTGGTTAAAAATGTTTTTAACCGCATTTGGACTTTCTATCATTGTATTGGCATATCGAGACGAGTTTAAGAAAAGAATATTATTTTGGTCATGCGTATTTTCAAGCAGCTTTTTGATAGATTGCTTGGTATATGTATTATTTTATGTGATTTTAGGCCTTGATGATTTTGGGGAACCTGCCAGTATCTTATCTATTTTTCTGCTTTTACCGATTCAATTGTTTACCGGAAGAATAATAACCGATGATTATAAATACAGGAAAAAGCAATGGATTTTCTATGGAATTGCATTGTTTTTATGTTTGCTTACATCTGTCGTAATTTATCTTGATAAAACGATTGGGATTTTTTCTTTGGAAGTCGTTTGTGGATTTTTATTGTTTATCAATTTGATAATTGCTTTTTTGGTAGAAAAACTCGTCGAACAATCGAAAGAAGATATCGATTATTTTGTTTTGCAGAAGCAGAATGAATTTTACGAAAGAGAATTAGCTCTTCAAAATGAAAAAGTGGAATTGATTCGAAGCATTCGCCATGACATGAAACGCCATTTGAATGAGATATTAAATCTTGCAAGAAAAAATCAAAATGAATGCATTGTAGATTACATATTATCGCTTGGGGAAGAATTAGAGGATACATCGCCAATTTGCGATTCCGGGAACGTGGCAATTGATACAGTGTTAAATTATATGTTTGATAAAGCAATCAAAGCGGGAATACAACCGGAATATTCGATTGTGGTTCCGCAGGAACTAAAAATATCAATGTATGACATGAATATTATTCTCGGAAATTTATTACAAAATGCAATCGATGCGTGTGAACTAACGGCCAACCCTCAAATAAATGTAGATATTCGATATGTCATGGATTCTTTGGTAATCGTTGTGGAAAATTCTTATGCAAATGAACTGATAATTAAAGAAGATAGATTAGAGACCACGAAAGAACCAAGAGAAGAACACGGTTATGGTTTGGCTAATGTAAAAAGGATTCTAAGTAAATATGATCATTCATTTTCAATGGTACATGATGAATCCAGATTCAAAATAGAAATTATTTTGTATTTACCATACTAATTTCGCCATGAACTCTACTATTTTCGCCATGTTGGAAATTTTGTCTTTTTTTTAGTGCTATAATCATTTTGCAATCAATTGACAATGCTGTTTATGGAGGGGTTATTATGGCAAAAAGAGTGAAATCGTTTTTATGTGTATGTGTAATGTTGGTTTCAATGGTGTTAATTAATCCGACGCAGGTTCAGGCGGCTAATGTAGGTTGGAATTTACGATTTATTAAAGGTGCACCGTCGTCGGAAAATATTTTAAGCTGGCGCAGAGAATATATTACAAAGACACAGAGGACTAGCTTGTCTGTATCAAAAATTGAAGGAAATGCAGAAATCTTTTTATATACGTCAAACGGAATTGCTACTATAGCAACAAAGGGAGGGACGGAAACTTCAGTTAGTACAAGAGTTGGAATTGTTTTATCCGCATCGGTGAAATTCCTTGAATATGATAAAATGACAGTTTATGCTAAAGGAAATCTGAGATATTGATTATGAATGGGAGAAAATATAAGAAAAATATAGGAATTATAATCTATACCATTTTTTTAATACTTGTATTGACGGCCTGCCAAAAAGTTCCGGATAATGTAAAAAATAATATGAATCGGTATGGCAATAATAAATTGGCAGACAAGATCGAATTTCAATATTGCAATTTGGATGAGCTGCGAAATAGTTCAATGGAGAATATAGAAACAGCGGATTCGAATATTTGTTATCCTGATAAAGTAGATTTTTCTCAAATTGACAATGTGATGGAGGGATCGTTTCAAATTACTTCTGAATATACGAACAATCAAAATAAATATTTGCAATTATTTGATATGCAAGGTGTCGAAGGTAAGAAATCTATTGGTAATTGGAAAGGAATGGACGGATTTGAATATGAAAAAAATGAAATCTATCCCTATTTATTTATAGGCGAGAATGGAGAATTATCCTATGTTTCTTCAGAAAAAGTGTTAGATGGTAACACGATTGACCAAACGAAGGAAGTGAAAAAAATCTATTTAAATCGAGGCGATTCAATAAATATACAGATTAATTATAGAGATGGTTCGTTAAACCTTTCGGAAGAAATTTCCTTCGTGAAATCATTTATTAAGGATAATATAGATATTGGAAATTGTGATGTAGATGTGCGAACAGTCTATATTCGGAAAGATTTGGATGGATATGATGTAGTATCAATGAATTTTGTTATGAAATATCAAGGAATGGTTTTAGATTTTTATTCTTTGGATGTTGGCATGAATAAAGATGGTAAAATGATGGTGTTGCAAACCAATCGTGATATTCTTGTTGATTTACATGAAAAAAACCATATTGATTGGATTTTTATCGGTGGTGTATTTCAATCTTTTGAGGGGAAAGCTGTAGACAAACTGATTGATTTACAAACTGCTATACACATTTTCGAAAAAGAAATGGCTTCTTTTCAAGAGATTAAAGTACTTGAAATCATACCTATGTATGTATTGAAACCGGTTTATAATCCGGCAGAAGAAGAGTATGAGGCTGCTCCCGGTAATATTGTAAATGTCGAACCTACCTATTCTTTTATGATTGAATGCGGAGTAGATGATACACCTACCGGAATTTTGGAAGGAAATGGAGTCGCTTATGTAAATGTAAATATGCTCACAGGAGAAGTGCATACGGATTTTGAAGATAAGTATTTTGCTTTAAAAAATAGGGGAAACAATGAACTTTCAAATTGATAAGAAGGCCATGTTATTATCGGTACTATTGATGTATGGCTCGTTTTTTGCAACCGGAACGTATTTGCTTGAACATGAAACGATGAATCTGTTTCAAGTAATAATGACATGTCCATATCTACTTAAAAATTATACTGCGCTACATTATATAGACCACCAGTATGGCATTTGGTTCTATTTATTGTTGCCGGTTGCATGCGGACTTCCGTTTATTGGAATCTTGTGTGATGAATTAAATACCAATTATTATCGGTTAATCAGTGCAAGAATCGGTAATATAAAATTTATTGTTTGCACGTTGCTGGTTCAATTTATTAGTACAATAAGTTCGTTTTTTGTAGCGACTGTATTCTTTAAGCTTACCGCATTGATAATAGGAATTTTAAAGAATAAGGAGGGAACATTTGATGAAATTCAACAAATGAATCTTTCGTATTTCCTGGTGGAAGATGGGCGGTGTTTACTTTATCTTGTGATGATTTCCGGCCTGATAATTTTCATGGCTATCCTGACTGCAGATTTTTATTTCTCAGTAATCGTCGTTTTTTTAATTAACTTTTTGATTCAAGATCATGAAATCAGTATTCTTGCATTAGAGATTGTCACTGCATGTTTTGCTTATATTGGTTCCGCCTATATTTTCAGAAGGCGGTGGCTGGCATGTTGAAATATTTATATACAAAATGGATTTTAAATACCAAGAACCTGGTAATTGTTGTATTACTGGTTTTTGTCAAAAAAATTATTGTCGATAAAGTTTATAACGTATATGCAATGACTGCAGAGCCATTTTGCATCTTTGAACCATTGATCATGATAATGAATTCCGGATTGATTGTGTTGTTATTGTCTTTATTTTTTATTTTTATGATGTCAGAATATCCGGTATCAGATTCAAGCTTGTATTATCAGCTGATTCGAAGCGGTCGTAAGAAATGGTTTTATGCGCAGATATATTTCGCAATAGTGGCAATTATTACTTATCTGGTCATTGTATTTGGCTATACAATATTGGCGACGCAGAGCATCTGCTTTTTGGCAGATGGATGGAGTTTGAACATCTCGGATTACTCTTATGAGATGGGGTTGATTTCCTATGTTCCGATTGAATTGTTTAATCAGATGCCGCCGGTGAAAGCATTTATATGGAGCCTCGTATTATTTCTGACATATTTATATTTCCTGCTTGGGATGCAGATGATTGGATTTGCTTACGGAAAGAAGAGTGTTGTAGACTGCATTCAAATGATTCTGCTATTTGCCGGAATTGCATCGTTGTTCATTCGTAATGAATTGACATGGCTTTTTCCGGTTTCACATTCCATTTTGTTCATTCATTTCACAAAATATTATAAGGCTGCTTTATTTTCGCCATATCTTTCATTTGTTTTATTATTTGGTTTTGGGACTTTGTTGTATGTAATGTCTTATATTCGGATGAAAAAAACAAATGTTGATGATTTGAAAGGGAATTGAAATGATAGAAATTAATAATTTGTCGTTAGAAATAAAGGGAAAAAAGCTATTAAATGATATCAATATGACTATTCACGATGGACAGATTACCGGATTTGTAGGACCGAATGGCTCTGGCAAGACGCTGATTATGAAATGTATTTGTGGATTTATTACTTCCTATAAAGGTGAAATACTAATTAATGGAAAAGATGCAAAGACGATTCCGATTAAGCCTATGGGGATTATAATTGAGACCCCGGGGTTTATTCCTTATTACAGCGGATATAAAAATTTAAAAATACTTGCTTCTTTAAATAATAATTGTTCATTGCATGGTATACGTTCGAGCATGGAGGATGTAGGACTTGATCCGGGCAATCATCTTCATGTAAAAAAATATTCACTCGGAATGAAGCAGAGGCTTGGTGTTGCGCAGGCACTGATGGAAGATCGAGAGATTTTAATCTTAGATGAGCCTTTTAATGGATTGGATTTTAGAATCACCGAAAAACTTAGAAATCGCTTGGCTGCGGAACGAGAAAAAGAAAAAACCATTATCTTAAGTTCTCATAATAAAATAGATATTGATTTGTTATGTGATAATCATTATTATATTGAAGATGGTTATGTCAAATAAAAGTAGGAAGATTAGTAAAAGTGGATTCGGAAGAATCCGCTTTTTTAATGGATGTGAAAAAATTAACAAAAAATAGTTGAATTCCATTGCTGTTTCGGATAACATATAAAATGAGTGAGAATTCGTTTTCTAATAATACGTTTATTCACAAACCAATATTTGTGCTATAATATAGTACTATAGTACATAATTTTATATTTTTTGTGTATGGAGGAAAGAATATGAGCTTAAATGAAAGCAGCTTGGCAATGCAGCGAATTGCTGAGTTCGTTGATGAGAACAGTTTCATGGAAATTGGATCTCAGGTAACCGCTCGAAACACAGATTTTAATCTGAGTGCATTAAAATCTGCATCAGATGGAGTAATCACCGGATATGGTCTGGTTGACTCTAACCTGGTATTTATTTATAGCCAGGATGCTGGAGTATTAAACGGAACCATTGGTGAGATGCATGCAAAGAAGATTGCCAATATCTATGATATGGCAATGAAGATGGGTGCACCTGTTGTCGGATTTATCGATTGCGGTGGTGTGCGCTTACAGGAATCAATTGATGCATTGGATGGATTTGGATTAATCTATGCAAAGCAGGTTGAGGCAAGTGGTGTTATTCCACAGATGTCAGTTGTATTTGGCAACTGCGGAGGCGGACTTTCTGTTGTGCCTGCACTTTCTGATTTCGCTTTTATCGAGACCGAAAAGGGCAGAATGTTTGTCAATTCTCCGGATGCGATTTGCGGAAATCGTGTTGAGAAGTGTGACAGTGCAGCTGCAGACTTCCAGTCTGAGCATAATGGATGCATTGATTTCGCCGGAAGCGAAGAAGAAATTTTTGATCGCATTCGTACCCTGATTAACATCCTTCCACAAAACAATGAGGGAGATGTTTATACCAGCGATTGCGAAGATGATTTGAACCGTGCATGTGAATCCATGGATACCATGGCTGCAGATCCAAGATATCTTCTTGCAGAACTTTCCGATTCTCACATTTTTGTTGAGACAAAAGCTTCATTTGCCAAGAATATGGTAACCGGATTCATTCAGTTAAACGGAATGACCATTGGTGCTGTTGCAAACTGTGCAAAGACCTATGATGAGAATGGGGATGAGGCAGAAGACTTCGGTAAGAGACTGACTCCTAATGGATGCCGCAAGGCAGCTGAGTTTGTATCATTTTGTGATGCATTTGATATCCCGGTTCTTTCTGTTACCAATACAACAGGTTTTGCAACTACCATGTGTGCAGAAAAGAATCTTGCAAAAGACATGGCAAAGCTGACCGCTGCATTTGCAAATGCGGATGTGCCTAAGGTAAATCTGATTACCGAGGAAGCATACGGCTCTGCGTATGTTGTTATGAATTCTAAATCTGTCGGTGCCGATCTTGTTTATGCATGGAACGGTGCAAAAGTTGGTATGATGGATTCCGAGATGGCAGCAAAGATTATGTACCCTCAGGCCGATGCAACGGAATTAAAAGAGAAGAGAAACGAGTATGAAGCACTTTGCGCAAATGCAAGCGCTGCAGCTTCTCGCGGCTATGTAGATTTCATGCTTGAGCCGGCAGATACCAGAAAGTATCTTGTGGCAGCATTTGAATTGCTTTACAGCAAATGCATCAGCCCGATTGACAAGAAACATACAACCAAATAGAAAGGCGGCAGGATTCGTATGAAGAAAAAACTGGCATTATTGCTTGGCGCGCTGGTGGCCGCCATTACTTTAACTGCCTGCGGTACTGATCCAAAAGAGGCTGACTACAACGGAAAGACATATCAGGAACTTGAAACAGAGATGAACCAATATGTCAGCGTAATCGGAATGCTTCATTCTTCAGTTGCTTCTTTCGTGGAGCAGAATAATATGAAGCCGGAAGATTTCGATTATTCGCAGATGACCAGCGAAGAGACCATTGAGAGTTATAAATCTTATGGTGTCAATGAGCAGGAACTTGCGGCCGTTGAGTCCTGGGACAACATCGTAGCTCAATACGGTGAATTGGACAGAACCGATGCAGAAAGCTTTACGATTAATAAAGCTGGTAATACTACTACAACTGATATCAGTTTGTATTTCAAGAATGAAGACGGAGTCGAAAAAGAAGTTATTTTTGAAATCGTTTATAAATCTTGGAACATGGAAGTGACCGGTGTTACAATTGAGCCATACAAGTCACTTACCGAAAAGATGACAAAAGCAGGATTGAATACGGTAATTTCAATGAGCGTTGTGTTTGTTGTTTTAATTGTAATCAGTCTCATTATTTCAGCCTTCAACATCTTCCCTTATTTGGAAAAGAGAAAGAAAGAAAAGGCACAACAAGTTTCTGCAGCACCTGCTGTTGAAACTGTGGCAACCACTGAAGTGGTGGAAGAGACAGATGATCTCGAGCTGGTAGCTGTAATCGCTGCTGCAATTGCAGCTTCAGAAGGATGCTCAACATCTGACTTTGTAGTTCGTTCAATTAATAGAAGATAATCGGAGGATATGGAACATGAAGAATTACACAATTACCGTAAACGGAAATGTATATGATGTAACCGTAGAAGAAAACGGAAGCACAGGTGCAGCATCTGCACCAAAGCGTGTTGCTTCTGCAGCACCAAAGGCAGCACCTAAGGCTGCGGCACCTGCAAGTGCAGGATCTGTAAAGATTGAAGCCGGAGCAGCCGGAAAGGTATTCAAGCTTGAGAAGAGCGTTGGTGATGCTGTAAAGAAGGGCGACACTGTATTGATTCTTGAAATCATGAAGATGGAGACTCCGGTTGTAGCACCGGAAGATGGAACCGTTGCAAGCATCAATGTTGCAGTTGGTGATGCTGTTGAGTCAGGAGCTTTACTTGCTACATTAAATTAATTATTCGTAGGAGGGATTAATTGTGAGTTATATTACAGAGACCTTATCAAACCTCCTGGATCAAACAGCATTTAAGAGTCTTACCTGGCAGAATTATCTGATGATTTTGATTGCATTTGTATTTTTGTTCCTTGCAATCAAAAAAGGGTTTGAACCATTACTGCTTGTTCCAATCGCTTTTGGTATGCTACTGGTAAATATCTATCCGGATATTATTGCAGCACCGGAACAGACTTCCAATGGCGTTGGCGGTTTACTTTATTATTTCTATTCCTTGGATGAATGGTCTATTTTACCGTCTTTGATTTTCCTTGGAGTAGGTGCAATGACAGACTTTGGTCCGTTGATTGCAAATCCGATTTGCTTCCTCTTGGGAGCAGCAGCACAGTTTGGTATTTTTGGTGCTTATTTCCTTGCAATTTTGCTTGGATTTAATGACAAGGCCGCAGCTGCCGTTTCTATTATCGGTGGAGCGGACGGTCCGACATCAATCTTCCTTGCCGGAAAGCTTGGACAGACTGGTCTGATGGGACCAATTGCTGTAGCTGCATATTCTTATATGGCACTGGTACCGATTATTCAGCCACCGATTATGAAGGCACTTACAACAAAGAAAGAGCGTCAGATTAAGATGGCAAATCTTCGCCCGGTATCCAAATTAGAAAAGATTTTATTCCCAATCGTTGTTACGGTTGTGGTTTGTTTGATTCTGCCTACAACCGCTCCTTTGGTTGGTATGTTGATGCTTGGTAACCTGTTCCGTGAATCCGGAGTGGTTCGTCAGCTTCAGGAGACCGCAAGCAATGCTTTGATGTATATTGTTGTTATTCTCCTTGGTACTTCTGTTGGAGCAACAACCAGCGCAGAAAGTTTCCTGAATCTGAGCACTTTAAAAATCGTTGGTCTTGGATTGGTGGCATTCATGGTTGGTACTGCCGCAGGAACACTATTTGGAAAGCTGCTCTGCTTCCTGACCAAGGGCAAGATTAATCCATTGATTGGTTCTGCAGGTGTATCGGCAGTTCCTATGGCTGCGCGTGTTTCTCAGAAGGTCGGAGCAGAAGAGGATCCAACCAACTTCCTGTTGATGCATGCAATGGGACCGAATGTGGCCGGCGTAATCGGTACAGCGGTTGCTGCAGGATGCTTCATGGCAATCTTTGGAATTTAAGTCGAATCATTGAAATTAAAGGAGAAAAACAATGGGCGTTAAAATTACTGAAACCATTTTGCGAGATGCACATCAGTCACTGATTGCAACCCGTATGAGCACCGAACAGATGCTTCCAATTATTGATAAAATGGATCAGGTTGGATACCACGCAGTAGAATGCTGGGGTGGAGCGACTTTTGATTCATGCCTTCGTTTCCTGAAAGAGGATCCGTGGGAGAGACTTCGTAAATTAAGAGACGGATTCAAGAATACAAAACTTCAGATGCTTTTCCGTGGACAGAACATCTTGGGATACAGCCAGTATCCGGACGATGTAGTAGAGTACTTTGTACAGAAGTCCATCGCAAACGGAATCGATATCATTCGTATTTTTGACTGTTTAAATGATGTTCGTAACCTTCAGACTGCTGTCAATGCAACCAAGAAGGAAGGCGGACATGCACAGGTTGCATTATCTTATACATTAGGTGATGCATATACAATGGATTATTGGATGGAGACTGCAAAGAAAATCGAGGATATGGGTGCTGATTCTATCTGTATCAAAGATATGGCAGGTCTTTTGATTCCTACAAAGGCAACTGAACTTGTGACTGCACTCAAGTCTGCAACCACACTTCCAATCGATCTTCATACACATTATACTTCCGGTGTGGCTTCTATGACCTACTTAAAGGCGGTAGAGGCAGGATGCGATATCATTGATACCGCAATGTCTCCGCTTGCACTTGGTACTTCTCAGCCTGCAACCGAAGTTATGGTAAAGGCATTCCAGGATACTGAGTATGATACAGGTTTGGATTTGAATAAGTTAATTGAGATTGCAAACTATTTTGCACCGATTCGTGAAGAAGCTTTAAAGAGCGGACTTTTAAATCCAAAGGTATTGGGTGTCAATATCCAGACATTAAAATATCAGGTACCTGGCGGTATGCTTTCAAACCTTGTTTCTCAGTTAAAGGAGCAGGGTGCAGAAGATAAGTATGAAGAAGTATTAAATGAGGTTCCAAGAGTGCGTAAAGACCTTGGTGAACCACCTCTTGTAACACCTTCTTCTCAGATCGTTGGTACACAGGCTGTATTTAATGTATTGACAGGCGAGCGTTACAAGGTAGCAACCGCCCAGACCAAGGATATTCTGCTTGGAAAGTACGGACAGACTGTAAAGCCTTTCAATCCGGAAGTAGTAGAAAAGGTATTGGGCGAAGATGCAAAGAATGCAATCACCTGCCGTCCGGCAGATCTTCTTGAGCCGGGACTGGCGAAGTTCGAAGAAGAAATGAAGCAGTATAAGCAGCAGGACGAAGATGTATTAAGCTATGCATTATTCCCTCAGGTTGCAACAGAATTCTTTAAGTATCGTGAAGCACAGCAGACCGGTGTGGATGCAAAGGCTGCTGATTCAGAGAACAAAGCATATCCGGTATAATTTATCTCCGCGAGGATGCGCAGAGATTTGCATAGAACAAAGAGTTGCACAGCAACTCTTTGCGCGCTGGTGCGCGCAAGCATTAGCTTGCATATTCATCTGCGCACCAGTCGCATCCTGCACGGAGTGCTTTTGTATAATAGGAAATTCGAAGGAATTTCCTATTATATAAAATATGTCAGCTACGCTGACGCAAATCTCGCGCCAAGTCTCGCGAGCGAGACTTGAATT
>NZ_PDYG01000013.1 GCF_002735305.1 Agathobacter ruminis
GATGGGGTGAGGCGGATATAGAAAAAGGTCCGGTGGACCGTTTTCCCGCCGAACCGACCGACGAAGCCCGTCAGGGCGAGGAGACCTTGAACCGCTTGCGAAGCAAGCTGGGTTCAAGTCCCCTTCCGCATTAAAAAAGGACATCCGATTGGATGTCCTTTTTAATGCGGAAGATGGGACTTGAACCTATTTCCGACCCCCGAAAACACTAGAAAAATGGAGGATGTAGAGCCGGCTACCTCTGGGGGTCAATCAGGGGGTCAACCATTTTTCAAATCTAATCCACATCTAAATATCTAATATTCACTTGTCATACATGAAAGAAAGGAAATGTATGACAAAATCAATCAATCCATTAACACAAAATCCTATTGTAGATGCAGTAGGTAAACTCAATTTAACCGGAAATATCGTTCCGGAATCATGGTATTACACCATCATAAATGACAAAGGAAAAACCAACCCTCTTGCCATTCTTATTTTGGCGGATATTGTCTATTGGTATCGTCCTACGGAAGAACGAGACGAAACCACCTTATCCGTATCCTATTCTAAAAAATTCCACGATGAAAACTATCTGCAACGAAGCTATGAACAACTAATGGAAAAATTCAACATCTCCAAGAAGCAAGCTCGTGACGCGCTCATTTTTCTCGAAGATCTCGGTGTAGTCAAACGACATTTCAAAAGCATAGTCGTTGCAGGTCTTCCGCTTTCAAACGTAATGTTCCTTGAACTCATTCCGGATGTTTTAGAAAAGCTCACTTTTCCATCCGGACAATTTTTAGACCTAGGTGGTAACAAAAATGTTACTACCCCCTTCCCTAAAAGTAACGAGGATATGACACAAATGGAAACAGCCCCTGATGAAAAAGTAGATACGTATACAAAGACTTCATCAAAGAATACTACAAATATTTCTACACAGAGTTCTTCAACAACACTTGAAGACAAAAATTTGGCTTTTGTTGTTGATGAAGCACAGGAGTTATTAAAAGAGTTTGATTTACCAGAGAAGGATATTCAATCCATCTTATCGGCTGCGGACCACGATATCCTCCGTATAAAAAATGCAAAGGCTGTCTTTGATCAACAAACAGCAAAGATTAATAACGTAACCGGTTGGTTCATCAAAGCCATTAAGGAAGGATATCAACCCATTAGCAAAACTCCTCGCATAAGGAATGGAATTCACAATTTCCTGGAACGTGAATATAGCGATGACTTTTGGGAACAGTTGGAACGCAGAAAGCTAATGGAGGATTAGTAATCCATTCCTTCAACATCGGCTAAGAAATATAAGTCCGAGCGAGGACTTTTATTTCAAAGGCGATGGTACAAGGGAAAGGCGTCGCCTTGGGAGTGTAGCTCCCGATGAGACCAGGGATGGCATCGCCGGGGCAGAGCCCCAAAAGATTGGGTTAGCCATCGGCAAGGGCAAAGCCCTTATGAGATGCCCGTCATGGCGAATGACCGCTAACCGCGTAGGTTGGGGTCCCCGAGTTTGTGCGGACGAAGTCTGCGACAAACTAATACGGGGTATTTCCTTGACGCGACAAGGTGTCGCTTTAGGAAATATCCCGCAGGAAATTTAAACAGTAACTTGTGGTCCACTGGACCAGAAGTTACTTTGAAAGGAGAATTAACATGGCACATTATAGACAGACAAACCACAACGGCAGAGTAAATGCTAAGACCGGGAAAGCATATTCCCGCAAACATAATGACCGACAGTATGATGTAACAAAAGCAGAAAACATTAATGAATCCATGGTTATCAAAAATATCATACTGCACTATGACAAAGATAATGTCCCCCATGTCATTGATAACGCTGATGAGAATCGCACATCCATTGACGAACATGAGCACACCATCTACCAAGAATTATTTGGAGATAGTCTATCCGCTCAACACAGACGCAACGAAGCAGCGAGACATCCGGAGCGAAACAAATCCATAGATGACCTATTGGATTCCAAAAACACTTGTCCAGAAGAAACTATCTTTCAAATCGGATCTGTAGATGACGGATTCCCGGATTCCTCTATACTTATGGAGATATTTGAGGACTACCAACGCGAAGTAATTGCGCGATTTGGTCATAACATTCACTTCCTTGATGCCGCCTTACACTTAGACGAAGCGGTCCCGCATATCCATGTCAGAAAAGTATGGGCATATGATGGAAAGGATGGATTGGATATCTCTCAGAATAAAGCCTTGGAAGAAATGGGCTTTGAAAGACCGGAGCCGGACAAAGCACCTAACAAATGGAATAATGCAAAAATTACATTCTCCGAGTGGGAACGTGATATCAAACTAAAGCTTTGTCAAAAATATGGATTAGATATCGAGCTTGTTCCAAAGGTTCCGGGAAAAACATCTATGACAAAAGAAGAAGCTATCGCTGTTAAATTACAGGCAAAGAATCACGAAGCCGAAGAAAAGCTTAACGCTACAGAAAAGAAATTGGCAAAAGTTTCTGCGGAGCTTGTAACCGAAGAAATGAAAAACAAGGAAATCTCCGACACAAATATATTTGGACGCCCTCGCAAAATTGAAGTCACCGCTCAGGAATATAGGAGTTGGCAAAGATCAGCTGAGACCAAAGAACACAATGAAGCTTTAGTAAAAAAGATTCTCGAAAAAGAAAAAGAACTCTCTTTTACAGCGATGCATCTCTCCCAAAGGGAAGCACTTATTAAAAAACGTGAGTCTCGTGTTGATAGCGAAGTTCAACAGAAGGTCGACAAACTACTTCCTGGAGAAATTAAACGTTGGAAAGAATATTTATTTGCAAAGGAAGAAGAACTTAATTCAAAAGAGAAAAAACTTAGTTCTATTGCTGAAAAACAACATGACACAGAAGTCTACCTCAAATCTGTATCAGACAAACTTAATCATCGCAAAGCAGAGTTGGACGAAGAAGTAAAAAAATCCGTAGCGGATATTATCAAGGATGCCTTTAAAGACTTCTTCACCAAGTTTAAGGCAACCTTCTTCAAACGATTCGAAGGTAAGCATCAGTCTGAAGTGATTTCCGTTATTCAAGAAATGCCTATTGATGATGTTACCGCTGACCGCTTATTCAAATACGGATTCTATGATGCTGAAAAGTTTACTGTGGGAGAGATTCTTGAACGCGCAGAAGCCGAAGATATCAAAGATGCTCTCCATGAAGCTGGTGCAAACTACCGACAGATTAAAATGTCAAATATTGAAGATGTCAAAAACGGATTATCCGAAGGACAAGATATGGACGCTCTCATACATGCGGTAACGGAACAAGTAGCGCAAAATATTGTACGCGGAAGACATAAATAACTTCTGGTCCATTGGACCAGAAGTTATTCTTTTAGAAATATGCACTTATTATTTAGCCTCAATCAAACGGATTGCTATAACACATCCAATCAAGTGGATATGAGACACCTAATTCCGCTTCTAATTTGGCTTGACGCTTCGCATTATTTGAAGTTTTCTTCATATTCTTCTCATTTGCAACCCTTGCTTTATATGCCTTATTGTTAGGATTGTTTTGATTTGCGTAATCGTTAAGCTCTTTCTGAGTATGCGTCTTTGATGACACACCTTTTTTATTTGCCATAAATGCATCCTCCTTTCCCCTTGAACTTATAATTACGCACTGGATAGCGGACCTCACGATCACCTTCTAAGCTGAACCCAACATACAAATATCGGATTATCCCTGCATTTAATCAATCCTCAAGGACGGAGAACGTTTTTACGCCATACCGTAAATAACGTCATAATTATTATACCAAATATCTCAAAAAAAATGGGATGGCACCATTTTTGACGGAGCTGCGGGCGGTGGCAGGGGTTCTTTATGCTTGCAACCGACTTGCTTCTTCGTAGATATTGTTCAGTACATCATTAAATGCTCCAAAGCGATCCACCGCATTCTGCGCATCCGTCTCTCCCGTACTGGAAAGGGATGCCACCTCTTCACTGGTGGCGGAAAGATTTGTAATGCTCTCATTGATCTCCGCTGCGGATCTCCCGATGGCGCTGATGCTGTCTCCGATATCATCGGAACGCTGGATCAGGTTGTTTACGTTCTCGTCGATCCTCTGGAAGGTCTCTGCCGTATTCTCGATGAGTTCGTTCTGATCCCGAACGGAATCCGCTGCTTCATTGGTGCTGTCCATGGCTTTTTCCGCATCCTGAGTCAGTTCTTCGATGATCTCGGTGATCTGGTTGGAAGCGGAAGCTGTCTGCTCCGCCAGTACCCGGATCTCATCCGCCACAACGGCAAAGCCCTTGCCGGCTTCTCCCGCTCTGGCTGCTTCGATGGAAGCATTTAGTGCCAGAAGATTGGTCTGGCTGGAAATGGAAAGAATGGTATCCACAATACTTTCCACACTCTTTACCTTTTCCGTCAAAGCCTTTGTGGCATCCACTGTCACCTGACTTAAGTCTACCACGCTGGCTGTCTTGGCTCTTAAGTCCTGGATCACACCAACACCGTTTTGTACTGCCTGCTGGGTCTCTCCGGAAACCTCCATCATCTGGTTTCTCTTTTCCTCGGCAACTTCCGTCTGCTGGTTGATATCGGCGATCATATGGGACTGTTCCGTAATGGACTGGGCAGTGTTTTCCGTACTACCGGCGATCTCATGCATTCCGTCACGGTTATTGGTGATGATCTCTTTTAACTCCTCAACGGAATTCTTTGCGTCGTTAAAAAGCTCTGTAATGTTCCCGGCTACCGCCGTCATCTGTTCCGTAGCCTTTTCCTGCTTGGATACGTTCTCTTGGATCTCCTCTTCATCCTCCATGGTCAGCTTTTTACGGAGTTTCATGCTCTCGATGGAAGCAATGCCGGTAAGGATGATGATAAATCCCGCCACGATATGTGCTCGGTTCGGTTCATGGGTGGCGATCACTCCCCGGATCAAAACAATGAGGGGCATCACGGTAAAGATGGCCTGGCCCTCGATGAGGAGCCTCAGGTCCAGATAGGTCACACAGGAAAACATCACCGGAACGGCAAATGCGTAAAACATCATATCATTCTGGATCAGCATCACCACGATATACATCACCGTGGAGCCAAACATGATCAAAACCGCACCGAGTCTTTTGTCCTTAAACTTAAAGTACCCGAAGGTCATGATCCCCAATCCCGCCAAGCAGAATAATGACTCAGCGATCAGTGCAGGTCCCACTCCGTGTACGGCCATATCCAGAAATACCATCAGTGTGGCAACCACTACGATGATCACATTGACCCGATATACGGTCTTGTTCGCCCGCATAAAATGTTCTCTACTCATTATATGTACCTCCATATACAATCTGTCATATGCAAGCCACATTCCTCAGTGTGCGAACTCGCTCTTTAATTATAACAATAATTTAGGGAATTGTATATACAAGATGGCCCCCGGACCGGATATTCATATCCCTTTCCTACCTTTTTGGGTACCTGTCCGGCCATCAGTATTTCTTTTTGAATTTCTAGAACTTTTTCCCCTCAAACTCCGGCGACTTCAGCTTCACTGTCACGTCGTCGATACGACCGCTACATTTCTTTGCCAGTATTTTCGCCAGATGATTTCCGCCTTTTATACTCCAGCATGTGTGGTTATGCTTCATCCGTCTGGCGATAACGCTCCACATATGATTCTCCATCGTCCCCATGTTTCGGTAGACAATTCCTTCCGGCGGATCAGGTAACGATAGCCCTCTCTCTTGATAGGGTAGTAAGCCGTCCTTGTTGTTTTCAAAGTATTTTAACAGTGTGTCGACTTTTTCGATTTCTTCATCTTCCGTTAAGCTGTTTCTGTATGTCTCGAGAAAATCAAACATCCCTTCCACATCACACTTGTCCAGGTATCTGCGAACTTCTTCTGCCGCCTCCACATGTGGGATGTTTTCCCTCGAGGAGGAAATCCCGGCAACCACAACCTTATTATCAAGCGCGTATCGGTTTTTCCCTATTTCCTTCCATCCATCATAGGCGATCCCTACCTTGATCTCTGCTTTCTTTTTCTTCTCATTCTGCAGTCGTACATAAACTCCATCCGTTTCTTCAAACAGGACCGGCGTTTCTTTCTCGCCCTGGATTATTCCTGATCTGTGTGCATTGACGAGAGATTCCTCATCTTCACACACCTTTCTTCCCAGTTCTTGTATGACATTCCACACACCCATGGCACTTATGGTTTGTCCCGTCATTTCCGTAACCTTTGCGGCGCATTCTCGATAAGACATCTCAGTGATTCCCATCACCAATTGTTCTGCCATGTTTTCCGATATCAGGCCTACTGATGGAATCTTAAGTTGCTCATCCAAGAGGAATACAAACTTCTCTGTTCCATCTTCCCTGGTTGTTTTATATACTCTTCGTTCGTACTCCACTTCACCGTAGACAGTCTTGACTGAAGTTTTACGTAGGCCTTTGTGACGGTATGCCTTCTTATCCCTGGTTTGCATCAGATATTCGTCATACCTTTCAAGGAATTCTCTGGTATACTCCTGTCCCCATTGGCAGATCATCTGAAACGTTTTCTTTTCAAACTCCTTGAACGTAATCCCATCTTCGGCTAACATAGTACTCATCATACAGACTCCTTTGTATTTTTTTCAGCAAACTTAATACTAAAGTTTATCTGTATGATTGGGAAGAGATTTTTCTCTTCCCTTTATTATTGCCAATTATAATTTTACTCTATGTAGTAATCCGTCTCAACTCGTCCCAAATAGAAGATGTAAGAAAAAAAGAATCAAAAATTTTTAGAAATCAAAGGTTTAACCACCCAAGTATATGGTAGGAAGAAAAATTTTTTCAAAAATTTCTAGTAATCAAGCTCAACTCGTTCCAAATAGTAGGTAGAAAGAAAAAATTTTTGCCTTGATTTAGTAATGAGACATTCTGTGACCCAAATGTATTAATAAAGGGATAAAAAAATTTTTTCTTCCCGGTTTAGTAATGGGACCGAAAGCACCCCAAATGTATTACAAAGAAATTTTTATTTTTCAAAAATTTTTTCGGATTAGGGGCTTATGTGTCCCACATACTTAACAGAAGCCAAAGTAAAGCACCTTGACAAGTGAATATTGGTATTTGGAATTGTTGGACGAGTTTTAAGAAAAGAAAGGAGGTGATCTGCATGAACAAAGACCTAACAAAACCGGCTGGCGATGATCTTAGTATTGAGATTCAGCAGTTGAGAATGCAGATCGCCGCCTTGAAAAAATCCAAAGATGAAGGTACACTTACAGAAGCCGGCTCTACGTATTTAGACGAAATGACTAAGAAGCAGTTTAAATTAATAGAGCAAAAAGTATTATTGGTTCACGATAATGCTATCCAGACCGGCACTCTCAAGAAACGAGGGAAAGAAAAGACTTACTATCAGACGAGGCTTAAGAACGATAACTCTGTTCCACGTTCTTACTCTTACGAAGGATTAATCGAAAAGTTATACGCTTATTACTTTGGCGGAGATATCTTAAATGATTATTCCTTTAA
This sequence comes from Agathobacter ruminis, assembly GCF_002735305.1. Taxonomy (GTDB): domain Bacteria; phylum Bacillota; class Clostridia; order Lachnospirales; family Lachnospiraceae; genus Roseburia; species Roseburia ruminis. The sequence continues at coordinate 7,505 of NZ_PDYG01000013.1, forward strand.
GTCACTCTTTGAGTTGGCACTTGATGAAAAGGTAAGAACCGAGGCTCCGAAGGAAAAGACCATCCGTGATTATGAAAGTTCATATAAAGCTTTTATCACAGATGAGTTCGGTTCCAAGGACATCCGCTATATGACAAAGGCGGAACTTATGGAGTACATGCAGGTTATCACTCAGACAATGCATCTGACCAAGAAGCGGTTTTACAAGTTCAAAGGAGTATTAAATCTGGCTTTCCGATATGCTGCAAGTGATGATCACGGAATTATCCAACGCAATATCATTCCGGAGGACAATACACCTTTCATCAGAAACTGCAACGTGGGCAATGACAGACCTGAGGAGAAAGCTTTTCAGCCTCACGAGATAGAACGAATCCGTACATACCTTTGGAAGCGCGTTAACACGCTCAAATACGATGTAAACGGATATGCCATACTATTTTCCTCACATACAGGAGTAAGGCAGGGAGAGATACCTTCTCTGCGTTGGGAAGACATTACCGACAAGATGATACATATCCATTCTCAACAGAATGATCATATCACCGAAAACGGTAAAGAGTATTACTACAACCCAACCACAAAAAATGAGAAGGGCGATAGCAAGAACGGACGATACATTCCTCTTACAAAGGATGTAAAGTACATCTTAAGTGAACTAAAGAAAAAGCAGGAAGCCTTAGGCATTCATTCCGAATGGGTATTCTGCAAAGAAGATGGTACTTGGACTACTACCGTAGCCTACTATGAAAGTCTTTATAAGATTTGCATAGAAAAGCTCGGACTTGGTCTTAGTAACAATCATGCTTTCAGAATCGCACTCAACTCTTATGTATTAATACCTATGGGATTGAATCCGGCTGAACGCGCCAGAATACTTGGACATTCTGTAAAGACAAATCTTGAGAATTACACCTTTTCAAGAGACAAAGAATACCTTAATGAGATTGGTGACATTTGGGATGCTTTTAACGAAAACGCAGGAATATCAAGAGTTTCGTAGGGGTCAACCGGGGTCAACCACTTTTCATTAAAAAGCAAAACCCCTGAAAGTCAGTACTTTCAAGGGTTTCACCAAAAAAATCTTAATGCGGAAGATGGGACTTGAACCCACACGCAAGCAATATGCACAAGATCCTTAGTCTTGCTCGTCTGCCAGTTCCGACACTTCCGCATAACCTTTATTCGGTTTATGTCACTCACGCGACTTGATTATAATATCAAACCACGCGAGTAATGTCAACCTAAAAATTCAATTTTTTTGATTTTTTTCGTTTTAGCAAAATTAGAATTGCATATAGACAAATTCTGCCGGATTGACACCCGGTCCGTAGAATCCAAACAGCAATACAGCAAAGATTCCAATCAACAGAATTGCCCAGCGAAGCGGCAGCTTCCGGGTCAGGACAACCTTGCGAAGTTCTCTTCCGGTGCGCTCCTGGTACATGCTGATTGCAAACCACATAACACTTCCAACAATCAAAACCAGATAATCCCATGCATCAAGGCCGGTCAGTTCAAGTGTTTTGACGATAGTATAAGGATTCAAGTCAGGAAGATGCAGATCTGTGACAGAGCGAACAAGCATCAACCATGCATCATGCGCATTTTTTGCAATATCAAAATAGTATCCGACCAGGATCATCAGCCAGGTCCATACCACAGCGACAACAGTTGCAAAAACGCCATTTTCTTTCAGGCGTGTTACCTTGAAGAAGCCACCTGCAATTTTTGCACGAATCGGCGCAATTAATTCACCGATCATGATGACAACACCGTTCCACAGTCCGAAATAGACATATTTCATGTTGGCGCCGTGCCATACACCAATGACCAGGAAGGTAATCACGCTGGCAATACAACTCGGAAGCACCTTGCTGATATGGTCACCGAATTTCGGCTTCAGCCATTTGCTTGCATTCAGAGATGCCTTGGAAATGGAAAGCGGATAAAAAATATAATTGCGGCACCAGTCACCCAGTGTCATATGCCATCTGTGCCAGTATTCTGTCAGAGAACGCGAGAAATACGGACGATTGAAGTTGATCGGCATGGTAATGCCAAACAATTCACCGACACCTCGCACGATATCAATTCCGCCGGAGAAATCCGCATACAGCTGTACTGCATAAGTCAATGCCGCAAGCAATACATAAGTGCCGTGATATGCAGACGGATTGTCTGTCACAAGGTTCACGACGGTAACTGCACGATCGGCAATGATTAATTTTTTCATGACACCCCATAGAATCAAAAGTAATGCTCTTCGGGTGCGTTCATAAGAAAGGCTGTGCCCCTCATATAACTGGTTTGCCAATTTGTCATAAATGGCAATCGGTCCCTGTATAATCTGCGGAAAGAATGAAACAAACAAAGCCAGTTTGAAATAATTCTTTTCCGGTTCCACGATTTCACGATAGACATCAATCAGATATCCCATGGACTGGAATGTATAGAATGAAATTCCAAGCGGAAGCAATAATCCGATTTCACTTGCCCACGGAATATATTTGAGGAATCCCAGGATTCCGAAATTAAGGATCAGTCCAAGGAACAGCACGGCCATTCTCTTGTGCAATCCACGTTCTTTATATTTCTTGCGCGTCTCGCGATCCCATTCTCCCTTATGCGCTTTGACAACCGCATTCTGATGCTCCAGCATGGACTGAATCCAGCGCGCACATCCGTATGTGGTCGAGATGGTAAAGATGATAAACAGCACATACCATTTACATACCAGCACATAATAGGTCATACTTCCGGCCAGAAGCACGCACCAGCGATACTTCTTCGGAAAGATATAATACAGGACCAATACTGCCAAAACAAAAATGACATATTTTAACGATATTAAATCCATTCTAATTCTCTGAGCGCATGTTCAAACGAGCCGAATGAATATGCTCGCGAATCAGCACTTCTCCCTTTTCTTCTGATTTTACATAAACTGCAGGCATCGGGCGCGACAAAAACAGTGCCGGAGCTTCTGTCATCGAGTAGGCACCACAACGTCCGAACGCCAATTGATCACCAACTTGCATTTTAGGCAATTCCACTTCGCGAAGCAAAACGTCCGCAACCGTACACAGACTGCCGCATACGCAGTATGGCACTTTTTCGTCACTTGCAAGCGAATTATTTTTTGCAGGTTTTACTGCAATTTCTGTTCCGTCAGCTTTCTGTACCGAAAGCGGTGGAATCTGCATAGCCATACGCTGACCGTAATAATTCAGATGGTGCATTCCTCCGTCCACCATCAGATAGTTGGTCTCATAGCTGGTCTTGATATCCTTGACTGAGGTATAGAATGTACCGCAGGAAGCTGCAAAATAGCGTCCCATCTCAATCGCAAGCGGATACTTCTCTGCAAACGCATTCAACGCCCCTGCTGCCTCTGCAAGTGCAGCCATATCACAGGCTTCGCAATCTTCCTCAAAATATTCGGTATAGATTCCCGGTCCGTACTCCACCATCTGCGGTGTGAAATCGCATTCGTCATGCAACTGAACAAGAATCTTTTCAAGTTTTTCAAAATCCTTTTCGATTTTGCGCAGCGTCTTTTGTGTGCCGCTGAAAAAATGAATTCCAATAATATCCAGATTATAATATTTGCTCTGCTGATTCTTAATGATTTCTTTTGCGTCCTCAATCGACATTCCAAACTGATTGCCGCTTGTCACACGAAGCAATGTCTTCATCGGCTTGTTCTCTGCCTGCACCAAAAGTGCATGGCGGATGCTCTCACAGGTGATGATATCCACCCCGTATTCCACCGCCTGATGGACATCACAGGACTCCTTCACCACTCCGGAATAGATAATCTTTTCCGGGGCGATGCCCAGTGACATGCAGATTTCGAGTTCTCCCGGACTGCATACTTCCACGTGATCAAATGCCTCCGGAAGCTGTTCGAGCAAAAATGGATTGGCTTTGATGGAATAGGTCAGCGGAATGGTCGGCAATGCCGCCTTGACTGCCTGTGCACGCTTTGCAAATGCATCAAGATCAAAACAATAACACGGAGTCTGCATCTTACTCCTCCATCAATCTCTCAATCAGTTCTACCATTGCATCTACATTATTAAAGTTCTTTGGAAGCAGATCCTTCGGGCGAACAGTGATATCAAACTCATCTGCCAGAGATGATACAAGTGCAACCACGTCAAATGATTCCATGATGTGATCATCAATCAATGCCTGCTCATTTTCAAAATCAATATCAGGTCTTAACTCCTCTAAAATCTCCATTAACTGCTCTCTCGTACTCATACTACATTTCTCCTTCCAATTTCTTTAAATCAATTTTCCCGTTTGGTAACTTCGGTAAAGCATCCATTTTAATTAACTTACGCGGCACCATAAATCCCGGAATTGTCTCGCGTAAAGCCAATGACAATCCTTTCTTTTCAAGATCTCCGCAATAAAACAGTACCAATACTTCCTTTGGTTTGTTATACAGACATGCGCTCTCGCTGATTCCCTCGATGGCATTGGCTGCACACTCCACTTCGTCAAGCTCGACACGGTGTCCCATATGTTTAATCTGACGATCCATACGTCCATGAAAATGGAGAATTCCGTTTTCATCGAGACTTCCAATATCACCCGTGCGATAAATACGCTCCGGATATGCATGATTCGTCGGATTGTTTACAAAACTCTTTTCCGTACGTTCAGGATCATTATAATACCCCAAAGCCAGAATCGGGCCTGACACACAGATTTCTCCGCGATCAGCCTTTTGATTATTTTCATCCAAAAGGAATACCCTGTAATTCTCATATGCCTTTCCGATTGGAAGCACTTCATCATCGGTCACTCGATGATCTACCACATAATAAGTACAGCTTGCGGTTGCTTCTGTCGGTCCATACTGATTTACAAAACGTGCATCCGGCAAATTCTCCTGCCATACGCGAAGTGCGCTGCAAGGCATCACTGATCCGGAAAAACATACTTTGTTCAATGAGGTCAGTTTGACTTCCTCAAACGCACCAAGGCTAAGCGGAACAGTCAGCGCCGATACACTCCAGCCAACGGAAGTCACATGCTTTTCGTTCATATATTCAAAAAGCATATTCGGCTCCATGAAATATTCTTTCGGGATAATGGCCGTCTGGCAGCCGGTTTTGAACGGAATATAGATATCGCGGATTGCCGCAATATAATCAAGCGGTGACTGATTGCCCAGGCAATCCTGTTCTTCAATCTGCATGACCTTGCAATATGCATTGATATAGGTCATCAATGATTCATGTGAAGTCATGACGCCCTTCGGATTTCCGCTTGATCCTGAAGTATAAATGATATAAAGCGGATCTGTAACCACCATCTGCTCACGGATTTGGTCCAGTGCAGTTGCATCGATATTGGATGCATCCAGACTTACAATGGTCTCATCCTGCTTTGTAATTGTCAGTTCATCAAAATCCACTTTGACGATTGCAGGCATCCGATCTTCAAAAATCTCTGATGCCAGCTTCAGGAATCGTGCGTGACTCTCCTGATCCACCAGAATCAATGACGGATTCAGATTGGTCAAAATCTTTTGGATTCTCTTTTGCGGTAAGGTTGCATCAATCGGTGCATATGCTCTTCCCGAATAAACAATTCCGGCAAACAATGCCGGTGTGGTAGCACTGCGTGCAGAAAAGACTGCAACCGGTGCATCCCCTTCCATCTGTGCAAGTGTGGTTCCAATGGTTTTTGCCCATGTCATCACCTGCTCAAATGTAATCTCTTTATCTCCAATAAAAGCCGGCTTCTGCGGATTTTTTGCTGCAGAAGCTTCCAGCCATTCAAGTACATTCTTCATTTTAATTCACTTCACCTTCAAATAAAAATTCCACGCCACTGTCATCGGAACGCGCTTTCCATTCCTCAATCCATTTTGACGCCTTTTGGGCACACATATCCCAATTTTCTTTTACTTTTGCAGGATGTTCCTGCTTTACATCATAATGCTTGATGATATATTTCCCGATATAGTCCGTAAATTTCTGACCACCGGTAATATTCATATGCTCAGGATTATAATAGTTCTCTCCTTTTCGCACCTGAATTTTCTTTTTGTATTTATCAAAATTGACAAAGTCATATCCATAAGACCGAATCAAATCTTCAATCTGATTCAGTGCATATGTATTCTCATATCGATTTGCATGAGGGAATCTGGTAAACAATACATGCTCGAGTCCCTGTTCTTTACAATATTCAAGCAAATCTGTCAGATAAGCACGACTCTTTGCCGTAAAATAATAATGTCTTTTTTTCGCGTGACGCCTGCTTCCTGTCGGTTTGCTCGCATATCCTTTTAAATAGGAAACATCTTCCCGCGCCAGTCGCATTTCTGTTTTCAGCGTGCGATAGCATCCTTTGAGATTTTTCCAGTTGTTATGATTGCATCCAAATGATTTTCCGTATGCATCACGATCCGACTCCGGAATTGCTTCCTCGATGGTCAGTTGACGACGATCCTTGTCCGGGATATAGTCGATATAACTATGCAGGAAATACGGTCTCTCATAATAAGCATCATCATTGATGAAACCATTGATTTCAATTACAACCAGTTTGGGATTCTGCTTGGACAGTGTCTCGCGGACAAGTGATTTGTATACGCTGCCCGGGGCTCCGGAAACCGCCAGTGAATAAGAAGTATATCCATACTGCTGCCATGCTCTGGTCGGGCAGTATCCGGAAAAGATTTCGCTTGCGCCAATCATCACCACATCGAGTGAATTCTCCGGTTCTTTATAAAAACCCTGAACGCATGCAATTGTATATGGATTTGCAACCCTTAATGTTTTATCAAAACATTCAAACAGGATTCCAACCAAAAGAAAGAACGCAATCGTTCTGATTATGATAATTTTCTTTCTTCTTCCCTTTTGTATTATTTTTTTCATGATTTGTCAGCCTCCATAGACACTGCTATATTGTAGACTGTTCGCTTTCAGAATTCAACCACATCTGATAATCTTAAACAATAATTAAGAATCTATTGGATATCCATCTCTGTCACAAAACGATAATGGTGTTTTTCTCCCATTTTTGCATATCGTTTGATGGTCTTGCGCGTTTTTTTCGCGCATTCATCCCAGCTGTTTTTGATTTCTTCGGAATGATTGCCGATCACATCGTAATGATCCACGAGGTATTGTCCAAAATATTTGGTGAATTTCTCACTTCCGGAAATATTCATGTGCTCCGGATTATAATAGCTGTCATCCTTTTCAATGCCAAGTTCAGACTTTACATTCTCGAAATTCTGGAAATCATATCCATATTCTTCTACGAGCTTTCCGATTTCATCGAGCACTTCCGGATTGGCAATCTCCTTTTGATGCGGGAAACGGGCAAACAATACATTTTCAATTTTCTGCTCTTTGCAATAGTTGAGCAAATCAATCAGATATTTGCGGCTCTTCTTTGTAAAATGCAATTCTTTCTTTTTTAATTTGCCCACATAATCGGATTCACATGCCTTGCAGGCGTATCCTTTCATATAAGATTGTCCGCAAAATTCCATTTTCAGTCTGGTACGACAGGTGCGAACGCATCCGCCCAAATCTTTCCAGTTGTTGTGATTGACCGCAAACATGTTCTTGAAATCATCACGCTTGTCTTTATCAATTGCTTCCTCAATCGTCTTTTGCCGATTTGCAGCATCCGGAATATAATCAATCCAGTTGTGCAACTGATAAGTACGTTCATAATAAGTATCCTTATTTAAAAATCCATTGATTTCAAATACGATAGCCTTCGGCTTTTGCTTTGAAAGCGCTTCACGCGCCATAGATTTGTAGAGGCTTCCCGGTGCACCGGAAACAGAAAAAGAATAAGAAGTATATCCGTAATCCTCCCATGCTTTTGTCGCACAGTAATCTGCATATACTTCACTGGCACCGATCACTACAACATCGAGTGAGTTCTCAGGCTCTTTATAGAATCCCTTCACGCTTGCAACTGTAATTGTATCAGAAACGCGCATTGTAACATTCAACAATTCGAACAGCAATACTGCGATTATACAGAAACATACTCCCTTAACAATCAACTTGATTCGTCTTCTCATAATACTAATCCTCTCTTTTCCCACGTGTATAACTATATAGAAAGAGAATAAATTTTTCAAGGTATTTAAGAAATTCTTAAGGAATAACTTGCATTCTTGTTCAACATCTGATAGAATATCCTTTGTTCGCAGGAATGGCGGAATTGGCAGACGCGCAGGCTTCAGGTGCCTGTGGCAGCAATGTCGTGTGGGTTCAAGTCCCATTTCCTGCATATAAAAAGCACGAAACCAAATGGTTTCGTGCTTTTTCTTTCCTATTCAACATATTGTTTTTCAAATTCTTCGACCTTAACCGGCTTACCAAAATAAAATCCCTGAATCATTTCAATATTCATCTTCTTAAGCAATTCATATTGTTCGTCGGTCTCAACCCCTTCAACACAAATTTTCAGATCAAGTGCCTTTGCAAGCTCATGCACCATCTGTACAAATGCATCCGAGAAATCATCTTTGGTCAGATTCTTGATAAAGCAGCGGTCAATCTTGATGATATCAAGCGGGATCTCACGAATATGATTCAGAGACGAATATCCCGTACCAAAATCATCGAGGGCCACGCGTACTCCCAGTTCCCGAATCTGTCCGAGGATGGATTTCATGCGTCCCATGTCATTGATTGCAAGAGATTCCGTCACTTCCAGCGTCAGATTCTTTGGATTGATACGCGTCTCTTCGAGCACATCCTGTACTTTTTTTACAATATCGCTCTGCAACAGCTGTACCACAGACAGATTGACATTGACCTTATAATTCGGATGTCCCATATCATTCCAATATTTGCAACGTTTTGCGGCCTGTAATAATACAAAGTCTCCGATTGGATTGATTAATCCGAGATATTCCGCCAACGGAATAAAATCATCCGGGGCGATAAATCCAAGCTCCGGTGAATTCCATCGGATCAGTGCCTCCGCACCGCAACATGGATTGTTCTCTTTTGTGACATCAATAATCGGCTGATAATAGATTTCAAACTCATCGCAGGAGTCCATTGCAGCTTTTCGCATATTCTTCTCGACATCAAGACGATGACTTGATACATCTTCATCTGCATCTGAATAGTATTGCACACAATTCTTACCGCTTCTCTTTGCGCGAAACAGTGCAATATCCGCCTTGCGAATCAAATCCTCCACCACATCTCCGTCATCCGGGAATACCACAATTCCCATACTGGTTGTGCAATAATAATCTTCCCCTTTCAGGAACCACGGGCGGTTAAAGATATCGCGAATGTCATCGCAGATGGTTTCAATTCGCTTGTAATTCTGACCGGTGATGATGACCATGAATTCATCGCCGCCCACGCGATAGCAATTGCTTCCGATACCGGAAATCTTTTGCAGACTGTGACTGATGGTTTTTAACAAAACATCTCCATACTGATGTCCCAATCCGTCATTGATATGCTTAAAGTCATCCAGATCAATATATAAAAGAGCGCCCTTTTCTCCCGAACTTTGCACGATGCGAATATATTTTTCCAAATCCTGTTCGCAGCGCATACGATTATATAATCCGGTCAGGAAATCATTGTTGGCCTGATGCTCGATTTTTTCCTGATAGCGTTTCTTTTCCGTAATATCATAGGCAGTGCACAGCAATACCGTACTGCCGTCCACCCACTTGATATTGGTTTTATACTGGTCAATCCATCGTTCCTCGTCCGCCATATAGACCTCGCGGAAAGAAACATCCTGTTCATCCTCCAGATATAAAACCTTCTCAAGGTTGCCGCTCGAAAGGCTCTTACTGTAGATATCCTTGAATTGCTGATTGCGATATAACAGCTTGTGCTGATGCATATCATAAACACAAATACCGCATCCCACATTTTCAAGAATTGCTTCGAGACTGGCATAAGAGCTTGCCAGCGAATTTTTTGCAATGCGCTTGGTCAGAATCGTCTGCACAATCCGCTTTGCATCATTGATAAATTTGATGGTCTCCGTCTCCCAAACCTGCTCCGTGCTGGTATCCAGGAAGCAAAGATACATCATCACTTTTCCGTTTACTTCAATCGGCTGGAACACACCCGCCACCGCACAGAATTTTTCCATCAAATCCTTGTACACCTGCGGCACCATGGAATCAGCCGAAATCACATAATTTTTTTCATTAAAAAAAGGAAGTTCCTCAATCGGCACAGCCTGCATCGATGAAATCTGCGCCATCTTCGGGTTCATACAATACTCGCATATCATGCTGACCGTATTGCAGTCGCCATCTTTTCTCAACAGCATGCCCCTTGGAATCTTAAGGGTTGAACACACTTCACGCAAGATATCGTCTATGATTTGGCCAAATGCTGCTTCCGATTCAAGCATTGTCACAATCTTGGTCAAAGATTCCGAGCGATACAGCTGTGCGCTGATTTCACTCATCGCATCTTTGTTCTTATTCAATGCCGACTGGGCAATCAATTCATTTGCCTTTGTGATAAATACATATTTTGACAGCAACTCCAAAAATTCAATGGAATGGTAGAATCTGGTCGATGATGTCTTCAATATATAATCCGGCACCGGCGTATGCTCCGGATTATTCTCTATATATTCTTCCAAAAAACCGATGGCAACCCACACCATCTGGATATGTCCTTCAAATTTGGTGGAAAGTGCACACATCTTGATATTGCGTTCCGGGAAATCCTGCTCCACAATATTCTCCACAAATTCATCCTGTGCACGTGCCACAAGCGAATACCATTCATCCGGTCGTACGAGATCCTTAATGAATTGTAATTCTTCTTTGCTGCCATAGCGCTCGGTCAAAATCCCTGCGTCTTTTCCAAAACCTGTCAGGTAAATATGATTCGCCTTACAAAAGCGATCCTGAAACCGCTGAATCAATTTTGTGTCCACCAGGCTATCCAATTTTATCTCCGAAAAATTGAGCGCATTTTCCATTCTTACTGCATCCCTTTTACCTTCCACATTTTGTGTTCTCACACTCCTTTAATCATATCGGATTTTCGTTTCTTTTACAACCCTAACCGCAGAAGCCTGAACAAACGGAGTTACATTTGGTAACCGGCCGAAAAAAAGCAGGAACTGCACCGGCCGAGAATGGTCGGTGCAGTTCCTGTTTTATAGTGAATATTAATGACTAACAGTTTCGGAAGTCTCTGTCGCATTGCGGTCAGTGCCATGCAACAGAATATAATTTTGCAGATCCACTTTGAATTTCTCCCATTCATCCGGATTCTGGACAAAATATCGTGGGCAGTCTTTGCCGGTGATATCATAGTGGCGAATGACATCTTCAGTCGTAAGATTGTAGCGTCCCATCAGCCATGTCACAAGATGAAGCAGAGATTCATAGGTATTGCCGTTGAATTTGCCGGTGTCATCCTCCGTGCAGCATTCGATTGCGATTGTATCGTCATTGCGTGTGTTGGATGCAAATGCGATTTCATTGCATGGAATGCACTGGACGATTTCACCGTCGAGCCCGATGATAAAATGCGAGCTGGCATAAGTGCCGCTTCCGTCTTTAAGACCTTCAAAATAATTGCGATTCTGAATTGCCGAGGTTCCCGGATTGGCGGTCCAGTGAACCACGATTCCGTTGACCTTTTCCAGAGGGCGCCCAGGTCTGGAATATTTGTTGACCGTAAGCAGTTCCACATCCAGGGTTGGCTGTTCTGCAATATAGAGATCTTTTTGTTTTTGTTCGCTTGAAACAGAGCGGGGGCCATCGTTGCCGCCGATCACGCGCGTAATGACAATCCACAGGATTACAAGCGACAAAACAACAACCGCAAGTCCGAATCGGAATCGCAGTTGCTGCTTTCGTTGTGTCTTATTCAATAACCTTTACCCAGCCTTCCGGGGCTTCGATGCGTCCCATCTGAATTCCGGTTAATGTCTCATACAGTTTTTTGGTGATCGGTCCCATTTCTTCCATTCCGCTAGGGAAACAGATTTCCTCTCCGTGATTTACAATCTTTCCTACCGGAGAGATAACGGCCGCTGTTCCGCAAAGACCACATTCAGCGAAATCCTTCAGCTCGTCGAGGTAAACCTCACGGTGTTCTACCGTAAGACCAAGGTACTTCTCAGCAACCACCATAAGAGAGCGACGCGTGATAGAAGGAAGAATGCTGTCGCTCTTTGGGGTTACGAACTTGCCATCTTTTGTGATGAAAATGAAGTTTGCACCACCGGTTTCTTCTACCTTTGAACGGGTAGCCGGATCCAAATACAAATTCTCATCAAATCCTTGTGCGTGTGCGTCTACAATTGCGTGTAAACTCATGGCATAGTTCAATCCAGCCTTGATATGTCCTGTTCCATGCGGAGCAGCACGATCAAAGTCTGATACACGAATGGTAATTGGCTTAGCGCCACCCTTGAAATAAGGGCCAACCGGTGTACAAAGGATGCGGAACTGATATTCCTGCGCAGGTTTTACACCGATTACGGAATTGGTTCCCATAATATATGGGCGGATATAAAGTGTTGCGCCTGAGCCGTATGGTGGAACCCATGCTGCATTTGCCTTTACCACTTCCTCAACCGCTTTGATAAAACGATCTTCCGGGAATGGTGGAATCTCAAGGCGCTCAGCAGACTGGCACAATCTTTCTGCATTCAGGTCAGGACGGAAACATACGATATGACCATCTTCGGTCGTATATGCTTTCAATCCTTCGAAAACTGTCTGTGCGTACTGGAATACTCCCGCACATTCATTTAAAGTAATATTTGGATCGGTGATCAATGCACCGTCATCCCATTTTCCATCTTTATAATAAGATACATATCTATAATCTACAGGCATGTATCCAAATCCCAAATTAGACCAATCTAAATCTTTTTTCTCCATCTCAAATACCTCCATAATCAATTTAGTCCTATAAACTGATGTTATAAGGGCGATTAGTATTATAATCACTAATGCTAGTGTAGTACAGCTTTTTTCATTTGTCTAGCCATTTTGCTCGGATTGTGTATGCAAAAAAATTATGGTTCATATAACACAGAATTGACTTCTTCAAACCATTCTTTTACCGCACCGATAAAATAGAGCGATCCAAAGCAGATGGTCCGCCCGCCGAAATCTTTCTGCAAACAGGACTTCCAATCCTCTTCAAAATGCGCCGGGACGCCGGATGCCGCAATCAGATTTGCAAGTTCTGTTCCTTGCAGTGCACGCTCCGATTCCGGTGTCACCGTCACAAAATCCTCTGCAAGAGGAAGCAGACGCATAATCATCTCATGATAATTCTTATCTGCCATAACACCCATCACAAAATGAAATTTTTCATTCGGATACAGGCTTTGCAAACTTTTTTTCAATGCCTCCACACCATTTGCATTATGTGCTCCGTCCACCATCAAGAAAGGTTCTTCCCGCAACACCTCCATGCGTCCCGGCCAGAACGCATGCGCAATCGCATGTTTTTTGTCATATTCACGCTTTTGTATCCGGTCTACCACTTCCATGGCAAGCATTGCCGTTGCTGCATTCTCATACTGGTATTCCCCCAGCATATGCAATTGCAATTCATGCAGCTGTGCAACCGCCTCGTCCGTCACCTCGTAAAAAGGCGCATGCATTGCTTCTGCCTCTCGCCGGAGCACTGCCATTGCTTCCTGTTCCTGCAATCCGACCACCACCGGAACATTTGCACGAATGATTCCCGCTTTTTCTCCTGCAATTTCTGCAAGCGTATCTCCCAATATGGCCATGTGGTCGTATCCGATTCTTGTGATGACATTTACAAGCGGATCATGGGAAAGTGCACTGGTCGAATCAAGGCGTCCACCCAGTCCGGTTTCGAGGATGACCAGATCACATTTTTGTTCCCTGAAATACAGGATTGCCATCACCAGACAATAGTCAAACATCGTCAGTTCCACGCCAAACTCCCGATGCAACAGCATCTCTCCGATTCGTATGACAGCCTCATCCGGGATTTGCTCTTGATTAACGGTAATGCGCTCATGAAAACGAATCAGATGTGGCGATGTGAATTTACCGACGCGATATCCCGCCTCCATTGCCATGCTTTCGAGAAACGCGCAGCAGGAACCTTTGCCGTTGGTGCCTGCCACGTGAATATACGGCAGCTCCCGTTCTGGGTTTCCAAGCTGTTTTAACACCTGCGCAGTCACCTCCACACCGGGCGATTTGCCGAATCTGCGCGCGTGTTCAATCCTGTCAAGAATTTCTTCTAAGCTCATTGTTCTCATTCCTCACTTATTTCATAACAAACCTATCTTACCACTTTTCCATCCAAACCAAAACATGTAAGAAAAAAGAGCAGCTCCCGATTTCAATCAGCACCTGCTCTTTCTTCCTATACTTAATCTGTCATGATTATACGGCAATGATAATACCACCGTCATTCGCATACATGGAGGATACGCCTGCCATATCCAGGATTACGATTTTCTTGAAGTGTGCCACTTTTTCAATGAGGCTCTTTACAAACTCCGCACGCTCCGGACAATTACAATGTGAAATTGCAATAATCTTGTTCTCACAATCCTTGGTCTTTTCAATCATGCGGTCAATCATCTTGGTCAGGGCCTTTTTCATTCCGCGCGCCTGGTCAAGCATATAGATATATCCGGTCTGTGTGGATGCCATCACCGGCTTGATATTTAAAGTGTTGGCCACAAAGCTCTTCAGTCGGCTCAGACGGCCGGTCTTGCGAAATGTCTCAAGTGTCTCAAGTACAAAAAATGTATTCATGGACTCGATATAATCTTCTGTCAGCTGTACCACTTCTTCGAATGTCAGACCGCTCTCCTCGAGTTTTTGCACATATAATGCAATCAAAGTCTCACCGATGGATGCAGATTTGGAATTGAATACATGAATCTGTTTGCCATCATCGAATTCCTCATGATACATTTCAGCTGCGCAGAGCGCACTGTTGTAGGAGCCGCTCAGCTCACCGGACAGGGTTACCACATAGACATGCTCAGCCTCGCCCTTGTATTCTTCTAAATATGCACCCGGTGACGGACATGCAGATTTCGGTCCATTTGGACTTTCTTTCACCAGTTTCAAAAAGCTGGCCTGATCAAAAGTCTCATCATCGGTAATCTGTACGCCATCCACATCCAGTGTCAATGCCACATGGCTAAAGCGTTTGTCCTGTTTCAGTTCCTCCGGCAGTTCGCCGCAGCTGTCAATTACAATCTTGTACATTCTGTGATCCTCTCTCTCGTTTCCTAATCAATTCAAATCTAAAATATTTATAAAATAATAATAACCAAAAGATAAAGTATATGTTACTTTCTTACATAGTTTTGTATTTTTATTTAATGTAGTTTTGAATACTACATCCGCACATCAAGAATATAACACAAAAAGACCCCTTCGACAAGGGGTCTTTCGTAGAATTCATTTTTTCTTCATAATTTCATATGAGCGAGTCTTGACTTATATTTTCTTGAAGATTGCCGTCTCATTATCAAGTTCTCCGGCAATTCTCTGATTCTCATCCATACGATGACTGATGTTGTCCATATCATAGACAAGTGTCTGCGTGCTCTCTGCTGCAGAAGATACACCTTGTACACCATCATCGATTGCAGATGTAATACTGCTGATGGAAGAAGCAATCTCATTGAAGGTTTCCTTGAATCCTTCGGTCTTATTCGAGAAGTCTGCCATTACGGATTCAATATAATCCGCATTATTTCGGTATTTCTCACCGTCTTCCACGAAGCGGGCAAATTCCGGCAAGATGGAATTTTTCATATAATCAACCAGTTCGTTTGCGCTGTCGGCCAGATTATGCACTGCATTTACCACAACTGAGTTGATTGCCTGAATGTTGCCGGCAGTCTGGCGGCTGTTTTCTGCAAGTGATCCAATTTCGCCTGCAACCACAGCAAATCCTTTTCCTGCCTCTCCTGCTCTTGCCGCCTCAATGCTTGCATTCAGGGAGAGTAAATTGGTCTGGCTTGCAATATTCATGATATCGTCTGTCAAAGAGTTGACCTGATCAACGCTCTGGCTCTCCGCAATTGCCTGATTCAATGATTCGAGAATCTGATCCACCTTTGCATTGGTCTGTTCCATGTTCGACTTCGCAGTCACTTCCATGTTGTTCGCATGCTCTTTCATCTCTTTTGAGTATTCGTTAATTTCACGACTTCTCTCTGCCATGTCTTCTACTTCAGCACGAACGGCTTCGGTATTCTGATTGATGACGCCTGCACTGTTTGCAACTTCCTGCATGGTCGCCGACAATTCTTCGGTCAAAGATGAGAGGTCAGACGCACTGCCATTAGAAGTCTGTACACTGCTCAATACATCCTTTACCACGCGATCCATTGCCTCGGAATTGTTTGTAATCATAGTAAAAATCGTCTGCAAATGTTCAATAAATGCATTAATTCCGGCACTGAGCGCACCGATTTCATCCTGTGACTGAACAGAAACTCTCTTGGTCAAATCGCCTTCACGACGATTGATTCCATCAATAATATCTCTCAATTCGCTTTCCGCTTTGATTACCGGTCTGATGACATAACGCAATACCATAAATACCGCGATCAAAACAGCCAAAACACTGATGATGATAACCACATAGCTGGCAATGGTAGCCACGCGATAATTTCTTGAAAGTGCAGCTCTTTGATCTGCCGAATCCTGCTTAATATCGTCAATGGCTTTTTCGATATCCCCATTCAGCAGCTTTGCTTGCTCCGCAACACTTCCGTTTGCAGTCGCATAGGCATCCTTGGTCTTTTGATTTGCCGACTGTGCCAAAAGAATTTTAACCGAATCTTCAAAACTTTTGAAATCAGCAAGCATACTTTCGTAAGATGAAGCAATTGCTTCATTATCATATCCTTTGATGGTATCAAGTGCTTCGGCAAGCGTAGCCTCCTCCGCCTCAATCTCATCAACGATTGCTTTCATGGTTTCAAAATCCGTCGCTACAATATGCGACAACGCATGTGTATGAATCGACTTTGCAGTCTGTCCGATGGTATCGAGTTCTGTAATCGTGGTCATATACTCATCCGCAATGGTAGATGCTGTCTTGTTGACCGACCGAAGACTGTACACGGACATAATATTGGAAAAAATAGATACGATTCCAAGCAAAAGAACCGGAACCATGATTTTAATTTTAATGCTCATTGTCTTATTCATTGCCTGTCCTCCTATTCTTCTGCCGGTTCACCCTCTGCATCATCTGCTGCCGGGGCGTCACCTGTCGATTCTTCACCGGTAATTCCGGTCACCATCTCGTTCAGCAATACCTGCAGATTTTTACCGGTTGGATTACCCTGAATCATTGCATTTCCAAATACCGATGCCGGATCCCAATAGGTTCCACCGACACGCTGCAGGCTTGAATACGGAGCCTGTTGCTGCAATGCTGCGATTGCCTTGGACTGCGCAATATCACCGGATGCCGATGCATTCAGGTTGGACGGGCCCTGTCCACGCATCTGGAAACGAAGTGTCTGGTTTGCTTCATTCGTCATCCAATCAGCAAATTTAGCCGCCCACGCCGCATTCGGAGAATATGAATTTACCCCAACGAGCTTATAGCCTGCATAACTTGCCATCTGAACCTGTTGTCCTGCCACTGTATAAGTCGGCAGTTTTACGGCACCATAGTTATCGCCCCACGCTTCTTTCACGGAATTTTCATCCCAGATTCCACTGACGCCAGCCGCATAGGTTCCATTTGCCACACCTGTTGCAAAATCAAAATCAGCATGACCCACAAAAGCCGGATTCGCAGTAATCTTTAACATTGCATCCGCAACATCCACACCTTTGATATTGGTATATTTTGCATTCCAGTTACAATAAGTAGAAATACCATCGTCATTCAGTCCGATTTCCATATCCGTATTTCCAAAGAAAGTGTACATATACCAGCCTGATCCCATATCAAGGAAAACTTTTTTGTTTCCGGCAGCTGCTGCCGCAAGAAGTCCATCCATGGTTGCGGTTGCATCATCCGGAATCACTGCTTTGTTATAAAATAAGAAATATCCATTGTCTGCAGTCAGCGGATACGCATAAAGCGTATCATTGACAGATGCCGCATTGACGGATGACTCCAGGTTGCGACCTGAGATTTCCGAATCGTTTTCCACCTTTTTTAATACCCCCGATGCTACAAATGCCATCAATTGATCGTCCGCAAATGTAAATACATCCGGAGCATTCAATACATCTCCCAGTACTTCATCCTTAACACCCGACTCACTGTGCGGCTCAAATGTAATTTCAAAATCCGCCTGTGATCCATACTCCACAATAAATCCTTCAATAATCTGGTTTACCAGATCAGCATCTTCTTCCGCACCCCATACGCGCAGACTTACGCTTCCGGAAGGAAGATTGCTATCTTGTGCTTCCGCTTTATCCTGCGTGTTTGATGTCTCTTTGGCTCCACAGCCTACAAGCATTCCCATGCAAACCAACAGGGTGATTGTTCGTTTCAAAAACTGCTTTTTCATGAGCAAATCCTCCTTTTCGACTATACAACAAAAATAACATGTACATTGTGCAAAATCAATCTTTTTTTGATATTTTTTGTGACTTTTTTCCTATTTTTATTAACTTCTTATTCGCATAGTGCACAATCCTTTTTTTCATTGTCTAATACGCATTAAAAAAAAGAACCACAGTGCATGTGATTCTTTTCTTATTATGCATTTATTTGTCTATACAATTAGATGTTTAAGCGCATAAATTCATGTACTTTTCACAAAATACTTTACTTTGTAATTTACAGAATTTCAAACGCAATCTCATGTTTGTCCAAAAACTTCTGTATCAGGCGGTCCCACTGCCCATCCAGACTCTTATCCAACTGAAATGTCTTGTAGGATACTCCCGTTGTCAGCATCATGATTCCATCTGCAAATCGCAGGTTAATAAACAATGCGCCGATGTCATGGATGGTAAAAGCACTTCCAAGGGATGCAAGTGTCTTTGCCAGATTGTCCGGAGACAGCATTAATACAAAGTTGAACGCGGACGGGGTCTTTTTCCCTTTGATCAGATCAAAACATGTATTGCGCAGCATGCCATAAGGCAGACATGGATAGCCAGCGATTCCAAGCTCATCGATTTCTTCCTGCGTATAATACTCGCGCGACATACGACCATCGATATGATAGGTCGCAGCCGCCGCAATTGTCGCCTCCTGTAGCAGAAAGTGGTCGAATACCTCGGTGCGCAATAAGGCATTCATGAAATTTTTGTGGTTTGTCAATTTTATTGCAATCATAAACTAAAATATGCTTTCATGGCATCAGTCAGCGATTCGATATCCTTTGCGCCCATCAGCTCTCTTGCCGAATGCATCGCAAGAATCGGAATACCGATATCAAGTGTCTTCACCGGAGTCAGTGCGGAGGCAATTGCCCCAAGCGTGCTGCCGCCTCTCATATCCGAACGGTTCACAAATCGCTGGTAAGGCACATTGGCCTTTTCACAGATTCCCGCAAAAATAGCAATGGTCTGCGCATCTGTCGCATAACTCTGGCTCGCCGCCTGCTTAATGCATAAGCCTTTGCCCATCTGCGGCTGCACCTGCGGATCTGCCTTTGAGACCTTGTTTGGATGAACTGCATGTGCCACATCGGCCGATACCAGCATTGCATCATATGCAGCCGCATCAATTGCATCCTCGCTTGCGCCGAGGCTTCTCAGGATTCTGCGAAGCATATCATGCAGCAAAATGGATGCCGCTCCCTGCTTGCTGGTACTTCCAACTTCTTCATGATCAGCCAGCTGTATCAGATTAATTCCATCCTTGCGTGTGCTTTCAATCATTGCAGAAACCAACGAATGGCAGCTGGTCAGATTGTCCAGTCTCGGTGACGACAACAGTTCCGAACGAATTCCAACCATCTGTGCTTCTTCTGTACAATATAAATACAATTCATAATCCAAAATTGCATCCTTCTGCACCGGATGTCCGAGCTGTTTGCTCAGCTCGCCGGCCAAATATTCCATAAAATAATCGTGGTCTGCTTCCTCTTTGTCCACCAGGCCAAGAAGCGGAATCATATCGGTCTGCGGATTCAGTTCCACACCTTTGTTCACATCCCGGTTCATATGGATTGCCAGATTCGGAATTGTCAAAATCGGTCTTCCCGACTCAAAATAGCACATCTCCGGCGCAAACGGATCCGCACTCTTGATTGCCACTCTTCCGGCCACACCCAGAGGACGATCCAACCAGGTATTCAATATCGGACCACCATACACTTCCACATTGATCTGCGCATAACTTTTGGTCTTAAAATCCGGTGCCGGCTTAATCCGCAATGTCGGATAATCCGTATGTGCTGCTGCCATACGCACCATCTGTCCCGTCCGGTACTCTGTTCCCACCGTAAATGCAAACAATGCGCTGCCATGATGATTCACATAATACTTGCCTCCGGCCTGCAGGTTCCACTCCCGATCATACGCAATTCCTGTAAAACCTGCCTGCTCCAACCGTTCCACACAGGCATCCACCACATGAAACGGGGTCACTCCTCTATTCAATAAACGAATCAATTCTTCCATATTCGCATCCTCCATCTTACAAAATCCCCTTCATTATATACCATTCCATGCTTCTTGATAAGTCCCATATTCCCTGCCTCCCCTTCCGTCTGCCACCCGCGCTGGACACACGGCATCCGAAAGCAAGATTCTCAGCAAAGCCGCGCACCGCTTCTTTGATTGAGGTTGTTCTTTCAA
>NZ_PDYG01000014.1 GCF_002735305.1 Agathobacter ruminis
GACGAAAAGACAGTTTGTCGAAGTGCAAAATCGGTGAAAGTACAACCTCTTGAAGCTTGTACGGCTTTGGAGAATCTAAGCTTCCGCGCCTATCGTGTGAGGCATGGCAGAGGGTGGTGGAGCTGGAGGCGGCGAGGAGAAGAACCGGGGCGTGGGAAGGGGCGCGAGGGGAGGCGGTGTGTTGACAAGAGGAGGGGGAGTGGGGATAATAGCTGTAGGAGGAAAAACTATGTCAAATTATGAGAAGATAGAAGATATGATCATTTCTGCAGGACGCACAGCGGTTTCTGCCACAAAGGAAATTGCCGGCGCTGCAAAAAACAAAATCGATGTAAAAACAAAAGAATATGATTTAAAGATGCTTTACGCAGAGCTTGGACGCGCATATTACAACGATCATAAGAACGATGAACCATACGATTATGATGTGATGCAGACCATCTTAAATGCAGAAGCAGAGCTTAAGAATCTAAAATCAGAATAAGATTTGCGTCAGCGTAGCTGAGATAAAATCAGAGGAAGGGTTTATTCTCTTGAAAAAAAGAAATATTTTAATCACAAATGATGACGGAATCACAAGTGATGGAATTGTACGCCTGGCGCAGGCTGCGACGAAATTCGGAGAAGTATGGGTAGTGGCACCGAAGCATCAGTGTAGCGCAATGTCCCATCGCATCACGTTGCACGAGCCTATGGATTTAGAAAAAGTGGATTTTCCGGTGGAGGGCGTGCACGCCTATGCAACAAGCGGAACACCTGCGGATTGTGTACGATTCGGCCTGCTGAACGTTGTGGAAGGGAAAGCGGATGTGGTATTTTCCGGCATCAATTACGGATACAATTGCGGTTCGGATGTGCAATATTCCGCAACCATCGGCGCAGCTTTAGAAGCTGCAACTGCAGGAACAGCCGCGGTGGCATTTTCGGAAGGCGCATCTGAATTCCATGAGGTTACAGACCAATATCTGGAAAATATGATTGCAGAAACACTCGAAGAAATCGAGACAGAATCCTTACAGTATAACGAAATCATCAATATCAATTTTCCATCCTGTCCTATTTCCGAATACAAAGGCATCCTTCGAAATCGTGTGATGGCAACGAATGCTTTTTATATTGACAGATACAAGATGGAACCAAACGGAAATGACAAATGGATCCTCACTGTTGATGCGACTTACCACGAGGATGCAGCAAAAGGCACAGACTTTAGAGCAGTTGTTGATGGGTATATTTCAGTCGGTCGAGTGCAAAACCTTCATACACCGCAAGGGAAATAGCCAAGCGTGATAAGTAAATAGATAAAAAAACAAATACGAGGAATTGGAAATAAAAATGGCAGAAAAACATGCATATTTTGCAGGCGGATGCTTTTGGTGCATCACACCTGTATTTAAAATTTATGGTGCGACGGAGGTCGTCAGCGGATATTCCGGCGGGGAAGAGGCTGATCCTAAGTATGAGGATGTAAAAGCACAGCGCACAGGACACCGCGAAACCATCGCAGTCACCTATGATAGCGAAAAGGTGGATTACGCAAAGCTGGTGGAAATCTATCTGGCGAATGTGGATCCATTTGATGAGGGCGGACAGTACATGGACCGGGGCTTTTCCTATACTTTGGCCATCTATTATCAAAACGAGGACGAAAAGGCCATTGCACAAAAGGCAATTGACGCGCTACATCATCCACAGGGAAAGAAGGCAGCAGTTGCGCTAGAGGCGTTTAAAAACTTCTATCCGGCGGAAGAATATCATCAGGACTATTATTTAAAGAATCCGGAGTCCTTCGAAAATGAAATCAGCGAGCGCAGACAGTGGGAACAAACCCATTCACAAAAATAGTGCATAATAATTTTTAAAAATTTTTGACGATTATGTAGAAAAATCTTTTCGAGGTTTTCTATATAATCGTCAAGTGCTATAATTGAATGCAGATAAGAAATTAAATAAAGGCGTGAGAAGAGAGTGGAGATGATGGAGATAGAAGCGCAAGCTTCTTTTGAAGTTATGCCCGCTTTTTTATTTTCTTACAGGGGAGGATTACATGGCAAAATATATTATGGCACTTGATGCCGGCACCACTTCAAACAGATGTATTCTGTTTGATCAGAATGGAACGATCTGTTCCATGGCACAGAAGGAATTCAAGCAGTATTTCCCGAATCCGGGCTGGGTAGAGCATGATGCAAACGAAATCTGGTCCACGCAATTCGGTGTGGCAATCGAGGCAATGAGCATGATTTCCGCAAAGGCTGAGGACATCGCGGCAATCGGTATTACGAATCAGCGTGAGACAGTCATCATGTGGAACAAAGAGACCGGAGAGCCGGTCTATCACGCAATTGTGTGGCAGTGCCGCCGCACATCGGATATTGCAGATGCATTGATGGCAAAAGGCCTGTCCGAGAGCATTCGTGCAAAGACCGGATTAAAGATTGATGCTTATTTCTCTGCGACCAAGATCAAATGGATTCTGGACAATGTTGAAGGCGCAAGAGCGCTCGCGGATGAAGGCAAGCTGCTCTTTGGAACCGTCGACACCTGGCTTATTTGGAAGCTGACAATGGGACAAGTACATGTGACAGACTACTCCAATGCAAGCCGTACGATGCTTTTCAATATCAATACCCTTGACTGGGATGATGAGATTCTCGATGAACTCAATATTCCGCGAAGCATTCTGCCGGAAGTAAAGCCGTCCAGCTATATCTACGGCCATACGGAAAAGACACTCTTCGGTGCCCCGATTCCGATTGCAGGAGCGGCAGGCGACCAGCAGGCTGCATTGTTTGGACAGACCTGTTTCAATGAGGGGGAAGCCAAGAATACTTACGGTACAGGCTGCTTCCTGCTGATGAACACAGGTGAGAAACCGGTATTTTCCGACAACGGTCTGGTTACGACCATTGCATGGGGGCTGGATGGAAAAGTCAATTATGCACTTGAAGGTTCTATCTTTGTGGCGGGAGCATCTATTCAGTGGCTACGTGATGGAATGCGTCTGATTGATTCTGCAGCAGATTCGGAATATATGGCGACCAAGGTCAAAGGCACACATGGATGTTACGTGGTTCCTGCATTTACAGGACTTGGTGCACCGCACTGGGATCAATATGCACGTGGAACCATCGTTGGAATCACCCGCGGCACCAACAAGAATCATATTATTCGTGCAACACTCGAATCCATTGCCCTTCAGGTCTGCGATGTCATTGATGCGATGAAAGCTGATGCGGGTATCGATATCAGAGCTCTGCGTGTGGACGGTGGCGCGAGTGCGAACAATTTCCTGATGCAATTCCAGGCAGATATGCTTAATGCACCGGTCAATCGTCCGGCCTGTGTGGAATCCACCGCACTTGGTGCGGCTTATCTTGCAGGACTTGCTGTCGGGGTCTGGGCCAACAAAGAAGAGGTGGTCAAGAACCAGCAGCTCGATCGTGTCTTTACACCAAATATGAGCGAGGAAGACCGAAAGGCGAAACGCAAAGGATGGAACAAAGCGGTCAAATATGCATATGGTTGGGCAAAAGATGAACCGGAAGATGAATGATTTGATTCAGTTCGGCGCGGATATTCTCTATCCGCGCCGTTGCTTTCTATGCGATGACATTCTCGAACCATGGGAAAAAGAATTGCATCCTGCGTGCAAAATGCGTCTGCAGCCGGTCGGAAGCGCATGCGCTGCCTGTGGCAGGCCTGTATCGCACGGGCAGGAACTGTGTCCGTCCTGTCGGCGCCGGAAACCGCCCTATGAACAGGGAAAGGCCATTTATCTTTATCAGGATGAGATTAAGGAGACTATGTATCGCTTCAAATATGCAAACAAGCGGGAGTATGCCCGCGCGTTTGCGGCAGAGGCCGTCCGACGCTATGGCGATTGGATAGACAAAAATGCAATCGACTGTATTATTCCCGTGCCGATGTATCGCAAAAAACAGAAAGCCAGAGGATACAACCAGGCGCAGGTGTTTGCAAAGGCACTGTCAAGAGCATTTGAGCGGAAATGCAATCGTCGTCTGCCGGTTCTGTCAAAAGGAATTTTGCGCATTGTTGACACGCCTGCATTAAAGACTTTAACAAAAGAAGAAAGATATAATAATTTAAAAAATGCTTTTCAGATAGAAATAAACATGGTAGAATGTGGGAAGATAGCACTAGTAGTTGATGATATTTTCACCACAGGTGCAACAGCCGACAGTCTGGCGCGTGCGCTGAAACAGGCTGGATTTGATAAAATCTTTTTCCTGAGCATCTGCATCGGGAAGGGAGCGTAGGAGGAATCACATGAACGTAACAAATTGTAGAGGTTGTGGCAGATTGTTTAATCAGTTGAGCAATGAGAAGCTTTGCCCGGCTTGCGTAAAGGAACTTGAGGACAAATTCCAGGAAGTAAAGGAATACCTCAATGAGCATCCAAACGCATCTATGAATGAAGTATCCAAGGAAAATGATGTCAGCACAAAGCAGATTAAGCAGTGGGTACGCGAAGAGCGTCTCGTATTTGCAGAAGGATCTCTTGATGGAATCGAGTGCGAGAAGTGCGGTAAGCTCATCAAGACCGGAAGATACTGCGACGAGTGTAAGGCAAATCTTACCAATACACTCATGAGCGCAATTGACAAGCCAAAGGTAGAAGCTCCAAAGAAGAAGGAGCGCACCAAAGAGCGTATGCGTTTCCTTGACAACTAAATCGCAATCCGATAGACCTATGTATTACATAGGTCTTTTTTCATCCTTAAAAAAACGGAAATTGTATGTCTGATGACGAAAAAACAGCCGAATTGTCAAAAAAGAGTGAAGAATTGTTAAGTTTTGATTGAAAAATTTTGCGCAAGGGTATAAAGTGAAGGTAAGGAAAGACCGATAAAAGGTATATAAGAGTAACTTTGTCACGGAAGACACTTTTTTAACCCAAGGAGGGCGCAGTTATGAATCTTAATTCGATTAATGCCTTTACGAGTTCGGTTGCTGCCGCAAGTGGAGCGAAGACAGAGCAGACATCGAAAGCGCAAAGCGAAAAGGAAAAACAGGTTGTAATCGGCAAATCCGATTTTTCTGTAGAAGCTGCCACCTATACGCCGTCAAAGGAAGGACTTGAAAAGCAGGATGCTCATATGGTTGACAAACCTGCAACAGACCGCAGTGCGATTGTACAGCAACTCCAGGCGGATGCAGAGGCACAGAAGAACAGCCTGATCAACATGGTGCGTGAAGCACTCGGCAAACAGTCCAGCACCTACAGCCTCTCAATCGGAGATGAGGATGGTATCTGGAAATTCCTTGCGAAGGGCGATTTTACCGTAACCGAAGCCGCAAAGAAGGAAGCACAGGAAGCAATTTCCGAGGACGGATACTGGGGCGTAGAGCAGACCGCACAAAGAATCTTTGATTTTGCACAGACATTGTCAGGTGGCAATGTAGAAAAGGCAGATACACTGCTGAACGCATTCAAAGAGGGCTTCTCACAGGCAACCAAAATCTGGGGAAGTGAGTTGCCGGATATCAGCCAGCGAACTTATGAAGCGGTTGAGAAAAAATTCGAAGAGTGGAAGAAATCCATGAACAGCACAGAAACAGATCCGACCATGGAGGCGGTACAGGCTTAGGCACAATGGTCGGAAATCAAACAGCAAAGTGTAAAGAAGAGATTGCAGAAACTGCGATCTCTTTTTTTGTGCGTGAAAACGGTGGAATTGTATCTGAAAAAATACAAAAAGGTTTACTATTCGGGCAGAATCTGATAAGATACACTTTGTATAAATTGTATACAAAGTGCAAACATGAAAAAATCTGTACAAATTAGTTGGTACTAACTATAATAGACAGGGGATATATAACATGGAACAGATATCACTAAAGGCGCTTGCAAAGATCAACCTTGGTCTGGATGTGTTGCGCAGGCGTGAGGATGGATACCATGAAGTATCTATGATTATGCAGACAATCGATCTGTATGATGATCTGACAATGGAAAAGACAGACGAGCCGGAGATTACCATTCGTACGAACTGGAATTTTGTGCCGGTGAATCAGGATAATCTGGTATATCGTGCGATTGCGATGTTGCGTGAGGAATTTCAAATCAAAGAAGGTGTGCGCGTGAGCCTGCAAAAAAGAATTCCGGTGGCAGCCGGTCTGGCAGGCGGTAGCAGTGACTGCGCAGCTGCATTGTATGGCATGAATCGTTTGTTTCAATTGCATTTGAGCAAAGAGGAACTGATGGAGCGCGGAGCGCGTCTTGGAGCGGATGTACCATATTGCATTTTGCGCGGTACGGCTCTGGCGGAAGGCATCGGGGAGAAACTGACGGTGCTTGATCCGATGGTGGAGTGCTCTGTTGTGATTGCAAAGCCACCTATTTCGGTATCCACCAAATGGGTATATGAGCATTTAAAACTGGATGCGGATATGAAGCATCCGGATATCAAAAAGCAGGTGGAGGACATTCGCCGCGGCGACCTCGAAGCCATCTGCGCAGATATGGGAAATGTCCTGCAGGATGTGACGATTCCGGAATATCCGGTCATCGGCACCATCAAAGACAAAATGATGGAATACGGAGCTGTCGGAAGCATGATGAGCGGAAGCGGACCGACCGTCTTTGGCATATTTACAAATGCGGGACAGGCGCGCAAGGCGAAAGCTGCCATCAAGGCGGCCGGACTTGCAAAGGCCGTATATGTAACAAAGATTTTTAACAACTGACAGAAACGGAGAACGAAATGACAGACGATTTGAAATTAAATATGGATGCCTATCTCCCGCTGCGGGATGTAGTCTTTCATACATTGAGGGAAGCAATTTTAAAAGAAGATCTCAAGCCGGGGGAGCGTTTGATGGAGCAGCAGCTCGCATTGAAACTCGGTGTCAGCCGAACCCCGATTCGCGAAGCAATCCGTATGCTTGAGCAGGAAGGTCTCGCGATTACGGTACCGCGCAAAGGCGCGGAAGTGGCGCATATGACCTTAAAAGACATGGAAGATGTCCTGCAGATCCGCGAAGCACTTGAGGACCTGGCGGTGCGCATCGCATGTCAGAAAATCAATGATGAGCAGATTCAAAAACTGCGAGACAGTGCGATTAAGTTCGAGAAGCTTGCCGCGAGCGGAGATGTGAAGCGGCTTGCGGAATGTGATGTGGAATTCCATGATGTGGTTTATGAAGCTGCCGACAATCCGAAACTGATGGCGCTGCTCAACAATTTGCGCGAGCAGCTCTACCGTTATCGTGTGGAATATCTCAAGAATCCGGAAGTCTATCCGGTACTGATCAAAGAGCATGAAGAAATCGTGCAGGCGCTTGCTGAGCATAATGTGGAGATGGCGACCGGATATATTCATGTCCATGTGGCCAACCAGGAAGTTGCGGTAAAAGAGATTATTGAGCGCCAGAATCAATAACAAAAGGAATAAGTGAGCAACAAATGACAAATGATATTTTATTAAAAATCAGTGGTCTTCAGATGGCGGGCAACGATTCCGACACGATCGAGACCATTTCTCCTGCGACCTATTACGAGCGCAACGGGAAGCATTATTTCCTTTATGACGAGGTGACGGAAGGGTTTGATGAGACCACCAAAAACCGCATCAAAATCAAGGAAGGATATATGGAATTGTTCAAAAACGGAGTCACTTCCGTACATATGGTTTTTGAGCAGGGCAAAAAGAATGCGACCTATTATTACACACCGTTCGGCAGTCTGCTGATCGGGATTGACGCAACGCGTGTGGCAGTCAAAGAGGAGGCAAACAGAATTACGGCAGAGATTGATTATGCACTTGAAATCAACAATGAATTTGTGGCGGACTGTCATATTGCAATTGAAGCGACGGATGACAAGAAAGTAGATTTGTCTAGGCCTTAATTTACATTGCATTTTGGAATATATTTTGATAGAATATTTTCTATCGTGAGTGAAGGAGGACATGGCCATGAAACCATGGATGATCATAATGCTCATCGTAATCATTGTTTTGATTGCTGTAGTAGTAGCATTATATTTCTGGGGAAAGAGATTAGAGAAGAGACAGGCAGAGCAAAAAGAACAGCTCGATGCAGCAGCACAGCAGGTAACCATGCTGATTATTGACAAAAAGAAACTGCGTCTGAAAGATGCGGGACTTCCGCCAATTGTGATGCAGAATGCCAACTGGGTGATGAAGCGTTCGAAGCTTCCAATCGTAAAAGCAAAGGTTGGTCCGAACATGATGTCTTTGATTGCCGACCAGGCAATTTATGATATGATTCCGGTGCGCAAGGAAGTAAAAGCAACTGTGAGCGGACTTTATATCACTGCGGTTAAGGGTGTCCGCGGTGCCATCGAGAAACCACAGGGCAAGAAAAGCTTCCGCCAGAAGCTCAGTGAGAAATACAAAAAGATGAGCGAGCAGGCTGCAGCGGAAAAGAAAACTTCAAGCAAAAAAAAGAAATAAATATATTGGGAATCGGCAAAAGGCGCGGCTAACCGGGCCTTTTTGTCATAAGTGAAAGGAAGTATTGATGATGAAAAAGAGATTCATTGCGACAGCATTGATCGCAACAATGGTGTTGTCCATGACTGCATGTGGCGGCAAGGACAGCGATACCGAGTCACAGGGCAAAGAAACCGCGCAGAAGCGCAGCGGACAGTATGAACTTGATACCGATAAGCTCGTGACCAAGCTGGCTGATTACAAGAAATTCGACATTCAGCTGACTCAGGATTATGCAGTGACCGATGAGAAAATCAATGCCAATCTTGACGCAATTCTGGCACAGGCCAGCGGCAATTATAAAGAGGTGACAGACCGCGATACCATCGAAAAGGGCGACTATGTGCTGGTTGACTATACCGGATATCTGGACGGAGAGGCCTTTGACAGAGGTGCCGCACAGAACCAGTATGTATATGTCAGCGATGACAATGGTTATATTCCGGGCTTTACGGACGGTCTCGTGGGCGCAAAGGTTGGCACCACCGTGACCAGCGATGTGACATTCCCGGATCCGTATACCAACAATCCGGATCTCGCCGGCAAGGAAACACAGTTTGAATTCGTAATCCATGGCATTTATACGATGGACAAGCTTACAAAAGATAATCTGACCGATGAAATTGTAGAAAAGAATTTCAAGGATGCTTACGGGGTTTCAACCGTAGATGAGTTAAAGGATTATGCCAAGAATTATACTCAGCAGTATATGGACTATCAGAAAAATTCCGAAGTGGTAACGCTGGTAAAGAAATACATGATCGATCATTCTACAGTGGAAGTACCGGAAGAATATCTCGAACTTCGTTTGAATGAATATATTGCACAGTTTGAAAAGAAAAATGTGACTTCAGACTACAAGGACCTCGATGATTATCTGACAAAGACTTATAATATGTCACTTGATCAGGCAAAAGAGGAATGGAAGAGCCTGATGACCGATACCATCAAGACCGAATTGATTTTCGAGAAGGTGGCTCATGAAGAAGGATTAAAGGTCGAGGACGAATCTTTACAGAAGTATATTGACAGTTCCGTACAGAATTACGGATTCAGCAGTGAAGAAGATTTGTACAATTCCTTCGGAAACGGCAATACCGACGAAGGAAGAGTATATATTGAGCGTTTATATCTGATCAATACCGCGATTGATCTGGTTGTAAAGAACGCAAATATCAAAGAACAGGCTTAAGCCGAGAGAGGAGAGACTATGGAATTAACAGACATTCGCGAAATATTCCGCAACAGAGACCAGTATGCAAACAAGACAATCACCATCGGAGGATGGGTGAGAAGTAATCGTAATTCAAAGAATTTCGGATTTATCGTAGTCAATGACGGTACCTTCTTTGAGCCGATTCAGGTGGTTTATGCAGACGGAATTGACAATTATGAAGAGGTTTCCAAGGTGAATGTCGGTGCTGCTCTGATCGTCACGGGTGAGCTTGTTCCGACTCCGGAGGCAAAGCAACCGTTTGAGATTCAGGCAAAGGAAGTCATCATCGAAGGCGCTTCCACACCGGATTATCCACTTCAGAAGAAACGTCATACTTTTGAATATTTGAGAACCATTTCGCACCTGCGTCCGAGAACCAACACCTTCGAGGCCGTATTCCGCGTTCGTTCTCTTTGTGCCTATGCGATTCACAAATTCTTTCAGGAGAGAGATTTCGTGTATGTACATACTCCACTCATCACCAGCTCTGATGCTGAGGGAGCAGGAGAAATGTTCCAGGTTACCACATTGGATCTCAACAATGTGCCAAAGACCGAGGACGGAAAAGTAGACTTCGCACAGGATTTCTTCAACAAACCAACCAACCTGACCGTATCCGGACAGTTGAACGGTGAGACCTATGCGATGGCATTCAAAAACATTTATACATTCGGACCTACTTTCCGTGCAGAGAACTCCAATACTACCAGACATGCTGCTGAGTTCTGGATGATCGAGCCGGAAATCGCATTTGCTGACCTTGAGGATGATATGATGCTTGCTGAGAGCATGCTCAAATATATCATCACTTATGTACTTGAGAATGCACCGGAAGAGATGGCATTCTTCAACAACTTCGTAGACAAGGGACTGCTTGACAGACTGCATAATGTCGTAGAGAACGACTTCGCACGCGTGACCTACACCGAGGCCATCGATATTCTGTCCAAGAACAATGACAAATTTGATTACAAGGTATCATGGGGATGCGACCTGCAGACCGAGCATGAACGTTATCTGACAGAGGAAGTATACAAGCGTCCGGTATTTGTAACCGACTATCCGAAGGACATCAAGGCCTTCTACATGAAGCTCAATGAGGACGGCAAGACCGTTGCAGCAGTTGACTGTCTCGTACCGGGAATCGGCGAAATCATCGGTGGATCCCAGCGTGAGGATGACTACGAGAAACTGTCTGCCCGCATGAAAGAACTCGGACTGAACGAAGAGGATTATGGATTCTATCTGGACCTGCGCAAATACGGTTCAGCAAGACATGCCGGATTCGGTCTCGGCTTCGAGCGCTGCGTGATGTATCTGACCGGAATGGGCAACATTCGTGATGTCATTCCGTTCCCAAGAACAGTCAACAATTGTGAGCTATAAACCTTGATATATTTGGGGTTTCATGCTATAATCGAAACAATATTGGGTCCGGTGGATCCGGAAAGAAAAAGGAGAAAAAAATGAAGCACATTAAGACTTTGAATACAAAGAAATTACAGAATACCGTTCAGAAGGGTGGATGCGGTGAGTGCCAGACATCCTGCCAGTCTGCATGCAAGACTTCTTGCACAGTTGGAAACCAGACTTGTGAACACAGCAAATAAAACAACTGAAAAGCTCAAATAGCCAAGACGACCGCGCGCTTCGCGAACGGTCGTTTTGTCGCGCATATGAATATCACATATGTATATCATGATAGAGAGAGAGGAATATTGTAGTGATTCATCAGTATCAGAATAATGGCTATAATATTGTCCTGGATGTAAACAGTGGAGCAATCCATGTGGTGGATGAGCCGACTTATTCGCTGATCGCCGAAATGGATGCATATCTGACTTCACACGAAGACGAGATCATCGCAGCCGCAAAGCAGGCCGCAGAATCCGCAGGTCTTGTGGAGTCGGGCACAGCAGCAAGCAACGCAGCTGCTGCAAAGACAATTGAATTATTGAAATCCGCATCCTTTGTCCGTGAGGCAGAGGGTGAGACCAAAGAAGCAATCGAGGAAATCTGTTCGCTGATTTCGGATTTGGCATTGTTTAGCGTAGATATCTACGAGAACCGCATCGTGGATTACAAGAGTCGCAATACCGTTGTCAAGGCACTTTGCCTGCACATCGCACACGACTGTAATCTTGCATGCAAATACTGTTTCGCAGAGGAAGGCGAATATCATGGACGCCGTGCAATCATGGATTATGAGACCGGCCGTCAGGCATTGGATTTCCTCATTGCCAACTCCGGCAACCGCAAGAATCTGGAAGTAGATTTCTTCGGTGGTGAGCCGCTTTTGAATTTTGAGGTGGTTAAGCAGCTGGTTGCCTATGGACGCGAGCAGGAAAAGAAATATGACAAGCATTTCCGTTTTACGCTTACGACAAACGGTGTGCTGTTAAATGATGAGGTCAAGGAATTTGCCAATCGCGAGTGCGACAATGTCGTTCTTTCCATCGATGGCAGAAAGGAAGTCCATGACCGCATGCGCCCGTTCAGAAAGGGAGCAGGAAGCTACGACCTGATTGTTCCGAAATTTCAGGATCTGGCGGAGAGCCGCAATCAGGAGCGCTATTATGTGCGCGGAACCTATACACATTTCAATACCGATTTTTCCGAAGATGTCCTTCATTTGGCAGATCTGGGATTCAAGCAGATTTCCGTTGAGCCGGTGGTGGCACAGGAGACGGACGATTACGCACTCCGTGAAGAGGATCTGCCAAAGCTGTTTGCCGAATATGACAAACTTGCGGCAGAGATGGTGGAGCGCAAAAAGCAGGGGAAGGATTTTAACTTCTTCCACTTCATGATTGATCTCGAGGGAGGCCCTTGCGTTTACAAGCGCCTGTCCGGATGCGGTTCCGGTACGGAATATCTGGCGGTAACGCCATGGGGTGATTTGTATCCATGCCATCAGTTCGTCGGCAACGAGAAGTTTTTGATGGGAAATGTCCGCGACGGTGTGACCAATACAGAGTTGCGTGACGAATTCAAGGGATGCAATGTATATGCAAAAGAAAAATGCAAAAAGTGCTTTGCACGATTCTATTGCAGCGGCGGATGTGCCGCAAATTCATATAACTTCCACGGAAGCATCACAGATGCTTACGATCTTGGATGTGAGTTGCAAAAGAAGCGTATCGAATGCGCGATTATGATAAAAGCAGCTGAAGCAGAAGCGTAAATGTAAGAAAGGATTTTACAAAAAATGAAAAAGAGCAGAAGTGCCGTAATCCTCGCGGTTGTACTTGTGTGCCTTGCCCTTGTAGGGTTCTTTGCATACAATGTCATTCGCGATACAGGAAAGGATGGCAAAAATTCCATTTCGTTAGGCCTTGATTTGTCAGGTGGTGTATCCATTACCTATCAGATCGTGACCGAAGATTATTCACAGACAGATGTTGAGGATACAAAAGCAAAGCTCGAAGAGCGTGCATCCTCATATACCACTGAGTATTCGGTATACCAGTCCGGAGAAGGACGTATCACTGTCGAGATTCCGGGTGCGGACGATCCGTATGAAGTACTCGAAGAGTTAGGAAAGCCTGGTTCTTTGTATTTCATTTCCCAGACCGACTCAGAGGGCAATACCAACTTCACCAGAAATGCACAGGGACAGACAGTTTTGTCTGACGGTGTGACCATCGACAAGCTGACAGAAAACGGATCTGTTGTATTGGACGGTAAGGCTGTTGTCGATGCAAAAGCAGGATATGACAGCGGAGACAGCGGAAAGGCAAAGGCAATTGTACAGTTGACTCTGACCGATGAAGCTGCAGATACCTGGTATGAAGTCACCAAGGAAGCATATGAAAAGAACGAAGCAATCGGTATTTACTATGATGATCATTTCATCAGCGCACCGACCGTAAGCCAGAAGGGCGGAATCAGCGGCGGTACCTGTCAGATTACCGGTATGGAATCCTATGAAGCAGCAGAGAACCTTGCAACCTTCATTCGTGTTGGTGCAATTACACTCGAGCTCGAGGAGCTTGAGTCATCCGTAGTAGGTGCACAGCTTGGTAGCGCAGCACTTTCTACTTCTCTGAAAGCGGCAATCATCGGTATCATCCTGATTATGCTCTTTATGATTGTGATGTATGGCATCTCCGGTGTGGCAGCATCTGTTGCTCTGGCTTGCTATGTTGCAATCGTTGTATCATTGATTCAGGCATTTGAAATCACATTAACGCTGCCTGGTATCGCAGGTATCATCCTCGGTATCGGTATGGCGGTCGATGCGAATGTCATCACCTTTGCCCGTATTCGCGAAGAAATCGCAAACGGTAAGAGTGTGAAGGTTGCAATCAAGGAAGGTTACAACAAGGCCTTCTCCGCAATCCTCGACGGAAATGTTACCACCTTTATCGCAGCACTTGTATTGATGCTGCTCGGCAGTGGTACTGTCAAAGGTTTCGCATACACCCTTATGATTTCTATCCTTGCATCCATGTTTACCGCACTTGTTGTGGCAAGATGGGTAATGTACAGTCTGTACACACTCGGCTGCAAGAACGAAAAATTATATGGTCGTGCAAAAGAGAGAAAGACACTCAACTTCATCAAGCATCGCTTTGTATACTTTGGAATTTCCATCGCAGTGATTGTTGCCGGCTTCGTCGGAATGGCAGCATATTCTGCAAACCATAAGGGCATTTTGAACTTTGGTCTTGAGTTTGTCGGCGGTACTTCTACTACTGTAGATATGGGCGAAGAATATACCGTAGAAGAACTCGAAGATAAGGTTGTTCCTTCTATCCGTGAAATCACAGGTGATGCAAATGTACAGGCCAACACCGTAGACAACGGTACCAAGGTTGTATTTAAGACCCGTACATTGACTTCTGACGAGAGTCAGGAAATGGGCAAGATGCTCGTTGACAAATTCAAGGCAGATGAGTCATCAATCGAGAGCCAGAGTATTTCTTCCACCATTTCAAACGAAATGCGTAAGGATGCAATCCTCGCGGTTGTAGTGGCATGTATCTTCATGCTTCTTTACATCTGGTTCCGTTTCAAGGATCTGCGTTTCGCAAGCAGTGCAATCATCGCACTGGTACACGATGTACTTGTAGTATTGACTGCATATGCATTGATCCGTATTTCTGTCGGCAATACTTTTATTGCATGTATGCTGACCATTGTCGGATACTCAATCAATGATACCATTGTCATCTTTGACCGTATTCGTGAAAATATGAAGGGACGCAGCCGCATTACCCGCGGTGAACTTGCTGAGGTCGCAAACAAGTCCCTGACACAGACTCTGTCAAGAACCATCAATACCTCAATTACCACCATCATCATGATTTTACTTCTGTATATCATGGGTGTATCAAGCATTCGCGAATTTGCACTTCCGTTGCTGGTAGGTATGGTTTGCGGTTCTTACTCATCAATCTTTATTGCAACCGAGCTGTGGTACATCATGAAGTGCCGCCTCGGAAAGAACCGAATCAAAGAGTCTTAAGAGAACACAGATTGTTGCGAAGGCTATCCGCGAATTTCGTGGATAGCTTATCGTGCATATAAGTAACAAGTATTTTTTTATCAAGAACCAGGAGGAGAAACCATGTACACTTATGATGATATCAAAGCTGTCGATCCGGAAATCGCAGCTGCTATCACCGATGAATTCAACCGTCAGAACTCGCACATTGAATTGATTGCTTCCGAGAACTGGGTAAGCCCGGCAGTGATGTCTGCAATGGGAAGTATTCTTACCAACAAGTATGCGGAAGGCTATCCGGCACATCGTTATTATGGCGGATGCGAACATGTCGATGTGATTGAAGACCTTGCAAGAGAACGCGCAAAGAAACTGTTCGGTTGCGAATATGTAAATGTACAGCCTCATTCCGGAGCGCAGGCCAATATGGCAGTACAGTTTGCCGTATTGAAGCCGGGCGATACCGTAATGGGCATGAACTTAGACCACGGCGGACATTTGACACACGGCTCGCCGGTGAACTTCTCCGGTACCTATTTCAATATCGTGCCTTACGGAGTCAATGATGAAGGTTTCATCGATTATGATGAAGTAGAGCGCATCGCACTCGAATGCAAGCCAAAGATGATTATCGCAGGTGCATCCGCATATGCAAGAATCATCGATTTCAAGCGCTTCCGTGAGATTGCGGACAAGGTAGATGCACTGCTTTGGGTGGATATGGCACATATCGCAGGACTCGTGGCTGCAGGATTGCACCCAAGTCCAATCCCATATGCACATATCGTGACCACAACCACACACAAGACTCTGCGCGGACCAAGAGGCGGTATGATCCTCGCTTCTCAGGAAATCGCAGACCAGTACAAACTCAACAAGGCAATTTTCCCAGGCATACAGGGAGGACCGCTGATGCATGTGGTAGCTGCAAAAGCCATCTGCTTTGAAGAGGCATTAAAGCCGGAATTCAAAGAATATCAGCAGCAGATTATCAAGAATGCACAGGCACTCGCAAACGGATTGATGAAGCGTGGCGTCAAGATTGTATCCGGAGGTACAGACAACCACCTGATGTTAATCGACCTGACACCACAGAATCTGACCGGTAAGGAAGTTGAAAAGCTCCTTGATGAGTCACATATTACAGCAAACAAAAATACCATTCCGAATGACCCGCAGAAGCCGTTCGTGACCAGCGGTATCCGCCTCGGTACACCGGCAGCAACCACAAGAGGTCTCAAGGAAGACGACTTCGATCAGGTTGCGGAAGCAATCGCAATGCTGATCAATCAGGGCGAAAGCGCAGTTCCTCAGGCAAGAGCCATCATCAAGGAACTGACCGACAAATATCCGCTTCGCTTTGAATAAAATAATAAGAATAAAAAGGATAAGAGGTTGAACAAATTATGATCGACATTAAATTTCTAAGAGAAAATCCGGATGTAGTAAAAGAAAACATCAAGAAAAAATTCCAGGAGCATAAGCTTGGTCTCGTAGACGAAGTCATCGAGCTCGACAAGAAAGCACGTGCTGCACAGCAGGAGGCAGACGACCTTCGTGCCAAGAAAAATACCGTTTCCAAGGAAATCGGAAAGCTCATGGGACAGGGAAAGAAGGATGAGGCAGAAGCCGTAAAGAAAGAAGTGGCTGAGATTTCAAACCGTCTGAAAGAGTTGGAGCCGATGGAGGCTGAACTCTCCGAGAAGGTAACCGAAATCATGATGAAGATTCCAAACATCATCGATCCATCCGTACCGATTGGTCCGGACGACAGCTGCAATGTCGAGATTGAAAAATTCGGTGAGCCGGTTGTGCCGGACTTTGAGATTCCATATCATACCGAGATTATGGAAAAATTCAACGGAATCGATCTGGACGCAGCCGGAAAAGTAGCAGGAAACGGATTCTATTATCTGATGGGTGACATCGCAAGATTGCATTCCGCAGTCATTTCTTATGCAAGAGATTTCATGATTGACAGAGGATTCACCTATTGCATTCCACCTTATATGATTCGTTCCAACGTCGTGACCGGCGTTATGAGCTTTGAAGAGATGGATGCCATGATGTACAAGATTGAGGGCGAAGACCTTTATCTGATCGGTACTTCCGAGCATTCCATGATCGGTAAGTTCATCGATACCATCAATGACGAAGAGAAGCTTCCGTACACACTGACCAGCTATTCTCCATGCTTCCGCAAGGAGAAGGGCGCACACGGCATCGAAGAGCGTGGTGTATATCGTATTCACCAGTTCGAAAAGCAGGAAATGATCGTTGTATGTAAGCCGGAAGAATCCAAGAAATATTATGACATCCTTTGGAAGAACACCGTAGATTTGTTCCGCAGCCTGGATATCCCTGTGCGCACACTTGAGTGTTGTTCCGGTGATCTCGCAGATTTGAAAGTAAAATCCTGTGATGTCGAAGCATGGTCTCCGCGCCAGCAGAAATACTTTGAGGTTGGAAGCTGTTCAAACCTTGGCGATGCACAGGCACGCCGCCTCAAAATCCGCGTAAAGGGTGCAGACGGAAATAAATATTTCGCACACACCTTGAATAATACCGTAGTTGCTCCTCCTCGTATGCTGATTGCATTCCTCGAGAACAACTTAAATGCAGACGGAAGTGTCAATATTCCGGTTGCATTGCAGCCATATATGGGTGGCAAAACCAAGCTTGAAGTGAAATAGTTTGAGCGAAAACGGGAAATACGGGTGGTACGCTTTGCGTACCACCTTGTTGGTTTAGGGGATTGAAAATTGCAAAAGACTACGAACTTAAAACGTAATTATATATACAATGTCAGCTACCAGATTCTGGCAGTATTGACGCCACTGATTACGACACCATATCTGTCCCGCGTCCTGGGTGCAGAACGGATCGGAGACTACAGCTATACGCAGTCTGTTGTGGCCATCTTTGCACTGTTTGCGGCACTTGGTACCTTGATCTACGGCAATCGGGAAATCTCGTATGTGCAAAACGATCGCAAGGCATATTCACAGACATTCTGGGAAATCGAATTCTTAAGTGTATTCAGCGTGATTGCAGTCCTGGTTGTATACGGAATCTTTACGGCATTTCAAACGCGTTATTTCATGCTGTATTTGATTCAGGCCATCACCTTTGTGTCGGCGGCAAGCAATATCGTATGGTTCTTTCAGGGACTCG
Organism: Agathobacter ruminis; assembly: GCF_002735305.1. GTDB lineage: Bacteria > Bacillota > Clostridia > Lachnospirales > Lachnospiraceae > Roseburia > Roseburia ruminis. The sequence continues at coordinate 18,320 of NZ_PDYG01000014.1, forward strand.
AGGAAATCCGAAGAGTCGTCATCCGCAATATTATTTTCAGGATATTAAATGTAGCTTTTACATTGATATTTGTGCGCAAACCATCCGACCTTTATCTATATGTACTTGGTATGGTCGGTATCGAATGCCTCGGCAACTGGTCTATCTGGGTTTATCTGCCGAAGTATGTCGATCGGCCGGACTGGAAAAATCTGCATCCCCTGCGTCATCTGCCGGGCACATTGCTTTTGTTTGTCCCGACAATTGCGACCAGTATCTATACGATTTTTGATAAGACAATGATTGGACTGTTTACTGATACGAAAGCAGAAAACGGTTATTATGAGCAGTCGATGAAATTGTCCAAAACGGCACTGACACTCGTGACCGCACTTGAGGCCGTCATGATTCCGCGCGTCGGTGCGCTCTATGCAAACCACAAAGAGGAAGAGATGAAAGAACTGCTCTACCGCGTGTATCGGTTTGTATGGCTCCTCAGCCTGCCGCTGGCCTTTGGCCTCTTCGGTGTGGCAGACCACTTTGTTCCGGTCTTTTACGGTCCGGGATATGACAAAGTGGCAATCCTGTTAAAGATATTATGTTTCCTGATTCCATTGATCGGACTGAGCAATGTGACGGGAATTCAGTATTTCATGACCACCAAGCGGGAATGGTATGTGACGCGTACGGTCTGCATCGGTGCTGTTGTGAATCTGTTGTTAAACTTGGCTTTAATTCCATATGCGTTTTCGCTCGGGGCTGCAATTGCATCCGTGATTGCGGAATGTGTGATTACATCTGCACAGCTTTATCTCGCACGCAAAGAACTTTCGGTGAAGCGGATTCTGACATGTGGATGGAAATATATCATTGCCGCCTGTGTGATGTTTGCAGTGCTTTTGGCAGAAGGCAGCTTTCTTGCTCCGGGAGCGTTCGGCTCCACAATTTTGATTGCAACCGGAGTGGTCGTATACGGTCTGATGCTGTTGCTTCTGCGCGACGAGCTTTTGCTTGGCGGCATCCGAAGCATTCGCGGTATCTGTGCGCGTATGGTTTCTCGATAAACTGTTTTATTGGAAAGGAAAATTTTTATGATAATCAGAAGTGCTGATCTTGAAATCGTTTGTGGCATTACAAGTGAAATCCCGGATACCGATTATCCGGAGATTGCTTTTGCGGGCAAATCGAATGTCGGTAAATCATCACTGATCAATACACTTTTAAACCGCAAAGGTCTCGCGCGTACCTCTTCCCAGCCGGGAAAGACGCAGACCATCAATTTTTATAATATCAATCAGACCATGTATCTGGTCGATTTGCCGGGCTATGGCTATGCGACCGCAAGCGTCGAGATCAAGGCGCAGTGGGGCAAGATGATTGAGCGCTATCTGCATACATCCAAGCAGCTGCTTGCAGTATTTTTGCTGATTGATGTGCGCCATGAGCCGTCCGACAACGACTGCCTAATGTATCAGTGGATGCTCGAACAGGGCTATTCACCGGTCATCATTGCAACCAAAATGGACAAGATTTCGCGTGGCGAGCTTGACCGCAATATTGCGCGCATGCGCAAAGTGCTGGGCACGAAGGAAGATACCGTGATCCTGCCGTTTTCCGCACAGACAAAGCAGGGCACGGAAGAAATCTGGCGTCTCATGGAGACCCTCGCATTCGGTGCTCCGCTTGAGGAGGAGACCCGCGCGCAGCAACAGGCAAGAATCGCACATGAGAAGCAGGTGGCAGAGCAAAAAGCAATCGCTGATGCGCAGGCACGTGGCGAAGAATATGCGCCAAAGAAAGAACGCTGGAAAAAGACCGGTCATCCGGTTGCAAAAAAGACAGCGCAAAAGCACCAGGCAAAGAAGGCGGCCAAGCATAAGGCGCTTGGCAAGAATCCAAACAAGCGTAAATAGGAAAAGGGAAATAGAAGAATGAAAACCAGAACTTATGTGGCTTTGATGCTGACCGTAATCCTGATTCTATCGGTTGGCCTGACAGCACTTTATGTGCATATGGAGCAAAAAACAACAGACAAAGAGGACGCAACTGTTTCGATCGTAACCTCTTTTTATCCGCTTTATACTCTTGCCTTGAATCTGACAAAAGATGTGCAAGAAGTGCAGGTGGTCAATATGAGTGAGCCACAGACCGGCTGTCTGCACGACTATCAGATGACACCGGAAGATATGCGACTGCTTTCGACGGCGGATATCTTTTTGGTCAACGGTGGCGGAATCGAATCCTTTCTCCCTGATGTACAGGAGGAATACACGGATTTGAACATCATTACCGCAACATCAAAACTTGATTTAATTTCGGAAGAAGATGATCATAGCCTGAATGCCCATGCGTGGATGAGTGTCACAAACTATCGCATGATGGTGCAGTATGTGGCGGAGGAACTCGCAAAGGTCGATTCGGATCATGCGAAGGAATATATGGCAAACGCACAAGTCTATGATACCAAACTGGCGCAGCTGTCCTTGACAGAAGAACAATTGAAAAAACAGCTGAATGAAGCACGGGTACCGGTTGTGATATTCCATGAAGCCTTTGCATATCTGGCAAACGAGCTTGGGTGGGATGTGAAATACTGCCTCGACCTCGATGAGGAGCGGCAGCTGTCTGCCGGTGAAGTGGCAGAGACATTGGATATGATTCACGGTACCGGAACGCGTTTTATCCTGGCAGAGGCTACGTACGGCAGTGATATGGGCAAAACCGCGGAAGAGGAGACCAACGCAATCGTCTTTTATCTGAATCCTCTTACCAGAGCAGGGGATTATGAGGGCGACCCGGCCGACTATTATCTGGTTGAAATGCAAAAGAATCTGCAATTGATTATTCAAGAGGTAAACGAATGAAAAAAATCATCAAAGCCTGTGGCTTTCATTGTATCAAAGTGAATCATCTCGGCGTATCGTTCGGTGAACAGGTCGTACTTGAGGATGTCAATCTGCATGTCCACTGCAATTCACTGATGGCCATTGTCGGCAAGAATGGCGCGGGCAAGTCCACACTCGTGCGGGCACTGCTCGGAGATGTGCCTTACACCGGCAATATCGAATTTCGAGATACGAAAGACGGCCACATGGAAAAACTTAAAATCGGATATGTTCCGCAAAAATTAAATGTAGATAAAAATACGCCGCTCTCGGTCTATGATCTCATCGCGAGCTATCAGTTCCGCTTCCCGATTTTTTTGGCAAAGCGGCGAAACCTGTATCAGCAGATCAAAGAAGCGCTGGCAGTATTCGAAGCAGAGGACTTGATCGACCGTCAGGTCTGCAATCTTTCCGGAGGCCAGATGCAGCGCGTACTGCTGTCGATGGCTTTTATGGATGAACCGCATCTGCTTTTGCTGGATGAGCCGGTATCCGGTGTAGACCAGACGGGAATGGATCTGTTTTACAAGACCATCACCCGCATCAAAGAACAATACGATCTTGCAATCATTCTGATTTCGCATGATATGGATTATGTACGCAAATATGCGGATCAGGTGGTCCTGCTCGACAAGACCGTCCTTGCATCCGGCACACCGCATGAGCTCTATGCGCGCCCGGAATTCATCGCAATCTTTGGCGAGCATGCAGGCGGAGCACAGACCGTTGCCCATGAGACACACAGCCGTCCAATTGTCGAGTACAAACCATATGATGCAAGTTATCACGGCAAAGGAGGTACGAAATAGACATGGATATTCTGACAATGTTTGACTACTCCTTTATGCGGATGGCATTTTTGGCCATCCTGATCATCACGCCATTGTTCGGATTGCTTGGTACGATGATTGTCAACAAAAAGATGGCGTATTTCTCGGATGCGCTCGGACACAGCGCCCTGACGGGCATCGCAGTCGGTGTCATCTGCGGAATGCATGACACGACCCTTTCGATGATTCTGTTCGCCATCGTATTTGCGCTGCTGCTCAACTGGATCAATGCGAAAGCATTTGCCTCCACCGACACCGTCATCTCGGTGTTCTCCAGCTGTGCCATCGCCATCGGACTTGCAATTTTGTCGCGCGGTGGCAGCTTCAGCCAGTACTCCGGCATCCTTGTCGGCGATGTGCTTAGCATAACAATGCCTGAAGTAACAGGGCTGTTTGTCGTTTTTATCATCACGATTATATTTTATCTGATTTGTTATAATGCCATCAGTGCCATTGCAGTCAGCCCGATTCTGGCCAGAAGCCGTCACATTCGCGTCTACTTGTTGGAGAGTCTGTTTTCCGTGCTCGTAGCAGTCATTGTGACAGTTTCCATCAAATGGGTCGGTATCCTGATTATCAATGCACTTCTCATTCTGCCGGCGGCCTCAGCCCGCAATGTGTCGCAGAATGCGCGTTCCTACAGTGCGTATGCGGTCATCTTTGCGATGTTTTCCGGCATTGTGGGTCTCTTTGTCAGCTACTTTACCAATGTGGCCACAGGCCCGATGATTGTCATCATCGCCAGTGCCATCTACTTTGGCACCCTGCTTCGCCCATTCCGGGATGCGTAGTGTTTGCAAAAGACGCTAGGTATGGTATAATTCATAAGAATGTACAACTATGCTTTGGGAGACGATTTTATGCTCAACGAAGAACGAATCAAAGAACAATATCAGCTTGCATTATTGGACCGGAAAGAAGGAAAAACACTCGAGAACCATCGTGTTTTTTATCGCGGTGATTATATCTCCAAGGAGTTGTTGAAAAGTTTCTTTTCCGGCACCATTTTTTTTATGGCTGTGACTTTTTTGATGCTGTGTAGTGATCTGGACCGGCTGATGATCGAAGTGAATAAAATAGACTATGAGGTATTCGCCATGCAATTTGTCGCAATTTATCTGGCATTCATCTCGGTTTATCTCATCATCACTTATGTGATTTATGCCCTGCGCTATGAAAAGCAGAAGCATAAGGTCAAGATTTATCGCAATCATTTGAAAAAGCTCAATAAGCTCTATGCTAAGGATGAGAAAGATAAGTAGGAGGATTTATGACCAAATTACTTGAAATGAAGGACTCGCTGATTCGTATTTATGCGAAGTTTGACTCCTATATCAATATGGGACTGAAATTTATACTTGCGCTGGTGATGCTGCTTGTAATCAAAAACGGCGTCGGCTATATGGACAGAATCGGTTCGCTGCCGATCAGCCTGGTGCTCGCATTGATTTGCTGCCTGCTTCCAATGTCGGCGACATTGTGGGTCGGAGCACTGGTGGTGCTGCTGAATCTGTATGCCCTTTCCATCGAAGTGGCTCTTGTCGGTGCAGCATTGTTTTTGGCAATCTATCTCATTTATTTCCGTTTTTGTCCGAAGGACAATGTGGTAGCATTGCTCACCCCGATTCTCGCACGCTTTGGAATCCCATATGTGCTTCCGGCGGTCGGAGGACTCCTTCGTCCGGTTTACAGTGCGCTGTCAATCGCATGCGGAACCGTCGTATATTACTTCCTCGACGGAGTGCGTCAGAATGCGTCGACCGTGCTTGCACCGGTCAGCGGAGCGACCAGCTCGGAGAGACTGAAAGTATTGGTTGGTCTTCTTGCCGACAACAAAGAAATGTATGCAGTGCTTGCGGCACTGGTGCTTAGTACACTGGTCATTTTCTTTGTGCGTCGTCTGAAAATCGATTATGCATGGACCATCGCTTTATTTGCGGGTCTGATTATACAGATTGTTGTTTATGTCGTAGTCAGCCTTGCGCTGTCTGTGGCACCTGATATTCTGATGCTGATCATCGGCAGTGTGCTCGGTGGTGCAATCGGAACGGTATTGCAGTTCTTCTGCATGAATCTCGACTATGAGAGAGTGGAGCGCGTGCAATACGAAGATGATGAATATTATTATCATGTGACTGCGATTCCAAAGCGCACGGTGGCAGCCAAGGAAAAGCAAATCAAACAATTTGGAAATACAGGCCGTATGCCTCGTGTTTCACAGACGCCGACCGGCGATACGACGGTACTCGACCGCAAAGCACTTGCACAGGAACTCGATATTGATGAGGACCTGCTCAAATAAAAAAGAACAACAAAAAGAACAACAAAAAGAACAAAATGAAATCAGAAAGGAGGAAAGGCATACATGCTCACAAAACTGCATGGTCTGTTGAATAGTTTTTTGGAAAAAGCATCGCTCTTTGTCGGCGTGCCGGATATTGACATCAGTGTGATTGACGTCATCGAGATGCTGATTATCGCCTTCCTCGTCTATCATTTTTTGATCTGGATCAAGACGACCCGCGCATGGAATCTGTTTAAGGGTATCCTTGTGATTCTCGCTTTTGTACTGATTGCGGCCATCTTCCAGATGAATACGATTCTGTGGATTGCACAGAATACCTTATCGGTTGGTTTGATCGCACTCGTAGTTATTTTCCAGCCGGAACTGCGCAAAGCACTTGAGAGCCTCGGCAACCGAAAGCTCTTCGGACGCATCTTTGACATGAGCCGTGAAGAACGCGCCAAATTCACCGACAAGACCATCGATGAACTGATCCGCGCCAGCTATGCCATGGGCAAAGAAAAGACAGGTGCTTTGATTGTAATCGAAGACGAAATCCTTTTGACGGAATACATTCGCACCGGAATCGATGTGGATGCACTTTTGACGAGTCAATTGTTGATCAATATATTTGAAAAGAACACACCGCTCCATGACGGTGCGGTCATTGTGCGCGGAGACCGCGTGCTTGCGGCGACCTGTTATCTGCCGCTTTCGGACAGCGTCTCCATCAGCAAGGATCTGGGAACCCGCCATCGTGCGGCAATCGGTATCAGCGAAGCAAGCGATTCCATGACCATCATAGTCTCAGAGGAAACCGGAAAGGTATCGCTCGCTTATCATGGTGCCATTTACCATGACATTGAGCAGGATTTCCTTCGCGCGAAGCTGACCTTCCTGCAGAGCCACAATTATGAAGCGCGCGGATTTGAATTATTCAAGAGGAGGAAAAAGAATGGGAAAGAAAATTCTAAGAACTCTGACGAATAATATCTGGTACAAGATTCTGGCGCTGTTTCTGGCCTTTATCCTCTGGCTCGTCGTTTATAACATCGACGACCCGAATGTGACCAAGACATTTACGGCCTCCGTCAAAATCGAAAACGGAGAGTCATTGCTAAATCAGAAATTGTATTACGAAGTCATTGACGGCACGAGCGTCAAGGTGGCCATCACCGGCAAGCGAAGTGTCATCCAGAATATCGATGACTCCGATATCACCGCAACGGCAGACTTAAGCCGTGCAGAGCTGGCAAAGGACCGCAAGAGTGCGACCGTTTCGCTTGAATTCATGAGCAGTCGCAGCAATTCACTTTTGACATTCAATTCGACCAGTGCGGTCATTCATCTGTCTATCGAGGATTATGTGAAGCAGACATTTAAGGTGGAAGCGGAAGTCACAGGAACACCTGCGGAAGGCTATGCGACCAACAGTGAGCATGCGCATGTGGTTACCCCGACGATGATGACGGTATCGGGACCGGCCAGCGTGGTCAATGAAATCGCCAGCTGCAAAGCCATCATCGATGTCAGCGGACTGGGCGGACAGGGTATGGATACCATCCGCGATAACGCGATTCCGGAAGTATATGATTCGGAAGGAAACAAGATTGACGCAAGCAAACTGACATTCTCAAGCTCCCGCGTATCCGTGGAAGTCGAGATTATGAATACCAAGACCGTTCCTGTGAAGTTCAATACCACAGGGACACCTGCAGATGATTTGAATGTCATCGGTATTCAGCAGAATGTAAACGAAGTGGAAATCCAGGGCTCAGCAGCAGCCTTGAATCTGGTCAGCGCAATCGAAGTGCCGGGTGAGGTACTCAATGTGGATGGCGCATCCGCCAGCTTCTCGACGACGGTCGACATTTCGGAATATCTGCCGGAAGGCGTATCGCTCGTACAGCCGTCCCAGGCACAGATTACCGTAACCGTCGAAATCGAGGAATATGAAGAAAAAGAATTTACAATCAACACCGCAGATCTGACAGTGACCGGACTCGATCCGAACCTGGAAATGGCCTTTACCGATGCGACCATCACGGTCAAGGTAAGCGGCAAGAGCTCCGATCTGGCCAATCTGACAGCTGCGATGTTGTCCGGTACCATCAATGTTGACGGCATGACTGCAGGCCCGCATACGGCGACCATCAGTTTTGACCTTGACAGCGATTACAAGATTGCCAAAGCGACCGTCACCTTCACATTAAAAGAGAAGCAAAACGGTGACGATCCGGACAACAGTGACAATCAGGGTGATTCCGAAAATGACGGAAACACGACAGAATAATATACTCTAAGGAGATTTTTGGAACATGGTAAAGCAAGATGTAAAAATATCAAATCCAACCGGATTGCATTTGCGCCCGGCAGGAAACCTCTGCAAAGAGGCAATGAAATTTAAATGCAAAGTCACATTTGAATATGACGGAGACAACTCCGCCAATGCCAAGAGCGTGTTATCCGTACTTGGCGCCTGCATCAAGAGCGGGACAACCATCACTCTCTGCTGTGACGGAGAGGACGAAGAGATTGCACTCAGTGCCCTTGTCGCATATATCGAGAGCGGCCTCGGAGAATAGAAAGGTAACAAATCATGAAAGAACAATATAAGCATTTGCTGAATTTTGTGGCAAATCTCATCACGCTGGGATTTCACGGCGTGATGTTTGCGATTGTTTGGTACAATTATTATGCAAACTGGGTGAGTGAGAACCCAATCGTGCCGTTCTTCCGTCGAGGAAACTGGGCAATCATCGGCCTGTATGTGCTGATTGTATTCTTCTTTACAAAGGTGCTTGGTGGCTACCGCGTCGGATATGTGCGTGTAGGAGACATCATTCTCTCCTGTGTGCTCGCTCTCGTAATGGCCAATGTGGTCGCTTATTTCGAGCTGTGTCTGGTATGGCGTGATTATGTCGATGCCATTCCGCTTGCCGATGTGGCGGGAATCGAGATTTGCTTTTCGATTCTTTGGAATCTGATTGTCCGTAAAGTATACAAATCCATGTACCCTCCGCGCCAGATGATATTGGTATACGGTGATTACTCCCCGAGTGATCTGATTGCCAAGATCAACGGTCGCAGAGACAAATACAACATCTGCGCGACCATCAGCTACCGTGAATTGGGATTCGTGGAAATCTGCAAGGAAATCCAAAAATTTCAGGCCGTGGTCTTAAACGACCTGCCGGGCGAGGTGCGCAATGATTTGCTCAAATTCTGTTATGAGCGGGGCATCCGTGTTTACTGTACGCCGAAGATTTCGGATATTATGTTCCGCGCTGCAGATGACATTCATTTGTTTGACACACCGCTGTATCTCTTCCGCAATCAGGGACTGACCATCGACCAGCGCTTCGTCAAGCGTATCATGGACATTGTGATTTCCCTTGTGGGAATTGTCATTGCCTCTCCGTTTATGCTCCTGATTGCATTATGCATCAAGCTGTATGACCGCGGACCGGTCTTTTATACGCAGGAGCGCCTGACAAGGGACGGCAAGATTTTTAAGATTTTGAAATTCCGCAGTATGAAGGTGGCAAAGCCGGATGACGAAGCGCATATCACGATGAAGGATGATGACCGCGTCACCCCGATCGGCAAGATTATCCGCAATATTCATTTTGACGAGCTGCCACAGTTGTTTAATATTTTGATTGGAGAAATGTCTTTCGTCGGTCCGAGACCAGAGTGGAAGATGACAACCGACCAGTATACGGAGTCCGTGCCGGAATTCAAATTCCGATTAAAAGTCAAAGCAGGACTGACCGGATATGCACAGGTTTTTGGGAAGTATAATACGACACCATACGACAAAGTAAAGCTTGATTTAACATATATCGAAAACTACTCCGTATGGCTTGATATCAAGATTATTCTTTTGACCATCAAGATTTTGTTCCAAAAAGAAAATACAGAGGGAATTGACAGCAATCAAACGACTGCTCTTAAATAAAACATGAAAATTTTAACTTTAATTTTACCAACTTACAATGCACAGAAGTTTCTGGATAAAGGGCTTACATCAATGATTTTGCCTGCTGAGTGGATGGAGAAGCTGGAGGTCATCGTGGTCAACGATGGCTCAAGCGACAACTCCGCCGAGGTGGCACAGCAATATGTCGACCGCTATCCGGGGACTTTTTGCATTTTAAACAAACAAAACGGCGGACACGGTTCCGGCATCAATGCCGGTGTCAAGGCCGCCAGAGGACGCTATTTCAAAGTGATTGACGCAGATGACTGGGTGGATACGGATGCACTGATGCAGACCATGCAGATCCTCGAACAGGAGCCACCGGTTGATGCGCTGATTCAAAGCTATCGCACGCATGATATCAGCACCAGCCCGGCTACGGTCAAGACCATCGCCGTCGCACCACCTTCGCAGGAGCAGACCGTATACAGTTTAGAGGAGCTGATGGACGGCCCGTATTGTACGAATTGCATGACCTTTCACGGCCTGACATACCGGACTGATTTTTATCGCAACCAGCATTATGATATGCCGGAGCATGTCTTTTATGAGGATCAGGAATATTCGACAATTCCACTTTGCAGAGCACAGACATTGCGTGTACTGGATCTGCCGTTGTATGAATATCGCATCGGTGATGTGAACCAGAGTGTATCAAGCGCCAGCATGCTTAAGCGACTCGATCATTTCCTGACGGTGGAACGCCGGATGCTTGCCTTTGAGCCGAATCTGATTGATTGTCCGGATGGCGCATACGCCTTTTGGGAACATAAGATGTCAAAGTTTTTGACTGACATCTATCGCGTGATGCTGATCCGCAGCAAGGATAAGCGCATTTATCGCAATGCGGCAGAGAACCTGACGCAGGAAGTGCGTAACGCATCGGAGTCGCTGTACCAGCGTATTCTACCGAAATATGAAATTTTTAAAAAGCTCAATCGGCTGCATGTGTCGGATCGCATGTTTACCTTCATGCTTCGACTGCGCAGACACAAATCCAATTAAGGGAACAAAACAGTGGTAGAAAATATGAAAGCAAAAAAAGTATGTATTATCTCGATGGGATATATGTGGTTCCCGGTGGAATCCGGGCCGTCGCGTTTCTTTCAGATCGCGCAGACCTTTGTAAACAGCGGTTATGAAGTGGAAGTCATCACAACCGACTTTCAGCATTTCAAAAAAGCAAAGCGCAATACGACACAGATTATGCAACAGAATTATCCGTTTGCAATCACCTTTATCGAGACCAAACCGTACAAGAAAAATGTCGGTGTACAGCGCGTAATCAGCAATCGCGGTGTAGCCAAGCGGTTGAAACAATATTTAAATCAGCATATAACAGAATACGATGCGGTTTACTGCAGTATCCCGGCCAACAATGTCGCGGCTGTCGCATCGGAAATCTGCAAGGCACATCAGGTGCCGTTCATCGTCGATATCGAGGATTTGTGGCCGGAGGCGATGAGTATGGTCGTCAAGAATGACAGACTGCGCAAAATCCTCTTTCACGGATTCCAGCGGGATGCCGAGACTACCTACCGCAATTGTGTGGCCGCAATCGGTACCTCCGAGGATTACACCGCGCGAGCAGTACAATACAACCATCGCGATTTGCCGATGGAGACGGTTTATGTCGGATGCAATCTGGCTGACTTCGACGGCGGTGTGGCGATTCATCAGCAGGAGGTCATCAAGCCGGACGATGAATTCTGGCTCACCTATGCCGGTTCCATCAGTACGAGCTATGACATCAAAAATGTCATCGACGCAGTCAGCCTTTGCAATCAGACGCTGGGAGAGAGCGCCGCTAAAAAGGTGCATCTGCAGATACTGGGTACCGGATCCGAGAAGGAGATGCTCGAAGCCTATGTAAAAGAACAGCATATGGAATATGTGCATTTCTGGGGCTTTACCGCATACCCGCGCATGGCAGCCGCATTGGCAAACAGTGATGTGGTGATCAACTCATTTGTCAAAGGGGCACCGCAAAGTATCGTAAACAAAGTCGGCGATTACCTTGCTTCGGGCAAGCCGATGATCAATACACTTGAGAATCCGGTTTTCTGCCGGCTGGTAGACAAATATCAATTCGGAATCAATGTGGAGCCGGGCAAACCGGAACCGTTAAAAGAAGCAATTTTGGAGTATTATCAGGATCAAAACGCTGCAGTACTTGCAGGTCGCAATGCGCGTCAGCTTGCCGAAACCAGGTTTGACCGCAAGACCAGCTATCAAAAGATTGTGGAGGTGACTTCATGCGCGATCGACGGAAAGTTCTGTTAATTGCTACAACGCCATTCTTAAATGACGGATTAACAAAAATTGAAATGGACGTGCTGAAATGTTTTGGGGATGAAATGGATTTTACGGTTGCCAGCCGGTTTGGCTATGGCAACGAAATCGGAACGGCATTGCTCAATGATTCAAGACTTCATTGTGTCACGCTGCCGCCCAAGAAGAGTCTGTTTCGCTATCAGCGCGAAATCAGAGACCTGGTCGAGGAGGGAGACTATGATGTAGTCTATATCCACGGCAACAGCCCGATGATGTATTTCGAGGCCAGTCCGGCCAGGAAAGCGGGCGCGAAACTTGTGGTGACACATTGTCATAATTCCAAATCCGACTTCCCGAGGCTGAGCCGGTTCCTGAAGAAGCGCTTCAACAGGAGCGTGGATGTCAAGATTGCGGTATCGCAGCTGGTGGCAGATTATGCTTACGACGGTCGTTCCGTCGTGACCATCTTAAACGGACCGGATATTTCAACATTCTCGTATGACGAGAAAAAGCGCGAAGACATCCGCAAAGAGCTCGGCTGGGAGAAGCAGTTTGTGGTCGGTCATGTCGGCCGCTTTACGGAGCAAAAAAACCATCGCAAGTTAATCGAAGTATTCGAAGCTCTGCATCGTCTGCGCGAGGATGCGAGACTCCTTTTGATCGGAGAAGGAGAGCTGGAAGCAGAGATTCGCGACCTGGTATATGAAAAGAATCTGAAAGAATGCGTCAACTTCTTTGGTGTAACCAAACAGGTTGCCGATTATTATAATGCCATGGATGTCATGGTGATGCCGAGTCTGCATGAAGGCCTCTGTCTGGTTGCAATGGAAGCACAGGCAAACGGACTGCCGCTTCTGATTGCGGATACCTTTGCGGAAGAGACACTTGCGACAGCAAGTGCCTACAGCATCGCATTGGATGCGCCGGCTGAGGAATGGGCAAAAGAAATTACTGAAAAAATGAACCTGAAGCGCCGTGACAATGCGGCGCAACTGAAAGAAAAGGGTCTCGACTGGACTGTCATGATGCAGACCATCGGTACCATTCTGGAAGGAAAGAGTGAATTTGCAAGAAGATAATAAGCAAAAAAAGCAACAATTGCATAAAATCTGGTTCGAGCTGGTACTGCTGGTGACGACACTCATTGTGGTAACCATTGTCTTTGTCGGCAGAGACCGGTTTGTATCCACATTTTTGAATCTCAAAGGGGATCATATTGTTGTTGCACAGGCAGGCGGGGCACCGAAGCTGTCCGGATATGGCAGTGTCTGTGTCAAAACAGATGATCTCGATGGCACAAACGGACGCTCCTCTTTACAGACGGAGGCGTCCATTGTCTGTCAGCCACAGGTTGCACTTGAACCGGGTGATTATTATATTCATCTGCAGGGACATACCGGAGATGAGACGGTACACAGCGGTGGTGCCCTGAAGGTGCTGATTGGAAATCAAAAGAAGACCTGTATTCTCTCCAATGAGGAGATGGAATATTATTTTTACCTGAATCTGTCAGAGCCGGTCACGGAGCTTTATATGAGCTGGTCCAATGACCAATCGATGCCGGTGATTTCGGATTTTCAGGTTATTAAATTAGTAGATGGGACAGATGTGTCTGCGCTGAAGCAGGGTGCATTTCATCCGAATGCAAAAGTCAAAAATGCTTCTTTGACGCAGGAGCAGTCTTTGTGCGAACTGGCAACCGATATGGTTGCTGCCGGCACGACACTCTATTATGCGACGGACAAATCGATTTATGCCTATGATGCCGCGACACAAAAGAGCAAACCGCAACTCGTGGCTACCATGTCGAATCCTGTCCTGCAATTACAATATGACAGCAAAAACAGCGAATTGATTGCTCTGCTTGAAAGCGGTGTTGCAACCGTATCGACGAAGAACGGTGCAATTGCAGAGCTCGGCGGTTATCATTTCAAAGGCGCGGTCAACGAGCTGACCATCGCGGGCAATCTGTGGTTTGCAGTCGAAGGGGAAGCCGGACTCGAAATCTTTTCAAGAGAAGGCAGCACGCTGACCAGACTATCCGCATTGCAGGAACAGTATGATTTTGCATTGCAGTCAGCAGTCTGTGTGGATGATTATTTATATATTTCAGCGGGAAGCCGTATTCTGATTTATGCGGTTGCAGATCCGTCACATCCGTATTATATGGGACGCATCACCACAGCCGGAGTGGTTGGCACGATGGAAGCCAAAGATGAGAAGCTTTATGTGGCAACCCAGCATGATGATGTAACCTCTGCGCGCGGATACGAAGGCGCACCGGGATATGGCAGCGGCTATGGACTGCTGGTCTATGATATCACGCAGCGGGATCTGCCGGTAGTCATCGACGGGTGGCGTATGGACGGTCTCGGAAACAAATCCTCCGGCCGCGTCGGCATCAAGACAGAGGGCAATCGTGTCTACCTGTCGCTCAAGGAATACGGCATTCATGCCCTGACCTTTGGATATGATGGGGTGGCGGATACCGATACCCTGATTCGACTGAAGGCACATCCGAAGGCCAAATTGACCAAAATCGTATCCTGCAACGGCAAGCTGTTTGTCATGGCACACGGCTTAGGCATCTTCGAAATGCAATATACGAAGGAGGACTAAGTCATGGAACAAAGACAAATCGCAAACCGGATTTATTATTTTGCTTATATCCTCGCACTGTTCAATGCCGTGATGGTGCGGTCGTTTTTCGCATCGCATTTCGGCAAATTCATCAGCATCAATTATCTGATTGTCTGGGGACTGATCGGATTGCGCGAGTTTGTATTGCTTTGCAAAAAGCAATATCACAAATATACATGGGTGATGCTGCTGCTTGCAGCGGCGCTTGCGCTTCTTGTCATCAAAAACCAGACACCTGCGGCGGCCATCGAATTTGCAACGATTATTCCGCTTGCCTATTCGGCACGCAATTTGGAATTCCGTACACTGGCAAAGATCACGGCCATTGTAGAGACCTGCCTTTTGGTATTTGTCATCGCCTGTGCACTGTTTGGTGTGATTGAGAATTATCGCATCGGGACCTATGATATCTACGGAATCGAAAGCACCTCCCGCGTGCGCTGTTATCTGGGATTTTTGGGACCACTGTTCCCATTGACCTTTTATCTGAATATCGAGATGATGATTGTCTATCTGACAAAAGGAAAGCTGCGCGCATGGCATGCGATTATGCTGCTCGCCGGCGCCTGTGCCATCTTTCTGGCGACAGAAGGCAGACTGTGCTTTCTACTTTCGGTGGCAACTGTCATCTTTGGATGGGGATATTCCCTGTGGTGTATGAGGACGCCGATACCGGAGGGCAGCAAAGCCGAACAGATCTGGCTTGGCATTGCAACCATCTTTTTCCCGGTGATGCTCGTATTCTCGGTAGCCGTATCCTATTTTTACAATGGAGAAATCGGCCTGCTTGCAAAAATCAACAGCCTGCTCGAGGGTCGTCTGCGCCTGGCGCATGACGGATTCACAAGTTTTGGTGTTTCCTTGCTGGGCAACCGCATCGAGATGTTCGGTCAGGGACTGAGCACGACGGGACAGGTACGCACCGCCGGTTACAACTGGGTGGACAATGCGTGGATGAACATCCTGTTTCGTTATGGCATATTGTTTACAGGCGCGGTATGTGCATTGTACAGCCGCCTGATGTATGCGCTTGCCAGAAAGCGCGATTATTTTACAATCGTATTGTTTTTGCTGATTGGCATGCAGATGCTGATCGACGACTGTAATCTGATGTATTACTGGAATGGATTGCTACTGATGCTGGCAATGTATTCTTTTGGAGGAAATGATGTATCGAAAGATTAATTCCGGATGGCTCAAACACTGGGATTTCGAGTTGTTTGACATCGTCTGTATGGAAATTGCACTGATTATTGCATATCTGTACCGCAAGCCGCAGAATCTGATGCAGATGTATATGCGCATCAGCCTGCTTCTGGTGCTCTTTGCGATTGCAGTCGATTTCTTTACCAAGAATTATGAAAATATCATACAGCGTACCAAATGGATTGAACTGTGGGCGGTCATCAAGCATATCACGATCATCCATATGGTACTCCTGATTTATATGTATCTGTCGCGCGAAATCGATGCGTTCTCACGAACCATCTTCCTGTTGTCGTGGGGAATCTCGATTTTCCTTTGCTATGGAGAGCGTGTGGTCTGGAAAAAGATTGTGCGTTACAATCTGACCAAAGAAAAGAACCAGGCCAATATGCTTTTGATCAGTGACAATGAGCGCGTGGCGGAATGCGTCAAATCCCTGCGCATCAAGCCGTACCGCGGCTTCAAAATCTGCGCGGTGGCACTGCTTCATGAGCAGCTGCCGGACGGACGCATCGATGCAAACATCCCGATTCTCTATGGCCGCGATGTCATGCTCGAATACATCCGTCAGAACGTCGTCGACGAAGTCTTCATCGATGCCTATCAGAGCAAGCAGGAATTAAGCGAGCTGACAGACATCTTCCTGAGCACGGGAATCACGGTTCATATCGGCACCGGATACCTGCCGAAAAACATGCCAAACCAGCTGATTGAAAAGATTGGTGCAGAGACCGCAATCACCACTTCACTGCAGGTGGCACAGGAGTGGAAATTGACAGTCAAACGATTAGTTGATATAATAGGTGGCTTGGTAGGAGTAATTTTTACAGGCATACTCTGCCTGTTCGTCGTACCTGCCATCAAGATCGTGGATCCGGGTCCGGTATTCTTCAAACAGAAGCGTGTCGGCAAGGGTGGACGCGTCTTTCATATATACAAATTCCGCACCATGTATGTGGATGCCGAAGCGCGTAAAGCGGAACTCATGGCGCAAAATGAGATGAAGGGTCTGATGTTCAAAATGGAAAATGACCCACGCATCATCGGAAGCGAAAAAGGACCGGGCAAAGGCCTCGGCAACTTCCTGCGCAAGACAAGCATCGACGAATTCCCACAGTTCGTCAACATCTTAAAAGGCGACATGAGCCTGGTAGGCACACGTCCGCCTACACTCTCGGAATACGAGCAGTACAGCCTGCACCACAAGGTGCGTCTGTCCATGAAACCGGGCCTGACCGGCATGTGGCAGGTCAGCGGTCGCAGCAATATCACAGACTTCGAGGAGGTCATCCGCCTCGATGAGAAGTATCTGCAGCGCTGGAGCCTGCGGCTGGATGTGAAGATTCTGTTTAAGACTGTGGGTGTTGTGCTAGGGAAAAGAGGATCAAAGTAGAGGTTAGAGTTTTGTTTAAAAGTTTATTATTTGTTTTAAAAGAAAATTATCAAAATCTATATCGTATTATCAGCATTGCAAAGTATGAATATCTGGCAACTTTGCGTGATTCTAAATTCGGTGTATTCTGGAGTTTTGCATCTCCTGCAATTCAGGTATTGACTTATTGGCTGGTATTTGGAATTGGAATGAGCAGAGGCAAACAGGATGGAATCGAATATTTGCCATGGGTCATTGTAGGATTCTCTGCATGGTGGTATATCAGTCCATGTATTACAGGTGGTTGTTCTGCAATTCACTCAAAAGCCAATATTATCTCGCGCATGAAATTCCCGGTTAGTATTCTTCCGGCAACGACCTGTGCCAAGGAACTGATCAATCATTTCTTTATGCTGATTATTGCGATTGTTGTGATTATCGCATATGGATTTACACCAAACATTTACTGGCTTGGTACACTTTATTATCTGGTATGTGCATTCATCTTTGTGTGGTCATTTACGATGATTTCATCTGTCATTACCATGCTCTGGAGAGATATGAAGACAATGGTTCGTTCGTTTATGAGACTACTTCTGTATATGTCGCCGGTGCTTTGGACCGCACGTTTTCGAAGCTTTCCAATGATGAATAAACTTATGAAATTAAATCCGATTTACTATATTGTACAGGGATATCGTGATAGTATGATTTTTTCTAAGCCAATCACTGCACATCCGCACCTTGCAATTTATTTTTGGGGTGTTTGCGCGTTGATGTTAATTGTTGGAAGTGCTTTAATGAATAAATTCCAGAAGCGCTTTGTAGATATGCTCTAAATAGGAAAAAGAGGATTAGGAATGGATAAAGAATATTCGATTGTTTTCAAGAATGTATCGAAAATATATAAACTGAAAGCAAAAAACAAAAAATTTGCGAAGGATAAGAAAAATTACAAACATACTAAATTCTATGCGCTAAAAGATATCAGTTTTGCAATTGAAAAAGGATCCGTTGTCGGTGTACTTGGTACGAACGGATCAGGTAAATCGACGCTTTCCATTGTATTGTCCGGAATCAGTGATATTGACGAAGGAGAGATGATTGTAAATGGCGAGCAGGCTTTAATAGCAATTAATACGGGATTAAATCCGCAGCTTACCGGTATGGAAAATATCGATTTAAAGGGCGCACTTCTTGGGCTGAGTAAGAAGCGCATTGAGGAAATTAAGGAATCAGTAATTGATTTTGCGGAAATCGGAGATTTTATTTATCAACCGGTAAAAAAATATTCCAGCGGTATGAAATCACGTTTGGGATTTGCAATTAATTTAGCATTAGATCCTGATATTTATATTATAGATGAGGCATTATCTGTCGGAGATAAAGCATTTGCTCAGAAATGTCTTGATAAGATGGCTGAATTAAAAAAAGAGGGAAAAACAATAATTTTCATTTCTCATGCGCTGCCACAGGTTCGCAAGTTCTGTAATCAGGCACTGTGGTTGGAGGGTGGTCAGTTTAAAGAATTTGGTGATATCGATGAGGTTGCTGATCATTATGCAGAATATGTCGAGTACTATAACGGCTTGAGCAAGAAAGAAAAACAGGAAGAGCGTGACCGCAAATTTGCGGCGCGAATCATAGAACCGAAAGAAAAAAAGAGATGGCATTTCTTCAAAAAATAACAAAACTGGTAAAAAAGAATATTGTTTTGCGAGTGACAGCCAGAGAACTCGTTTATTGGATGAAAAGACAGCAGTATAGACATTATGCAAAAATGACACCGGTCGAGAAGCGGACGGTGTTATTTTGTGTATTTGGGGGAAAGTCATTTTCATGTACCCCGAAGGCTGTATATCGCTATATGAAAAGTTCTGGTCGATTCAACGGATGGAGATATATCTGGCTGATAGAAGATGAATCGGTAATCCCGGAATCGGAACGCGATGATTCGACTATTATAATGCAGATGAGTGAAGCGTGGAAGGCGTTTGCTACAGCAGAATATTGGTTTTGCAATTATAATATTCCGGATTACATTTATCCAAAATCAATGCAGACATATGTGCAATGTTGGCATGGAACACCGCTGAAAAGGCTAGGGTATGATATTCAAAAAGCAGATAATGCAATGAATGGAAGATTTGAGATTCGTAGGCGATATCGGATTGACGCGAAAAAGTTTGCATATCTGTTATCCCCATCTGCTTTTTGTACAGATATTTTTGCATCTGCATGGAATCTGCGTGCATGCAATATGACAAATAAGATTTTAGAAGTTGGCTATCCTAGAAATGACAGCTTGTTTCAATTTAATGAGCTTGATGTGTTGCGCATAAAGCAAAACATTTTGAAAAATGAATTTGAGCAAAGTAAAGAGAAAAAGGTAATCCTCTATGCACCGACATGGCGAGATAATCAATATGATTTGAAAATCGGATATACTTACCAGCCACCGATTGATTTTGACAAATTGCAAAAGGAGCTGGGAAAAGATTATATTATTTTATTTCGTGCGCATTATTTGGTGGCAAACAGTTTTGATTTTGAAAAGTATAAAGGGTTTGTATATGATGTGTCATTATATCCGGATATCAACGAATTATATATGTGTGCGGATTTATTAATCACGGATTATTCCAGTGTACTTTTTGATTATGCAAATTTAAAGCGACCAATGATTTTTTATATGTATGATTTGGAACGATATCAGGAAGATATCAGAGGCTTTTATATTAATCTTGAAGAGATGCCGGGACCAATTGTAAAAACACAATCGGAACTGATTTCTGCAATCAAATATTCAAAAAAATATGAAAAAGAGTATGGTGAATTCTTGATGAAATATAATAGGCTTGACGACGGAAAGGCCGCGGAACGACTCGTGATGCGGGTGATCAAAGATTATGAAGGTTAGATTAAAACTGAGAGATTTAAAAAAACATTTTACGTTAGAGCAATATTATAGGAAGTTGGATCGTATACCAATCGATGAAAGAAGTATTTTGATAGAATCGAAAAAAGGTGTTGATTTGGCTGGCAATATGAAGGCAATTTTAAAAGAATTAAAAGCGCCAGAATATGGAAATTATCAGATTTATATAACAGCAAAGAAACATTTGCATAAGAAGATTCAAACTTTGATTGAACAGACCGGTACAAAAAATGTTCAGATTGTACACATGGGGTCCAAGAAGTATTATCAAATTTTGTCTAAAGCAAAGTATCTTTTTTTTGACACCTCATCTGTAATGTCGTATATCAAAAAGCCCGGTCAGATTATTATTAATACTTGGCACGGTACACCATTAAAAAAGATGGGAAAATATCTTCCAACAAAGGCAAACCCGTTTGGGAATGTGCAACGAAATTTGCTAATGGCGGATTATTTGGTATACCCAAATGAGCAGATGAGAAAGATTATGTTTGATGCATATTATCTCGATAAGGCATTTAAAGGCAAAGCGCTCATGACTGGATATCCGCGTAATGAAATCTTTTTTGACGCCGAAAAAGCAAGGGCGGATCGTGAAAAACTTGAAGAGTCTGCAAAGAAAGTTTTTGTATATATGCCAACTTGGCGTGGCGAGCTGGTAAATATTGACAGTAAAAGTCAGATTGCAGAGATGCAAAAAAGATTGCTTTTGCTGGATAAAAAGTTACCGAAACACATTGTAATCTATGCGAAAATGCATCCGTTTATTGGAGATTCATTAGACTATACTGATCTGAAGCAGATTAAGAAATTTCCAAACCAGTGGGATACCTATGAATTATTAAATGCATCTGATGGTTTGATTACGGATTATTCAAGCGTTTTTTATGATTTCGCAAATGCGCGTAAGAAAATTATATTATGGGCCTATGATGAAGAAGAATATATCAAAGAGCGTGGCCTGTATGAAAATCTATCGGATTTGCCATTCCCGGTAGTAAAGACAGAGTCAGATTTAGTCCGAGAACTGGATTCAGAGAAGCAGTATGATGAGTCTGCATTTATGGAATCATATGGCTATTGTGACTGTGCGAATGCAACCAAAAAGCTGTTGCATCATGTGCTGTTACAGGAAGCATTGAAGGATGGAGAAATAATTGATTATGCGACGCACAATCAGAAAGAGAATGTTCTGATATATGTATCTACGCTTGCAATGAACGGAATGACGACATCCCTTCTCAGCCTGATGGAACATCTGGACTTGAATGCGAAGAATTATTTCGCGGTATATCGAGAAACATCAAAGGCAAAGACAGCAGAAAGATTAGATATTTTGCCAAAAGAAGTGGATTGTCTACCGATTTGTTCTGATGAATATACATTTAGCGAACTTGTATGGTTTGCGATGTTGCACAAACTGAATTTGAAGTGGAAGTGTGTTGAGCAACATGTGGATCAATTGTTCCGCCGTGAAATACGCCGATTATATCCAAATTGGAAAATTGATTATGCAATTCAATTCACAGGATATGAATCTCATATCATTCATCTGTTTGAAAATATGGATGCTAAGCGGACTATTTATGTACATAATGATATGGTAAAAGAAGTTGATGTGAAGGGAAATCAACATCGTCTGACACTGCAAAAAGCATATCGCAATTATGATCATGTGGCGATTGTGACAGAGGATCTTCGCATATCTACAAAGAGCTTTGGAACACCGGATGAGCAAATTATTTGTGTCCCAAACTGTCATGCCCATCAGACAATTGTCAATAAAGGGAAACAGGAAATCGTTTTTCAGGATTATACAGAATGCAATATTTCGCAGGATGCGTTAATCCAAAAACTGCAGGAACCGGGAGTGAAATTTGTCAATATCGGTCGTTTCTCTCCGGAAAAAGGCCAAGATATGTTGATTAGGGCTTTTGAGAGATTTGCAGATACGCACAGAGATGCGAAGTTGGTACTTATCGGGGGATATGGGAAATCTTATGAGCAAATCAGAGCACTTGCAAAAGACTCGCGATATGCTGATAATATTATCATCATTCGACAAATCAATAATCCAATTCCAATTTTAAAAAAGTGTGATTTGTTTGTATTAAGTTCACACTATGAAGGATTTGGATTGGTATTATTGGAGGCTACTTCAGTAGGTGTTCCGGTTGTCTCAACTGAGATAGTCGGTCCTACCGGATTCATGAAAGCGCATAACGGCTATTTGACGGAAGAGTCGGAAGAAGGATTGCTTCGTGCGATGAATGATTATATGGAAGGCAAAATCAAATTGTTGAATGTAGATTTTGAAAAATATAATCAGACAGCAGTTGCGCAGTTTGAAAGGTTAATGGATTAATAGGAGAATTCATATGGAATTGGTTAAGCGTCGTGAAGATTGTTGTGGTTGCAGGACTTGTGAACAGGTTTGCCCAAAAGGAGCAATTACCATGGTACCGGATCAGGCTGGTTTTTTATATCCACAAATTGATGACAGCAAGTGTATAAATTGCGGTTTGTGCTTAAAGAAATGTGCATTTCAGAGTGGATATCCGATGAGAAAAGAATACGAACCATTCTATGGATATGGAGGTAGACATAAAAAAGAAAGTGTCTATAGCCATAGCCGATCCGGAGGAGTGTTTGTTGCAATGTCTGATGTGATTCTACAGAAGCAGGGGATTGTATATGGCGCAGATTTTGACGAGACAGAAGGGTTCTATAAAGTATCTCATCGTATGGCACAGACGAGTGAGGAACGAGATCGTCTGTGTAAGTCAAAATATGTGCAGAGTGATTTGAAAGATTCATTCAGCAAAATAAAAACACAGTTAGAAGCGGGAAAAGTGGTACTCTTCACGGGAACCGGCTGTCAGGTTGGGGCATTGCATCAATTCCTTGGAAAAGAATATGAGAATTTGTACACGATTGATATAGTTTGCCACGGAACACCTTCACCAAAATTGTGGAAGGAATTCCTAAAAATGCGAGAAAAGGAATTCCATGGAAAAGTAACCAATGTGGAATTCCGTGACAAAAAGAAAAAAGGGTGGAAGAAGCACTTCGAGACAATTTGGATTAATGGAAAGCCGTATACTTCCAGAATCTATGCGAAAATCTGCTTTGGAAGTGCACGACCATCTTGTTATGAATGTAAATATGCGAATCAAAACCGTGTTGGCGATATCACGATTGCCGATTTCTGGGGACATGAAAATGCAATCGGAGAGAAGTGGGATGACGATAAGGGAATCTCTCTTGTTTTAGTAAATAACGCACATGGAATGGAATTATGGAATACTGCAAAAGAGGACATGGATTATGTGGATGTAACCGGATATCCATTCCGTCATTCAAATATGAAAGCTCCAACCAAACGCAAACCGGATTATGTAGAGTTTGATAACGAGTTGTCCAATAAAGGCATGAAATATATTGCAAAAAAATATGCAGAATACACTCCGCAAAATTACTGGATCGCAAAAATCAAAAAGAAGTTTGCGAAGAAAGGATAAATTATGGCAAAGTCATCTAAATTAAAAAAACTAAAGAAGATAAAAAGAAATCTTTCTGCATGGCGCATCAGAGGGAGCTATTACCGCAACTATAAAAGAGCGTCCTTGAAGGATCATTATATATTGGTAGAATCAAAAAATGGAGACGACATTGCTGGAAACATGTTTTCGATTTTGTCCGAATTAACAAATCAGGAATATCAATCCTTTCATATCTTTTTGGCTGCAAAACTTGAAAAGATGGAACAGTTTCAAGAACTGTTGGCAAACAATGGCATTACAAATGTAAAAATTATCGAGAGTGGCACACGAAAGTATTATAAATTGCTGGCGACTGCTAAATATATTTTCCTGGATACTTCACTCAATCGTGATTATATGAAAAAGGATGGACAGATTATCACCAATACATGGCATGGAACACCGCTGAAACTGATGGGAATGCAAGTAAAGGACCGCGCCTATGCAATGGGAAATGTGCAGCGTAATTTACAGATGGCAGATTACCTTGTTTATCCAAATCGATTAATGAAAGATATTATGTTTAAAGCATATTGTCTGGACAATTTGTATCAGGGAACTGTATTGATGTCCGGATATCCGCGCAATTCGATTTTCTTTGATCAAAAAGCAGCTGATTCCGTGCGTAAGGAAATCGGATATGAAAACAAAAAATTGTATGTCTACATGCCAACCTGGAGAGGCAGTCTCAATAAGCTTGATGTGACCAAACAGGTTGATGAGATGGAGTATCTGCTGAGAGAACTGGACGCAACCATGTCGGATGATGTTACAATTCTTGCCAAATTACATCCGTTTGTAGGTGATGCCATTGATTTTTCAGGTTTCCATCATATTCATGCTTTTCCGAAAAACCTGGATTCCTATAGAGTTTTAAATGCTGCAGATGGATTGGTGACAGACTATTCAAGTGTATTCTTTGATTTTGTAAATACGAGAAAGAAAATCATTATTTGGGCATATGACAAATATGCATATCTTGGAGAGCGTGGCACTTATGTTGCTTTGGAAGATATGCCATTCCCGGTTGTGGCAAGTCCGAAAGAATTGGCAGAAGAAATGCAAAAGGGAAAGAGCTACGACGAAAGTGATTTTATTGAGAAAAATGGTTTTTGCGATTGTCCGGAGGCAACCAGAAATCTTTGCCACCATGTTTTATTAAATGAGAATTGTTGCAATGCAGAAAAGAATGCAGGAAATGGGAAAGAAAATGTATTCTTTTATGTTTCAACATTGGCAAAGAATGGCATTACCACATCTATTCTTAGTCTGATGGAACATTTGGATTTGAAAGATAAAAACTATTTTGCAGTATTTCGCGAAAAGACATTTGCACGCTATCCGGAACGATTGGAAGTGTTGCCGGAGAATGTAAGTATTTGGCCAATTAGCTCAGAACCGAGATACAGCTTAAAGGATAAGTGGTATGCGCATCTCTATTTTGCAAAGAATCGAGTTTCAAAGCGAATCTTAAGACATATAGAGGATTTGTACAGTCGCGAGATCAAACGTCATTTCAATGGTGTGAAAGTTGATTATGCGGTCCATTTTACCGGATATGAAAAACATGTCATTAATATATTTGGCAGATTGCAGGCCGAGCGAACCATTATTGTTCATAATGATATGACAGAAGAATTAAAGACGAAGGATAATCAGCATCGTCCGACGCTAGAGTGGGCTTATGCTAATTATGACCATGTGGGAATTGTATCAAAAGATCTCGAGGCACCGACGCGCAGTCTGGGCGCAAAGGATTCCAATTTATGTTTGACATATAATTGTCATGCGTATGAAACTATCCTGAAAAAAGCTGACGAACCAATTGTGTTCCAAAAACATACGGAAACAAACACGGATCAGGAAACAATTTTGCAGGCGTTGGAAAGCGAAGGCCAAAAGTTTATCAACATTGGACGATTCTCCTATGAAAAGGGACACGACATGCTGATTCAGGCTTTTACAAAATATTACAAAGAACATCCGGATGCGAAATTGTTTCTTATAGGTGGATATGGAAACTTATATCGAAAGACATTACGGAAAGCGGCAATGTCTCCGGCAAAGAATAATATTTTTATCATTCGTCAGATTGATAATCCTATGCCAATTCTTAAAAAGTGTGATTTCTTTATTTTGAGTTCACGATATGAAGGATTTGGACTGGTTCTTTTGGAGGCAGATACTGTTGGCGTGCCGGTGGCTTCGACAGAAATCGTTGGTCCGACCGGATTTATGCGTGAGAATGGGGGATATTTGGTTCCGCCGACGGTAAAAGGCATTTATCAGGCAATGCGTAGTTATGACAGGGGAGAGATTCAGCCATTGAATATTGATTATGAGAAGTATAACCAAAATGCCGCTGAACAGTTTAGAAAGGTGATTGGTGGCTAGAAATGGATAGAAATATGAAGATTGGTATAGTGACATTTAGTAATGCACATAATTATGGAGCAGTATTGCAGGCTTGGTCATTGCAGACTTATCTTGAAAAGTTGGGTTACCATGCGGAAATTGTGAATTTGCGTTTGACTGAAATTGATCGTGTTTATCGTATTGTAGGACGGCCAAGAGATTATGAGACGAGTCGACTCAGTCGAATGACCTATCGCATGAATATGGTAAAAACCAGAATTACCGATTCGGAAAAATATCATCGATATCATAATTTTGAACATTTTATCAATCATGTCCTTCATACGACAAAAAAGTATAATTCGATTGAAGAGTTAAGAAATGATACTCATTTGCACTATGATATTTTAATCGCAGGAAGCGATCAGATTTGGAACAGTGGTATTCCAAATAGAATTGATTCAGCATACTTCCTGGATTTTGGTGGAGACAATGTAAAACGGATTTCATATGCGGCAAGTATCGGCGCAACACATATTCCGGAGGATGAGTTTGAACTGTTTCGTTATCACTTGAAGAGATTTGACTATATTTCAGTTCGTGAAGTGAATGCAAAAGAATCTGTAGAACAGTTGACAGAGAAACCGGTTGCATTGGTTGCAGATCCGACATTCCTGCTCGAGCAAAAAGATTTCGACCAGATTAAAAAGGACTATAAGGCAAAGAAAAAATATATTTATGTGCACAATGTGCATTTAAATATTGAAGATGAAGCGCTTGACAGTGTGGTCGTGAAACTTGCAGAGATGACAGGGTTACCGATTGTATCAAACCGAATGGATTCTACATATCCCAATGAAATGAAAAAGTTTCTTTCCGGCAAACCGGAGGAATTTATCGGTGTAATTGCAAATGCGGAATACGTGGTTACGAATTCATTCCATGCTACTGTTTTTGCGATTACGTATCATCGCAATTTTATTACCGTACCGCATTACTCTAATCCGGATCGTATGATTTATCTGTTGGATATTTTGGGGCTCTCTAGTCATTTGATTGACCAAGGCGAGAAGATTCCAACAGATTTAGAGACATTGTGCATAGATTATGAAGCAGTTGAGCGGAAAAAGGGCGTGATGAGATCAGAGGCACAGGCTTTTCTTAATGATGCAATAAAGGGCCCTAAGACATGCAAAGTGGCAACGCGCTCACAAGGCAATGGAAGATATTATGTAAAAGCAAAAGAACAGGCCGTATACCGCGATGACGAACTGCTTGATATCCTTGCTCCTGTGTTTAAAAAGGCAATTGCAGGTGGTGGTAAATGTGTGCTTCCGATTTTTTCAAGTGTGGAAGCGAGTCATTATGCAATCACCGATGATGTATCTGTCATTCAACAAGCCATGGTCCCGGAATTCTTTGAAACAGAATTTGATGCACAATTAGTGTCGCAAATCAAAGAACTGCTGGAACAAGATAAACCGGTAGTGTTTGTGGGCAATGAATACCGCATTGCATTGCTGGGAAAACAGATTAATCTGGATACTCCAAATTTGCTGACGATTGAAATCCCTTCTGCAGTTTTTGCAAAATACAGAGTTTTAACTGAAGACATTAATCGCATGCAGGATTTGTATCATGATAAACTGACAGGTGTTGAGTTTACGAATCAATTCAGACATGATGAGAATCAATATCTTATTTATCATTTTGCGTCAGGGGTCTCAAATGTTGAAAATATCGAAACAGCACCTCTCATGCAAGAAGCAGTGCGCTGTGTGAACCACTCTAATCATGATTACGAAAGATGTGAAGCCAATATGCTGATTGGGCGTGCAACAGACTTTACGATAGCTGGAGAACCTGTTGTTTCGGACGGCTGCATCATTCAGGCAAATGATCATACAGGCATGCGGTGGTTTGACGAATTGAGAGATTGTTATATAATAGATAAGAGTAAAATGGACTTGCATCATATGGTTGCAAAAGAATTCCATTTTGATCAAGAAAAAAAGAAATAGGAGTACAATTATGAAACGAGTCATTACCTACGGTACATTCGATTTATTACATTACGGACATATCAATTTGTTGAAGCGCGCAAAAGCATTGGGCGATTATCTGGTGGTTGTATTATCTACAGATGAATTCAACTGGAATGAGAAACAGAAGAAATGCTATTTCACCTATGAGCAGAGAAAAGCTTTGCTGGAATCGATTCGTTATGTCGATTTGGTAATTCCTGAGAATAATTGGGAACAAAAAAAATCAGATGTACATGAATATCACATCGATACATTTGTTATGGGCGACGATTGGACCGGAAAATTTGATTTTCTTAAGGATGAGGGTGTCGAGGTAGTATACCTTCCAAGAACACCGGAAATTAGTACTACGCAAATAAAAAATGATTTAAACAAAAAATAGTACTTCCGTACTAACAAAAAAGGTGTTATAATAGGCTCAGACTCATCGGGTTTGAGCCTGTTTTTTTATTTGAAAAGGAGACTGATTTATGAAAAAGTGGAAAGGCATTTTGTTGGCAATTGTAATGTTTGTGTTTAGCGTGGCAATTTTCCCGGGACAGGTTACACAAGCAAATACTACGACTGTGACCGTAAATATTTCAGCGGGAACAACCGCTAGAGATATTAATGCAGCGCTTGAAACAGAACATGAAGGTAAGACATTGATTGTCAATTTTGCCAGGGGGACATACAGCCTGAATGCGACTTTGTATGTTTATTCGAATACGACAATCAATGCGACCGGAGCAAAATTTATAAAAGAAAATACGAGAGCGGATGGCAGAAGTTACGGTGCACTTATGGAGGCTTATTTAGAGCCAACCATGGGTAGATATAACGGTAGTCATGATATTAAAATTAACGGTGGTACATGGGATAGTACACCGGTTGTAAATTTGAAAGAAGGTACTGAGACTTTTCGTTTCATTCATTGCAAGAATATCGAAATCTCGAATGCAACATTCAGCAATGTACCGGAGGGAAGCCATTTGGTAGTATTGGCCGGTGTTCAGAATGCAACTGTCGATAACTGCCATTTTTATGGTTATAAAAACTGGACAACTACAAAAGCTCATAAAGAAGCATTACAACTTGATGTGACACATAGTATTAAAGAGGTTCCAACCAATCAGGTGAGTGCATCGGATTCGACAGTTTGGGATGATACTGCCTGTGATCAGATTACAATCAAGAATTGTGAGTTTAACAGTTTTTCACGCGGAGTTGGTAGCCATACTGCTGTAGCAGGAGTGTTTCATACAAATGTTAACATCATTAACAATTATTTTTATAAACTATCTGATGCGGCTTTGAAGTTATTCAACTATAAAGATACCACGGTTTCAGGAAATAAAATCGGATATGATAAAGATGGTGCTGCCGGAAATGTAAAAGCAGCAGTACTTGTATATACATGGTTAGACGATTCTGAATTCAAAGATTACTATTTTGCATCTAAAACAGCAGTTGTCCTTCCATCCAATTATAATATCAGGATTGTAAACAATGTAATCAAAAATGTGAATGATACTTCCGGAACATGGGGAGATGGAATTCGCGTAATTGGAGCAAAGGATCGTCAGCTTGCGGGAGTAACCATTAGCGGGAATACAATTTCAGCAACCAGTCGATATGGTGTTTATGCGTCTTATGCGAATGGTATTAAAATCAATGGAAATAACAAAATAAGTGCGACAAAGAAAGACGCGATATTAATTGGTGGATGTCAGAATGCTATTGTAGAGGGCAATACCATTACAAGTCCAATTGGATGTGGAATTAAATTTTCGTGGGGATTAGATGAAAAAACATCCAGTGCAGGTTCAAAAGCAATTAATAATGTTATTAAGACCACAAAGGGAACGGCTAATGATGCTGCTGTATATGTCTATAAGTCTCCGAATTGTCTTGTTTCAGGCAATTCTATTACGTCGCCAAATGGAGATGGAGTAAAGGTGACTACAGACTGTACGGGTACAACAGTTGAAAAGAACACAATTACGTCTCCTACAGTAAACGGAGTGACTGCTTATTCTTCAAAAAAGGTAAGGATTACAGATAATATTATTAATACACCAAAAAAAGATGGTGTTAATGTGAACACCAAATCTACAATGGCTATCATATCAGGAAATAAAATCACAAAACCTGGACGCGCCGGTGTATGGATGTCAGTTCAGTCGAGTGGACAGATTTTGAAGAATACAATTAAGTATTATGCATATAAAGAGTCAACAAGTGGAATATTGGTTTATGAATCAAGTGGTACTGCAAAGACACCGGTGATTGTAGATGCAAATACAATTGAAGGACGCAAAAAATATACTGGAAGACATGGAATCTTTGTGAATGGATCCAAGTATGTTACATGTTCGAATAACAAGATTGTTAATGCAGATGGTGAAGGAATTACCTATTACAAAAATGCAACTTATGGAATTCTTTCAAAGAATAAGATAACAACACCAACCGGTGGAGGAATCAATGTTACAACATCATGTGGGTCAACTAAAGTTCTTAGCAATACCATTTCAGGTGCAAAGAATACTGCGATTACAGTATATGCATCAAAGAGTTGTACAATTTCAAAAAATATAGTTAGTTCCAAGAAGGATGGAATTAATGTAAACGGCGGAAGTAATGCTGCAAAAATAGTATCAAATACAATTAATTCTGCCGGTGGCAGTGGTATTTCATATACCTCAAGTAAAAGTGGAACTGTTAAATCAAATGTGATTAAGAAATATGCGGTAAGTAGTAAGGAAGCATTTGGAATTATTGTATATAATTGTGGCGGTACAAAAGCGTCAAATTCAGCAAAGATTCTTTCCAATACAGTTACCGGAACCGGAAAGGGAAATTTGAAGAAAGGAATCTTTGTATCAAGCACCAATTTTGTAACACTTACTTCCAACAAAGTGGTAAAACCGGGAGCTGAAGGAATTACTGTTTATCTGTGTAAAGGTGCTACCATCAATAAGAATACGGTTACCACAACTAAGACACATGTTGGAATTTGGTTAAGTCAATCGGAAAAGGGTAAATTAGTATCGAATACAATAAAGGGTGCAAATAAGAAGAATGCTATTTTAATTACAGGCACAAACAAGTATACTAATAAGGGGAATAAGATTAAATAGTATACGAGGTGCAAAAAAATGAGTAAAGTTGGTATTATCGGAGCAGGAACATGGGGCATTGCACTTGCCAGAGTATTGGCAAATGCAAAAAATGAAGTGACAGTATGGTCAGCAATCACTTCGGAAATTGATGAGTTGGCTTCAACCAATTGTCATCCAAAACTGCCGGGGGTCATTCTTCCGGATAATATCTGTTATACAAAAGAAATAGAATATGTTTGTCGAGAAAAAGATTTCCTGATTATGGCGGTGCCATCTGTGTTTGTACGGAGCACAGTGGCACTGGCTGCACCATATATAGATGAAAATCAGATAGTGGTGGATGTGGCAAAGGGAATGGAGCCTGAAACACTTTATACTATGTCGGAAGTGATTCTCGATGAACTAAAAACTGTATGCCCGGAAAAGCACATTCATATTGTGGCTTTTTCCGGGCCTACGCATGCTGAAGAAGTATCGCGTGATATGCCAACAACAATTGTTGCTGCCTGTCGGGATATGTCAATTGCAGAACGTGTGCAGGAATTGTTTGAGGATACTTGCATGCGCGTATATACGAATTATGATATAAAAGGCGTAGAAATCTGTGGGGCATTGAAGAATGTGATTGCATTGGCAACCGGTGTAGCTACAGGACTTGGATTGGGCGACAATACCAAAGCAGCATTGATTACAAGAGGATTGAATGAAATCTCTAGACTGGGTATTTCCATGGGGTGCAATTTGACGACATTTGTCGGATTGGCCGGAATGGGAGATTTGATCGTGACTGCGACCAGTGAGCATAGTCGTAACAATCGTGCAGGACAGTTAATTGGGCAAGGTTATTCTGCGGGTGAAGCAATCAAAAAAGTTGGGATGGTGGTAGAAGGTATCAATGCACTTCCGGCCGCATTGCAGCTTGCACAGAAGCACCAGATTGATATGCCAATTGTAAAAGCGATTGACGCAATTGTGAATAATGGGAAAAAGCCTGACGAAGCAGTGCGTGAATTAATGGCAAGAAAGCAGAGGTCTGAATAAAAATGGATAATCATCATTTATCACCGGTTCAGGAGATGATTCTCGATGTATTTGCTCCGATTTATAAATATTTAGAATCAAATCATATGGAATATTATATGCTTGGAGGAACCCTGCTCGGTGCTATACGCCACCAGGGGTTTATTCCGTGGGATGATGATATCGACATCGGGATCCCGCGTGTACAATATGAACAGTTTCTTCGAGAAATAGAAGCAAATCTTCCGGAACATTTTAAATTATATACCTATCAGTCTAATTTTGATGTGCATCATTATTATTTTGCGCGTGTCGTTGATACGCGATATAGTTTAAAGCGCACCGGAAGCCTTGTAGAGAGGGATGAGAATGTATGGGTGGATATCTTTCCTTTGGATGGTATGCCTAAGGGCAGAATTAGGCGGGGTGTGCATAAGATTCGTTTAATGAAAGCCAGATTCTTATACCATTGTGCTTGTTTTGACAAAGTAAATTTAAAGAGACCAAATCGTCCGCTGTCCGAAAGAGTTGCAATCAAACTTATCAGTGTTACCGGATTTGGACAAAAAAGTGATGCCTCAAAATGTTTAGATAGAATTGACAGTTTGCTACGCAAATACCCGTATGAATCAAGCAATTATGTCGTGAATTTTATGGGACAATATAAATTTAAAGAGATGTTCCCAAAGAACTGGTATGGTGCAGGAAAGTTGTACCCATTTGAAAAGTATCAGTTGTCTGGTCCGGTGGAATATGACCGCATTCTGACACAAATGTATGGTGACTATATGACCCCCCCAAAGGATTGTGATAAGAATGCACATGCAGCTGTTTTGAATGAGGAGAAAGATGGAAAAGAAGCAGATTAATGCAATTAAGGGAATTGCGATTTTGGGTATCATTTTTTATTCATTATTTAGACACCAAGCAGGTTCAAATATTCCGAATCTGTCAGGTGTCTTTTTCTCGTATGATAAGATAGCAAGAATTGCAAAACTGGGACATGTATGCATTACGGTATTGTTTTTCTGCCTAGGTTATGAGCTTTATTGGAAACATAGTCGATTACAGACAGTACAACAACATTTGAAGATGGTCGTTCAAAACTATATTGAATTGTTAAAAATGACTAGCTTCGTATGCATTGTTACAGTTGCTGTTTGCTGTGTACTACACATGGATACAAAGATATATTCTGCCTGGGGGGAGACCTCTTTGGAATATATGGGAGGCATGCTTTTCAATATATTAGGAATTGCTTTTATTTTTCATATCAAATGGCTCGTAAGTGCCTGGTGGTTTTTTGGCGTTGCTTTCATCATGATATTATGTGCTCCGTTTGTCTGTTATATTGTCAGACGAAAAGGATTTGCTTTTGCTACGATTTTTGCTACTATAGCTTGTCCAATTGTGTTGCATATAGAAATGGGACAAGAAACTTTTTGGAAATACCTGCCAATCTTTGTTTGCGCAATGTTTATTGCAGAACAACAGTGGAATTTTCATTTGGGACATAAATGTCCTATAGCAGCAGTTGCACTAATGCTGGAAGTATTAATTGTAGCAAAGACAGATATACCTTATTTTATTTTCGAGACAGCTTTTTCAATCACTTTCATAGCCTTACTATGCCCGATTTTGAAAGTCAAGTTAATGGAAAAGGTTGGGAATTTGCTGGGGCAGTATGCGA
Organism: Agathobacter ruminis; assembly: GCF_002735305.1. Taxonomy (GTDB): domain Bacteria; phylum Bacillota; class Clostridia; order Lachnospirales; family Lachnospiraceae; genus Roseburia; species Roseburia ruminis. Next base: position 52,466 of record NZ_PDYG01000014.1, read on the forward strand.
TTGAAGCATGGATGCTTAGTATCCCAATTTGTTATTGGTGGTTGAAAAAATTATGGGGACATCTTATTGTAATAGAAATTATTTTTGTGATAATAATTGCCATTGCTTATGCGATTGCATATGGAACTCATTATAGTTTTAGATTTATCAGGCAGTTGGATAAGAAAAAGGCAGCTAGTGCAATATGGATTGAATTGGGAATTGCATTTGGACTGACGAGTTTAATATATGTAATTTGTTTCCTGACATCAGAACCCGCTTTTTTAACCTTGGATGATCAAACAATTCAATCATGTTTGTCCGGTCAGAGCACAGGCACTATTTTTCCGGTGCAACAATATATTAATATGCTGATTTCGTACCCGATTAGCTTTATGTATCGATTAATCCCAACGATACAATGGTGGTATTTTTATAGCTTATTCTTACTATTTATCGGCACATGGATGATACATTTTGGCTTGATCCATATTGGCAATCGTAATCGAGTACCTTATGGCAGAATTGCAATTATCTTAGCTTTAATAGATGTGGTGTTTTTGTTCTATTTCGTGCAGAATGTTGCTTTTACGATTGTACCTGTTGTGGTGGGGGCAGGACTTTTATTTGTATTATATTTTTCGGCAATTACAGTATCCCATGTCAAGAGAATCATAGGATATCTTTTTTTTGTGATAGGAAGCATTTTATTATTTTGCCATAGGCAGCAATCTGGGATATGTGTATTCGCGTATGATATGCTATTAATTGTCTTCTTAATTACGCAATGTGGAAAGGCAGAACGATTAAAAAAAGTTATATCATTGGGTAGTGTAATGATATGTGTTTTGATTAGCTGCGGTGTGGCAAAAGAATTAAATCGCACCGTTCAAGAGCATATCAACGGAAAAGAATATCTAGCCTTTAGTACTGCACGTGTAGCATTTACAGATTATGTACATGATACATACATTGAAAACCCGGAAGTATATAAGCAGGTAGGCTGGGACGAAAATATTTATTATTTGGCGGAACACTGGTGTTTCCTTCCGGATGAGGTCAACACGAGTTCGATGACTTTTATTACACAAAATAGCCAAAAGACAGGGGTTGAAAAGAGCAATGAAAAAATAGGAACCATTATTGCACAGCCAAGATTTTGGAGTGGAATTATATTGTGGGGACTTAGTGCTATTTTGGTCACCGGTATTATTTTGCTACAGAAAAAAAGAATGGGTATATTCGTCGGCTTATGTAATCTGTTCGGTAGTATTGCCCTAGTAGGTTATCAATATGCAATCGGAAGACTTCGATTTCGAGCGCTCATTATCGTTATTTTTATTTCGATGGTGTTAAATATTGTATTCTATTTGAATTACTATCAAAAAGATTTGATAAATCGTAGGATTGCACAAACAATAGGAATGCTCCTTGTGGCAATAGTTATGACTTTTTCACTCTTGGTTGATTTTTCGACGTCGTATCAAAACCGATTGAAACGGAAAAAAGCATCCGATCAATTAGTATATGAATATTTAGAGAATCATCAGGATAATATCTATATCAGAAATGGAGTCATGAATTATTTAGATCCGTTGGCAACCAACAGCCTAAAAAATATGATGGGAATGGGGGGCGCGACATACAATTCTGCGCTTCATAGAAAAAAACTGGCAAGCCTTGGGATAGAACATTTAGATGGACATATTTTCGAAAGAAATAATGTTTATTTTATATGTGAAAGTAATTTTGAAAATTTAGATCAGAGAGATTCTGATGATAAGCTTTTTATCACGTTGCTTCATTGGCTAGAGGATGAGTATAATCTTCAAGGGGTTGAGTTAGTAGATCGAATTGGGGAAAAAATATATGTGTATAAATTCTTTTATTGATTGTAATGGAGATTCTTCTTTGAAACGTTATAATTCAAGATATAAATTTATAGATGTAGCAAAGGGAATAGGCATTATCCTTGTTCTGATGGGGCATTTTTTTATTTACCGTTCACCTGTTACACAAGTGATATATTCGTTTCATATGCCATTATTTTTTATTTTATCAGGGATTTTTTTAAAAGGACCGGATGTTGATAATGAAGGGATACGTGGCGTAGGAAGATATGTGTGGAAAAAGACTAAGAGACTTGGTCTGATGTATGTACTGTTTTTTGTATTATCGGTTGCGGCTGTTGCTGTATTTGATAGAAAGACATATCCATTGAAACGAATCATAAGAGCTTTTCTTGGGGAACGGTTGAGAACTTTCCATGTGGGACCAATATGGTTTCTTTTGGCGTTATACATCATTGTTTTAATTTATGGATTTTTATATGTTTGTAAATGTTCTAAATGGAATAGTTGGGTAAAACTTATTTTGATGCAGGTACTTTTATTTGGGGCTTATCGATTGCCGGAATATATGGAACGGTTTGGATGGTCGTTTGCACCTTTATTTATCAACGTAATTCCAATGGGATTATTTTTTGTATTACTCGGGATTTGCTTTCGCAAAGAGATACTTGAGATTCCATCTGTTTCTATAGGAACACGTTGTATTATCACGGTAGTAGCTGTTGTATTAACATTTGTGTTATCATTTCGATATTTAGGTTTTATGGAATTTATGACAGGTGGATTTGGAGATGATCTGTTCATCTTTATGTTTGCAGCAATCGTCGGATCCATTGCAATTGTATTTGGAAGTTCACTCTTAGCAAATCATTGGCCTGGAACAGCATTAGCGTATGTTGGTAAACACACTATGGTTTTGCTAGGGTTACATAGAATCGTCAGTTATTATTGTGCGAAGATATTTTATGCAATATTTAAAATAAAAATTGCTCCGGCGATAAGTCTGCCGGACAGATATGCATTTTTGTGGACAATTTTTATTTTGCTCGTAATACTTGGCGCAGATGCTTTTATCCATTGGGGAGCAGCAAAATACAAGGAGATCATTAGGATATGTGTACAGCAATAACTTATTCAACAAAAGACCATTATTTTGGTCGTAATCTGGATTTGGAATTTTCATATCGTGAAGAGGTGACAATTACGCCTCGCAATTATCCGTTTGAAGGTATACGAGAATCCCGTAGGCGTTATGACAAACAATCCGACATTTGACAAGCAATTATTTTCCTTAAATAATTATATGAATCTCTCCCCAGAACCAGCCAAGAATTCATTTGCCAGAAGCCTGAAGCTGGATGACTATAGTCGTGGAATGGGGGCAATTGGTTTGCCGGGAGATCTCTCATCTTCTTCGCGTTTTGCTAAAGTTGCTTTTACCAGGATGAATTCTGTTTCCGGTAGCTCAGAGGCAGAGAGCGTCAGCCAGTTTTTTCATATTCTTGGTTCGGTAGAACAGCAGAGAGGATGTGTTCATCTTGGAGATAATCAATACGAAATCACAATATACTCATCATGCTGCAATATGGATAAATGCATTTATTATTACAAGACCTACGAGAATTCACAGATTACTGCAGTGAAGCTATTTGATGAGAAAATAGATGGAAAAGTATTGTCGAGATATCCGCTAAGGAAAGAAATGCAGATTCAGTATGAGAACCAGTAGATGCAATAATAAATGCGATGTGATATAATGAAATATACGATTATCAGTCTATATGACTTGTTTGTAACCGAGAGGATTTGGTATGAAAGGGATTATTTTAGCAGGTGGAGCCGGTACCAGGCTTTATCCACTTACATTGGTAACATCCAAACAGTTGTTGCCGGTATATGACAAGCCGATGATTTATTATCCCCTGTCCACATTAATGTTGGCAGGTATCCGAGAAATTTTGATTATATCCACACCTGAGGATACACCACGTTTTCAGAATTTGTTAGGGGATGGAAAGCACTTCGGTATTGAACTCAGTTATGCGGTTCAGGAATCCCCAGACGGACTTGCACAAGCATTCATAATTGGAGAGGAATTTATTGGCGACGATGAGTGCGCCATGATTCTCGGCGATAATATTTTCTATGGCAGTGGATTCTCGAAATATTTACGAGATGCTGCAGAGAAAGCAGAGAACGGATTCGCAACAGTATTTGGATACTATGTAGAGGATCCGGAGCGATTTGGAGTCGTAGAATTCGATGAGAATTTCAAAGCGCTCTCCATCGAAGAGAAGCCAAAGCAACCGAAAAGTAATTATGCAGTAACCGGATTATATTTCTATCCGAAGGGGGTCGCAAAGGCTGCAAAGAAGATTAAGCCTTCTGCTCGCGGTGAACTAGAGATTACATCCTTAAATGCGCGTTATCTGAAGAAAGAGCGTTTGGATGTGCGGATTCTTGGCCGTGGGTTTGCGTGGCTTGATACTGGCACGACCAATAGTTTGCTAGAAGCTGCTGAGTTTGTATATATGGTTGAAAAGCGTCAAGGAATTAAGATTTCTGCACCGGAAGAGATTGCGTACAGATATGGTTGGATTAGCCTTGATGAGTTACAAGCTGCAGCAAAACTATATGGTAAATCACCATATGGCAAATATTTGAGAACTGTTGCAAAAGGACGTGTGTTCAGTTCAGAATTTACTGAGAGAGAGAAGAAGTAATATGACAATTATAGTAACCGGCGGAGCCGGATTTATTGGAAGCAATTTTATTTTTCATATGATGGACAAGCATCCGGACTACCGATTGGTATGTCTGGATGCATTAACGTATGCAGGTAATTTAAGCACATTAAAGTCTGTGATGGACAAACCAAATTTCCGTTTTGTAAAGGCATCTATTGCAGATCGTGAAGCAGTCTATCAGCTGTTTGAGGAAGAACATCCGGACATCGTGGTAAACTTTGCTGCAGAGTCGCATGTAGACCGTTCCATCGAGGATCCGGAGATTTTCTTGCAGACGAATATCATCGGAACATCTGTACTCATGGATGCATGTCGCAAATACGGCATCCAGAGATATCATCAGGTTTCTACAGACGAAGTATACGGAGATTTGCCTTTGGATCGCCCGGACCTGTTCTTTACCGAGGAGACACCGATTCATACTTCAAGTCCGTATAGTTCTTCAAAGGCAGGTGCGGATTTGCTCGTGCTTGCATATCACAGAACCTATGGACTGCCGGTTACCATCAGCCGTTGCTCGAACAATTATGGACCATATCATTTCCCGGAAAAATTGATTCCACTTATGATTGCAAATGCATTGAACGACAAGGCATTGCCGGTCTACGGCACAGGCGAGAATGTGCGCGACTGGCTGTATGTAGAGGACCATTGCAAGGCAATTGATTTGATTATTCATAAAGGTACGGTTGGAGAGGTTTACAATGTCGGTGGACATAATGAGATGACAAACCTCGACATCGTTAAGCTCATCTGCAAAGAGCTCGGCAAGCCGGAATCGCTGATTCAGTTCGTGGCTGATCGTAAGGGACATGATATGCGCTATGCCATCGATCCAACAAAGATTCACAATGACCTTGGATGGTTGCCGGAGACCAAGTTCGCAGACGGCATCAAGAAGACCATTCAGTGGTATCTGGAGCACAAAGACTGGTGGGAGGAGATTATCTCCGGTGAATACCAGAATTATTATGAAAAAATGTATGGAAACAGAGGAGAGAGAAAATGATTCCATTTAATATCCCGCCATATGTCGGAAAAGAAGAGGAATATATCAAGGAAGCTATCGCAAGCAAAAAGATTTGCGGAGATGGAGCTTTTACAAAGAAGTGTAATGCTTTTTTAGAAGAATATACAGGGACAACAAAAGCACTGCTTACGACTTCATGTACCCATGCTACAGAAATGGCAGCAATTCTTGCGGATATCCAGCCGGGTGATGAAGTGATTATGCCAAGCTATACATTTGTATCGACGGCAGATGCATTTGTACTTCGTGGGGCCAAAGCAGTATTTGTGGATATTCGTCCGGATACCATGAATATCGACGAAAATTTGATTGAAGATGCAATTACAGAGAAAACCAAGGCAATCGTACCGGTACATTATGCGGGTGTATCCTGTGAGATGGACAAAATTATGGAGATTGCAAAGTGTCATAATCTGCTTGTCATCGAAGATGCAGCGCAAGGTGTTGATAGCAAATATAAGGGAAAGTCACTTGGAACAATGGGTGACTATGGATGCTTTTCATTCCATGAGACCAAGAACCTCTCAATGGGTGAAGGTGGAGCACTTCTGATTCGTGATCAGAAAAATGTAGAGCGTGCGGAGATTGTCCGTGAAAAGGGAACCAACCGCGCGAAATTTTTCCGTGGACAGATTGACAAATATACCTGGGTCGATGCCGGATCAAGCTATTTGCCGAGTGAACTGAATGCGGCATATCTGTATGCGCAGCTGGAAAATATCCATGAGATTCAGAACAATCGTATGAATAGCTGGAACTATTATTATGAGTTGCTGAGTCCGTTGGCACAGCAGGGCAAAATCGAGCTTCCTGTCATTCCGGAAGGCTGTGAGCACAATGCGCATATGTTTTATATCAAAGCAAAAGATTTGGAAGAAAGAACTGCACTTTCCGCATTCTTAAAAGAAAATGATATTACAGCTTCTTTCCACTATATCCCGCTTCATTCTGCTCCGGCAGGAGAAAAGTTCGGTCGTTTCCATGGCGAAGATGTATATACGACCAAAGAAAGCGAGAGACTCTTACGCATGCCGATGTATTATGGACTGAAGAAGGATGAGATAGAATTTGTATGTGAAAAGGTGAAAGAATTCTATGCAGTATAAAGGGTTGAAATTGGCAATTATCGGTGCATCCTATTTGCAAGCTCCACTAATTTTGAAAGCAAAAGAAATGGGAATTGAGACTCATGTATTTGCATGGGCTGCCAATGATGTAGGAGAGTCATTAGCGGATTATTTTTATCCGATTAGCATTGTTGAAAAAGAACAAATTCTGGAAAAATGTAGAGAAATTAATATCGATGGAATTTGCAGTATAGCATCTGATTTGGCGATGATTACCGTAAACTTTGTTGCTCAGGCGATGGGATTGACTTCAAATAGTCTGGCTTGCACGGAGGTGTCTACCAATAAACATTTGATGAGACAGCGATTTGAAGAATGTAATGATCCTTCACCGAGAAGCTATTGGGTGTCAGATGTTGCTGAGGCTATGAAATGTCCATTGACTTATCCAGCAATTGTAAAACCGGTTGACCGTTCCGGAAGCCGTGGAATTACAAAGATATATAGTGGGGATGAATTGGAGTCAGCGATTGCTGTCGCAAAAGCAGAAGGATTCGATCAGCATGTTTTGGTAGAAGAATATGCAGAGGGAGATGAATATAGTGTTGAATATATTTCGTGGAAAGGCAAGCATCAGTTCTTGGCACTCACGAAAAAGTATACGACGGGAGCTCCGCACTTTATAGAGACGGGTCATATTCAGCCGGCTGATGTGTCCGATGAGCTTTTAACAAAAGTGAAGCAGGTTGTAGACCATGCGTTGTCAAGCCTGGGAATAGAATTTGGGGCTTCGCATACAGAGCTAAAGATTGATTCAGACGAAACAATTCGTTTGATTGAAATTGGAGGCCGTATGGGAGGTGATTTTATTGGAAGTGATTTGGTTCAACTTTCAACAGGATATGACTTTGTAAAAGCGGTCATTGATGTTGCGTTAGGCTGTGAACCACAGAGACCAAAGCCGGGTGAAACACATACCGCAGCAGTGCGATTTATTATGAATCAGAATGATGCACAAGATTTGGAAAGATTTTGTCTGAAATATTCGGAATGCGTAGTCAAATATGAATCTGCAAGCGATTTTAATCACGAAGTGGTTGATAGTGGAACGCGATTTGGGTATTGTGTGATAAAAGAAAATAAAATGGCACAAACAGATTGTGCGAAAGCGCTTTTGGGCAGATAGGTGCACTTGATGAATAGAATTTTTAGTGGAATTCGATGGATGAGAGACAAATGGTCAGAAAAGGACAATGGTAAATTCAGATATTTCTTGATTACCTATTCTGTATTATTTGTATTTGCGTCGATATTTATTTTCCTTCAGTTTATAATTGATTCGCGCACACTTATTTGGAATAGTGATGCAAGCGGACAGTATTTGCCAAATTTGTATGAGTTATATACAAACATCATTGATTTTTTTAAGGGTTTGTTTTCAGGTAATTTTCAATCGTTACCACAATATAGTTATAATGCCGGATTAGGAACTGATATTTCGACAAAATATTTTACTGGAATATGGGAATATTTGGGGGTGTTATTAGGCAGACGAAATATTGAATTGACATTTTCTCTTATTATCCTTATTCGATTATATCTTTCCGGTATTAGTTTTGGAATTATGGCGTTCTATTTTAAAAATGAGCGAAAATATGTTATTCCAGGAGCATTACTATATGCATTTAATGGTTTTACACTATATTATGGTGTGAGACATTATATGTTTTTAATTCCGGTTGTGTTATTGCCAATTTTGATAGTTGGAACGCATATGGTGTTGAATCATAAATCCCCGATACTCTTTATAGTGGCTGTTTTTTATCAAGCATGGACAGAATATTACTTCTTGTATATGAGCTCGATTTTTATTGCACTATTTGTGTTAGTTTATTGGGGAGTTCATCGACGGAAATTAGTTGCTTGCGTTAGTGACTTGGGGCGTTTTGTTGGCTACTATCTGTTAGGTTGTTTGATGGCTGCAGTTTCGCTTGCAACAAAAATTGCAAAATTGCTGTCTTCCAGTAGAACCGGAGAAGGAGTTTTGCCGGCTGTAAATTTGTTTTACTATGGGAAATCATGGATTATTACGACGCTTACGCGATTGTTTTCTCCATATACAACAAGTGGCTACGCGCAGTATTATATGTTATATGCAATTACGCCAGTTATAATACTTGCTTTGATAGTACTCTTTCGAACCAAAGGAAAAAGTTTTTTATTACTAAAAATACTATTCATTGTAAGCATCATACTTTTATTTGTTCCTTTGGGAGCTTATATTTTTAGCGGATTTAATTCTCTAGTAAATCGTTGGTGTTATGGATTTACATTGTTATTAGCATATATTTTGACAAAGACATTGCCATATTTCAAAGAGCATTGCAAGTTGGTTTGCATAATAGGGGCGGTGATTTCTGTTGTGTGGGGCGTTGTGCTCCTTTTAAGCGATTCGGTTCGCGAACTATCAACATGTATAGGATACATTGTTTGGCTAATTACTCTTATATTATATTTTGTGATTAATTGGTTGAATAAAAATATAGCTCATTATACTTCTATAGTGTTGGTAAGTGTGGTGCTGTTGGGTAATTTGATTTATAACCCTATATGTGGCAAATTTGCATCGCAATTTTTGGAAACTGGCCAGTGGACCAAAGCCATGGATAACAGTTTGTATTCAGCCAAGAATATAATAGATGATGATAGTTTCTATCGAATCGAAGCGGAATCAATTAGGCAGGCTACGGCAAATGCGCAAAAGATACATGATGCGAAAGGAGTCACTTTGTATGATTCCGTTATGGATGCGGAATTGCTAAAATGCAGTTCAGAATTGGCTAATTCTGAGCAACTTACCATCGGTAATTTTTTTGGATTTAACTCAAGATCTGTTTTAGACAATTTAGCAGGTGTCAAATATTTTGTGACGACAAGCAAATATAGAAGCATACCGTATGGCTTTAAATTAATGGATCGATACAAGCGTGATGATGGTACCCAGGTGTTGGTATATAAAAATACAAAGGATGTTTCGCTTGGCAAAGTATATACCGAAACTGTTCGTGAGACTGAAATTTCAAACCTATCGGCTTTGGAAAAGCAGGAGATTCTGAAAGATGCAGTAATAGTGGAAAATGCTAAATTATCAATGGTAGACACGAAAAATGTGACTTCGAATATTGTGGAACTTAATTATACCGTGCAAAGTAATTCCACGAAGACATTCATAAAGGATGGAATCATAAATGTAAATCGAGCAGATGATTATATATCTCTCTTATTCGAATCACCGCAATACAGTGAAATATATGTGTCACTAGAAGGTATTTCTCCGGATTTGGTAAGCAATAGCTCGGTGTCAATGGGTTATAAAACTAAAAAAGCTAAGGGAAACATTTGGTTATTGAATTCTCAGGATAAGTATAAAACAGAGAACTACCAAAATTATCTTTTTTACATTGGAAGCAATTATAAAAATACATTGACTAAGTGCAAGCTTTCTTTTCTGGTACCGGGGGAATATTCAGTTAGTAAGATTTCCGTCTATGCAGTGAAACGAAATATAGGTACGGATAAAGAAAATGAGTCGGAGAATCGGACTTATCAAGAAAAAGTAGAAACAGACAAAATCTCAGCTTCCATTGATACAAATGAAGAGGGAACGCTTTTACTGTCAATACCGTATAATAAATATTGGTCTGTTTATATAGACGGGGAGAAAGTCGAAACCTATGTTGCTGATTATTGTTGGACAGGTATTGATATAGGAAAAGGAAAACATGAGATTCTGATGAAATACAGTAACCGGGTTTGTGAAGTCGGAGCATATATTTCTTTAAGCGGAATAATGATGTTTTTAATGTTTGTGGTAATAAGGAAGACGAGAAATGCAAGAAACGAATAAGGAATATGGTGGTTTTTTGCCGCTGGAACTAAATGATACGGGGGAGTATTTTGACAATATACCTTCGGAATACATTTCGCGATATAATTCTGGAACTACTGCTTTAATTGCTGCGCTAAAAAGTATTTCGGCAAAAAGATTGTGGGCACCTTATTTTTACTGCCCACTTGTTTGGCAAATGCTACGTGAAAAGTTTACTGATGAATACGACATTGTGCCATATTATCTTGATGAGAATTTAATTCCAATGATTGATTGCATATTAACAGAGGATGATGTGGTCATTGTTGTGAATTATTATGGCCTAATGGATAAGCGAATGCACGAATGGGTAGAAGGAAAAATGAATGTTATTATAGATAATGCGCAGGCATTTTTCTGTGAGCCAGTTATCAAAGAGGGTATCTATAATATCTATTCATGTAGAAAGTTTGTTGGTGTAAGTGATGGGGCTTATCTGATTGCTAAAGAACAAAAGCAACTGCAAGTAGAACCAGGATCTTCGATTGATTTGTTTGGCCCGGTTTATAAATCTGTTGAGTGTGGCACGAATGCAGTTTATCAGGAAAGTTTAAAATGCGGAGAATTGCTTTTTTCTGAAACTACAGGGATGTCAAAACTTACACAGGCTATTTTGAAAAATGCTAATTATCAAATGATAATAGAAAAGCGTAAAAAAAATTTTAACTTACTTCATGAGGCTTTTCACAATGTCCAGAAGATTCCATGGAATATGTCAGATGGAGTGGGATACTGTTATCCACTACTTTTGAATGAAGATTATCGACGCAAGGTAATTGACAAGCAGATATATGTTCCTACTCTGTGGAAAGAGCTCATTGTTCCGGAATTTGAAGGAAGAGTAGAATTCCGCATGTCAAAGAACTGCTTGTGTTTACCAATAGATCAAAGATATGATGAAAATGATATGAACCATATTGTTGAGCTTGTAAATAAAATTATGATGGAGAAAATGTAAAATGCAAAAAGATATAGTGATGGTAGGAACCGGTGATTTTGCAGACTGGATTGCTGATTTTATTGAGAATGATATGAATCGCACCATTCGAGCATATGTAGTAGACCGAAAATACCTTGATAATGATGAATATAATGGCAAACCAGTGTATGCGTTTGAGGACGTGAACGAAATCTTTAATAAAGATGAGGTCAGCTTTGTTATAGGGTTTGTCGGACAGAAAATGTATAAATATCGTTTGGAAAAATATAATCTTTTAGTAGAGCTTGGATATGAGCTTGAAAATATTATTCATTCAACTGCAGTGATTTCTCCAAAAGCGAAAATGGGGAATGGAAATATTATTTTACCTTTTGTGTCTATTTCTAAAGGGGTTGAGATTGGTAATTGTAATGTTTTTTGTTCACAAGTATCACTCTCGCATGATGTGGTAGTAGGGCATGCAAATTATATTGCATCGGGATTTTCGGCAGCAGGTTTTTCTGAAATTAGGAATAATTGTTTTTGTGGAGTTAACTCATCGGTAAATAATGGAACTGTGCTTGCAAATTATACATTTGTGGGAGCGGGGATATTTATATCAAAGGATACCAACGAATATGATGTTTTTACTCCGGAGAAACACGAACCGTTAAAGAGAATAAAAAGTACAAGTTTAAGAATATTTCTATCAAGGAGGAAATAGAAATGAAAATACATCACATAGGTGTATATACCAAAAATATCGAAAAGTCGAAAAAGAAATATTTGGATTTGGGATATAGAGTATCACCAAAAGCTGGAAATCAGGAAATTCAATTGGACTATGAAAGAAATATTAAAATTCTGTTTATGGACAATGGAATTGATGATGTCATGATAGAACTTATAGAACTGCTTGATGAAACAAAACCATCTCCTTTAGATTTTATTCTGAAAGGAAATGCGGGAAATTACAGTGATGCAATTCCGTATCACATCTGTTATGAAGTGGATGATATTGATGCTGCAAAAGATGAACTTAGAAAAAAACATTTTGTATTAATCAATGAAAAAGCCCCGACCACCGAGGTTTTGTATCACAAAAATGTATGTTTTCTGTACAATAAAGCTGCCGGTATGGTAGAATTGATTGAAAAGTAAGAAAAAGGAGATATAGTAATGAATAATTTAGAACAGTATGATGAGATTTTTATGGAAACCTTTGGCGTAGAAAAGAGTGCTTTGAATGAATCGTTTATCAATGAGAATGTTGATGCATGGGACTCGATTGGACATATGAATTTACTTGCAGAATTGGAAGAGGCATTTGATATCACATTAGATGATGATGATTTGATGAATTTCGAATCGTACGAAGGCGGAAAAGATATCTTAAAAAAATACGGAGTCAATTTCGACTAATATAATTCGCAAGGAGAATTGTACATGGAATTCTGGAAAGACTTTTCGGAGGCCAGCGATAAGGTTGCACTCATCGAGGATGAAAAGCAAATTAAGTATGGGCAACTGGAGGAGATGGTTAATCAGCTAATCAAGAAGTATGATAACCGCAAGCTGGCTTTTTTGGTTTGCACAAATACGATAGAATCGGTAGCAATATATTTGTCTTTATTGCGAGCTCAGATACCGGTTGTTTTAATAAATGAACATATTGAAAACGAGTTATTAGCACAATTAATAGATTTATATAAACCTTTTTATTTTTGGGACAACCGCAGCGAAGAATTGAATGGATATCATAAGGCTGATTCATTTGAACGATATAATTTGCGAATGAATCAAGAAGATATAGATTATCCAATACATGAAGAGCTTGGGGTTTTACTTACAACGTCCGGAAGTACAGGAAGCCCGAAACTGGTTAGACAATCTTATAAGAATATTCAAAGCAATACAGATTCAATTGTTACATATCTTAACATTACGGATTCGGATTGCGCATTGACTACGCTTCCAATGCATTACACATATGGATTATCAATTATCAATACGCATATTGCACAGCGTGCAACGCTTGTATTAACAAATGCTACTCCAATGCAAAAGAAATTTTGGTCATTGATTGCGGAACATAAAGTTACAACCTTTGGTGGAGTACCATATACCTATGAAATGTTAAAACGGGTTCATTTCTTTAACAAAGATATTGATTCATTACGATATTTGACACAGGCGGGGGGACGACTCGGAGTTGATTTGCACAAAGAGTTTGCGGAAGGCTGTGCTGATCATAATATCGATTTTGTTGTTATGTATGGGCAGACAGAGGCGACTGCGCGAATGTCATATTTACCGCCACAAAAAACTTTGGAAAAGATTGGCAGCATTGGAATTGCTATTCCAAATGGAAAATTTTGGCTGATTGATGAAAACGAGAATGTTATTTCAGAACCGGAAATCGCAGGAGAGCTGATTTATCAAGGTGAAAATGTGACGATGGGATATGCACAAAGTTTTGCAGATTTAAATCTTGGCTATGATAATGGAAATGTTTTGCATACGGGTGATGTGGCAAAATATGACAAAGAGGGGTATTTCTATATTGTAGGTCGAAAGAAACGCTTTTTAAAAATCTATGGAAATCGAATCAACCTAGACGAGGTTGAAAAGATTTTAAAACAAAAAGGCGTGGATGCGGTTGCTTGCGGTAAAGATGATAATCTTAAAGTTTGCGTATTACAAGATGCGGATAAAACAAAAGCTGAAGAAGTGCTTTTAAATAATACGAATATCCCTCGTTTTGGAATGAAAGTTTATGTTGTAAATGAAATTCCGCGCAATTCATCCGGGAAAATTATGTATACGGAATTGGAGAATAGTTTATGATGACTGTTGATGAAGTAATCAATGGGTTTAAATTGAGAAATATAGAAATTGATAATATCAAGGACGCCCAAAGCATTGACACAAATTTATGTGACTATCTCAGAGTAAAAGTACCTGCACAACTAGAATATCAGAAAGCACTTGAAAATCAGGGTTTTTTTAGAGCTGATCGTATGTTGAAGGCAAGTATCAATATTAAGAAAGATGTATCCTACCTAGATGGGAAACTACGCCAAAGTATCATAAAGAGTGATGAGTATCTGGAAGAAATTTATGATTTGGCAACAAAATCATTCCCGGTTGATCGTCGATTTCATGTAGAGAAAGAATACAATAATGAACTTGCCAATCAAATTATTCGTCAAAGAATGGAAGAAATCAGCGATTATTATGTGGTACTGTACAAAGAAAAAATGATTGGTTTTGCCGGAATCGCGGAGATTGAGCCGGGAATCTATGAAATTAAACTGGCTGCAGTGGATGAAAAATATCGTATGTTAGGAGCTGCATTATCATTGTATGGTTCACTTGTAAAAGAACTACATGAAAAAGGCGGAACAAAATTAATTGGATGGATTTCATCGGTGAATGTAGCTGTTATGAATCTCTATTCTGCCTTACAAGCGAATTTTTCTGACCCGTCAGATATATATATTTGGAGTAAAAAATGAAACTGAGTTTTGTTATTCCGTGCTATCGGAGCGAAAATACAATTTCAAATGTGGTTGACGAACTTGAGCACAAGATGAGTGAGCGACCGGACTTTGATTATGAAATTGTTGCAGTAAATGATCAATCGCCGGATTCCCTTTGGAGCGTGTTAAAAAGATTGTGTGAGCATCACAAGCGGCTGAAGGCTGTGAATCTTGCAAAAAATGGTGGAAAGCCTATTGCACAGATTGCAGGATTTCACTACGCAACTGGTGATATTATAATTTGTCTGGATGATGATGGTCAATGTCCGATTGACCGTCTCTGGGATTTGATAGAGCCACTTAATCATGGATATGATATTGCGATTGCGGCTTATCCGATTAAGAAACAGAGCCTGATAAAGAATATTGGAAGCAATGTAAATCGAAAACTTTCTGAGATTTTAGACGGGAAGAAGAAGGAAATCGTATTTTCGAATTTTATCGCACGGAAGCGTTTTGTGTGTGATGAAATAATTAAATTTCATAATCCGAGAACCAAACTGGATTCCTTGACTTTGCGAATTACAAATAATATCGCAATGGTTGAAATGGAAGAACGTGAGCGTGAAGTTGGTAAATCCGGATATACATTTAGAAAATCATTTAAACTTCTGGTTGACGGATGCTTGGCATATTCGATTGTGCCAATGAGACTGGCATATCTGTTATCTGGTATAAATGGCATTGTAGCGTGTGTAATGTTTGTAGTTTTAATTGTTGAAGCAGTCTTGCAAAAAGCAGTTTTACCATGGTTTATATTATTGAGCATATTTGTCTCAACAATGGTTGTTTTATTCTGTGTCGGATTGGTAGGAGATTATATCGCTCGCTTTTATACTTCGAATAATGTTCCGCAATATGTTGTGCATGATTTAATAAATATTGAGGAAGAGTAGTTAGAAATGAGTCAGTATAAATTATTTTGTATCCCTTATGCAGGAGGCACGGCGAAATACTTTTCTGGATTGAAAGATGCGTTTCAAGAGACAAATGTTGAAGTGATTCCATTAGAATATGCCGGTCACGGCCGAAGAGGAAGAGAAGTAAAATACGATAATTTTGATCAGCTGGCGCGGGATGTTTATGCTCGAATATGTGATAACTGTAAACGCGGGAATGACGACAAAATCATACTATTTGGTTACAGCATGGGTGCTTTAGTAGTTTATGATATTGTTACTCGATTAATGGATGAAACAATGCGGAATCGTGTGGAACACATTTTTTTAGCTGCACATGAACCGCCTGATATTTTGTTCCGAGGAAATGATTTTGCAAAATTCTCGGATGAAGAGTTCCTTGAGGAAATGATTAAACTAGGTGGGATCGATGAACGACTTTTGAATAATCCGAGATTCCTTAAACCGTATCTTACTCTGATTCGTTCTGATTATGGATTACTTGCGTCATATGAGTGGAATGGAATCTTCGAGGATTTTGGTGTTGATATGACTATTTTTTATACAGAAGAAGATACCCCGTTTGAGAATATTTTCCATTGGGGAAAATACAATTCGAAGGAAATTTGTTTTTATAATTTCGCTGGTGGACACTTTTTCTTGAAAGAAAAGCAAGAGGAAATCGTGGATATTATTCGCTTGCAAATAATATAATAGGATAATCCGAGGTATAAATATTCCGATGAATATCATAATGTAAGCACCATTGATAAAGAAAGTGTATTGGAATTGGCGAAAGAGTTAAAGATAGATGAAATTATGACTTATGCGTCAGATGTGTCAGCGGAAACTGTAGCATATGTTGCAGAAGAGATGGGCTTACCGGGAAATCCTCTAGAGACAGTTGTGATTATGACGCAATAAAACAAAACCAGAGCCGTAATGAGAGAAAATGGCTTACGAGTACCAGAAGCAAAGGGATTTACATCTGAAGAGAAAGAGGATGCGCGGGCTTTTTTTGAATCAATTGAAAAACCTGTTGTAATAAAACCTGTGGATGCTTCAGGAAGCAAAGGCGTAAGTAAAGTATATAAAGCAGAAGAATTCGATGAGGCGTGGGAAACCGCATGTCAGTCTAGCCGCTCAGGGAATTTGGTTATAGAGTCTTTTATAGAAAAGAAAGTATATCATATATCAGGTGAAGAATTTGCGTTAGAAGGTAAGCTTGTTTTTGCCGGACTACTAAACGGTAATCGAGATCGACTTTGCAATCCGCTTGTTCCCATCGGAGAAAGTTATCCTCATGTGCTTGATGATTCGTTGAGACAGAAAGTATATGATGAAATACAGAAATTTATTTCGGCTGTAGGCTACAGGCAGGGTGTACTTAATCTAGATATCATAAGATTTGATATGTTCGTTGAAAAAGGAACTGCGGTTAAGTGATTCAATAACGGTGGATGCGGTATGGGCGCCGCAATAATAAAGTTCAAGGATAAAGAAGAAATGTGCTATCGAATGGATCATATGGAAGAGTTTATCCGGGTTGAGATGGAATAATGGCTGAGGATAGCAATTGCTGGAAAGGTTCTAATAAAGATGAGTTTTACAAGTTTAAGTTTTTTATTTGTATTTCTGCCAATATTATTATGCATATATTATCTTGCAAATGACAGGGCAAAGGAATATGTTCTTTTGGCTGCAAGTTTGGCTTTCTATGCATTAGGGTCTTTAAAATATCTGGTGTTATTTGTAATTCTTACAGCTGCAACAGTGTGCGTTGGACGCGTTTTGTCATCAGCTTCACATAAAGTAGCTAGAGTTTTGTTGTTAATTCTTGGAATTTGTGTAAACCTTATTCCACTTTTTTATTACAAGTATTTCGATTTTGCAATCGATACTTGGAATCGTGTTTCCGGCAGTGATATTCAGATGCGAAATCTTGCGCTTCCGCTTGGCATTTCATTTTTTACATTTAAGGCAATTTCCTACATTGTGGACACTTATAAAGAAACAATTGATTTAAATGATAGACTGGTGCATGATGCCTTATATCTTTCATTCTTCGCACAGATTCAGTCGGGTCCTTTGAATCGGTATGGAGAAATGAACTGTGAAATGACTGAAATGGAAGGCAGAAGATACATGGGGGGGCGTTTGTTCTCTGATGGAGTTTATCGCTTTATGATTGGCTTCAGCAAAAAGATTTTGCTCGCGAATATGCTTGCAAAGATTGTAGATGAAGTCTATGCAACTCCGATGGAAAATTTCACGACCGGCTATGCTTGGCTGGGATCTATTTGTTTTTCGCTTCAATTATTCTTTGATTTTTCCGGATATTCAGATATGGCAATTGGAATTTCAGAAATGTTTGGATATCCATGTCGGGAAAACTTTATCTATCCATATATCACAGAATCAGTTTCGAAATTCTGGCGCAGATGGCACATTTCGCTCAGTGAATGGTTCCGTGATTATGTCTATATTCCATTAGGCGGATCAAGAACCAAGCATGCCTGCATGGTTTATTTCAATCTGTTTGTAGTATGGCTTTTGACAGGAATTTGGCACGGCGCAAATTGGACTTTCATTGCGTGGGGATTAGGCTATTTTGTTTTGATTTCGTTTGAAAAGATGACCGGCTGGCCTGACCGTTTTAAGACAAAATTTGGAAAAATTATCTGGAGAATCATCTCGATATTGTTTATCAACATCCAATGGATTTTATTCCGTTCAACAAACATAAGAAGCGCACTTTCATTTGTCAAAAGACTGTTTATATGTAATTATAATGAGCTTACCAACAAAAGAATGTGTTTCCTGATGAAGGAATATTGGGTGTTCATTGTCGTTGCAGTTCTTTTAAGTATGCCGATTGTCCCGATGATATTTAAAAAGACAGATAATCATACGATTGCAAAATTAGTGGCAGAAGTGATTGTTGGACTGATAATCGTGTTTGCTTTTATTTGGTCGATTTCGCTCGTGCTTTCTGGTTTGAATAATCCGTTTGCATATGCGAATTTTTAGGGAGGTGGCGAAATGACAGAGAATTTACGAATGAAAAAATGCCTTGCGGTTTTCTTTTGCATTTTGCTTATAGTTGGTTTCCTGAAAAATGGAGCTTATTTGCAAATCGCGAAATACAGTGAATATGTGAAGCAGGATGCGAATAAATTGGATGCAGATGATGCGATTACCATGACTACGATAGAATCTGATTTTTCATCAGAGCTGTTTGGAAAGCGACAATTGTTTGATATGAATGGTTCGCTTCTTCGGGGGTTAAATATCAGAAGCTATTATAGTGGAAATAATATATATGTGATGGATGGAGATTATATTGTATCTTCGTCACCGAAGACATCAACGGATTATGAACTGAAAGAGATAAAGGATTTTAATTCATTCTTGTCCGAACATAATATAAACCTCTTATACGTGAGTACACCGACAAAGTATTTGGATGATTCATTGTTTGCTGAACAATTTGGGATTGAATCATATTGTAATCGCAATGCAGATTACTTTTTGTCTCGACTTGATGAAGCCGGAATAGCCAATATTGATTTGAGAAAGAATCTGATTGCGGATGGTTTGGATGTGAAGGATTTGTTTTATCGTACTGATCATCATTGGACCGTGCCGGCAGGACTTTGGGCAACGAAGTATATTGCAGAGGGGCTTAATCAATACTGTGGATATTCCATTGATACATCCATTTATGATAAAGAGAACTATGACTTTACGACTTGGGAAAACTGTTGGTTAGGAGAACAGGGGAAAAAAGTATCAGCCGCTTATGTTGGATTGGATGACTATACGAAAGTTACGCCAAAGTTTGATACCAGCTATACTTTTTCGACAAGTGATGGAAAAATTAAGGGTGATTTCAGTTATTTCATAAGCGAGAGTACCTTTAATCAAGACAAAAACATCTATGATGAAACAAGCTGGCACTATGCATATCATAGATATAAATTCGAAAATCATAATGTGAAAAAGGGAAATGTACTTTTTATTTGTGATTCGTTTGGACATGCGACGCTTCCATTTCTGTCATTGGGAGTTCATAGCGGAAATTCGGTAATCTTGCGCGACTATAATCTTCAAAAATTTGATCTTCGCAAGTACATAGTTGATAATAAGTTTGATACTGTGGTGGTATGTTATGCTCCGTTTATGATTGGTGCGCATGATAATGAGAAAAGCGCAAATTATAGGATGTTTACATTTAAGTGATGGTCCATTGGGGACGGGGGTTAGCGAATAGTCCTGTGTCCCCAAAGTTGTAGTACCACACCTCAAAAGAACGTAAGAATTATAGATAAAACAGAGCGGCGATTCCGCCCAAAATAATCACTAATACAATTCGAATGATGATAAACACAATGCTCATGATTAAAGCAATCTTTGACATAGTGATTACTTCCGGTTCAGATTGGTCTTGAGAATTTAACACAATAGAGGCAATAATGATTGCAGCGATTTCTGCAAGAAGACCACCCAAAAAAATACTGATAATTGAAATCACAAGTGCGACAATACTAAGTATTTTATTTGTTGACATTCGTTGAGGATGTGAATAATAATTTGATTCGTAACTGGTCTGTGTATTTTGCCTCGCGCCACAATTTGGACAAAAGGATGATTCTGTTGCAATCTGCATTCCGCAGGATGGACAAATCTTCATAGTCATATTAGTTCTCCGTGTATATAATTTTTAATAATATAAGCGTTGTATGTGCTACGTTATGATATCCTCGTTCTATTCAAAAAATGAGGAAGTGTTGAAGGATATCTATGGAAAGTATTATAGCAAGGATACTAAAACTTTTCTAGAGGTTTTACATCTCATCATTAAGGTTGTCCTAGTATAGTTAATTTGTAACACTCATGCTGTATTCGTCAACCGAAAAATCGGTCAAGGAGGGTGCGGATGTTTCCTTGGATTGATTGCTTAGTCCAAGAAAACGTCCGCACCCTCAATGGCTCACTTTTAGATTAGCATTTATAGTTAAAGCAAAGTATGCGCTATCAGAAATGGTTCGAAGAAGTCCAAGCATACAAAGCCCGCCCGCCGCCTGCATTTGTGGAATTAAAACCACGATCCGGCCATTAACGGTATAGATGCGATTATTACAAACAATAATGGCAAAATGCAAAAAGAAAACAGTTATAAAGAGAAAAAATCTCCAAATAATAAATCCGCGGTTGACTTCGGGTTATATAAAAAGTATAATAAATCTATCTATCAATAAAAGGAGCGTGATTATCATGTTGACGAAAATAACTGTAGGGAATTTTAAATCCTTCAACAAGGAAGCTGAATTAACAATGATTTCATCAACAAAAATACGAACAAAAGTTGATCACCGTGTAAAAGTTGGTAGTTCTACACGATTGTTAAAACATTCGACAGTTTATGGGGCTAATGCTGCGGGAAAAAGTAACTTGATAGAGTTTTTTAAGTTTTTCAAATTTACAGTAGAAAATGGATTACCTGTTTCTTGTGCCAAATATTTTTGCAAGAATAATGAAGAGAACGAGCAGAGAGACAGTATTTTTGAAATTCAAATGGAAATCGATGGGAAATTCTATGCATATGGGTTTACTGCTCGATTGGCAGAAAGGTGGATTACTGGAGAATGGCTTTATGAATTATATCAAAATGGGTCTGCTAGAAGAATTTTTGAAAGAGAAAGTAATTCTAAACCTGAACTAGATAGTTCTGTAAGTTTAACGAAAGATGAAAAAACAAAATTCATAACTTACGCTGATGATTTCGAGGATAATATTGTTGGTTTGTTTTTGACAGAAATGAATCGTGGGAAAAAAATTAATGAAGATTCAAATCTACAAATTTTCAGACTTGTTTTTAATTGGATAAAAACACATATAGTAGTGGTATCGCCTAATGAACCAATCACTGACTTTAAGTATTATTATGAAGAAGACTCATTAGAACTTATCAATAAATTGATTTCTACATTTGATACTGGTGTTACGAATGTTCGTATTGAAGAAATTGATACAAATGAGTTGTCAAAAATGCTTCCAAAACCAATTATTGATGATGTAATGGAACAAATAAAGAAAAACATGGACGAGGCAGGCAAGGCGCCATTTAGAATGTCAGGTAGATCTGATACAATGTTTTTTAATATTGAGGGAAAGGATAATGAAGATCTTAAGATTACAACAATAAAATTGAAACATGGAAAATCACCATTTGATTTTGATTTTGAAGACGAATCAGACGGTACAAGAAGATTATTTGACTTGTTGGATATGCTTTTGATAAAGGAAGATGACATTGTTTATGTGGTGGATGAATTAGAGAGAAGTCTGCATCCAAAGTTGACAGAACATTTCTTAAAATTATTCGGTGAGAGACATAAAAATCATAAAATACAATTGATTTTTACAACGCATGAGTCATCTATTATGGACCAGGAATTATTCAGAAGAGATGAGATATGGTTTATTGAAAGGGATGATGAAAATAATAGTTCTATATATTCATTAGATCGCTTCAAGGAAAGATATGACAAAAAATTGAGTAAGGCTTATCTTGAAGGTAGATATGGAGCCATTCCGGTGTTTAAAAAATTTGAATTTGGAGAGGGGGAATAGAAAATGGCCCCAATCCGTACATATTCAGACTGGAATAAAAGACCATCGGATGATGAGGTTAAAAAGGAACCGTATAGAAAATACTTTTTTATATGCGAAGGAGTTAATACTGAAGTTTGGTATTTTGAAAAACTCATTGATATGAGAAAACAATTGGGAATTCATCCATTGATTGATATTAGGTTGATGGAAAGAACTGATGAGGATAGAGGATATTCAAATCCTAAAGCTCTTATTGAGTTTGCAAATGCGCAGAAGAAAATAACCGAAAATAAATTTGATCCGAAGCATGACAAGATGGTTATAGTATTTGATGCAGATATTTATAAAAATAAATCTGATGAATACTTGGAAATATTGGAAAAAGGTAGAGTAGACAATATTTTAGGTGTCACAAATCCTAGTTTTGAATTGTTTCTTCTTCTTCACTATGAAGGAGCATACGAAGAGATAATAGAACCTAAATTGGATGAGATTCTTGAGAATACCAAAATTAAGAAAAGACGTTATATTACTATTCTGTTCACAGATAAAAGTGGAATGAATCCAAAAGAAAACCCGCATATAGGAGAATTGGCAAATAATATTGATATTGCTATTAAGCAAGAAAAGAAACTGAATCAAAATCCAGATTTGGCAATTGGTAATCTTACTAGCAATATTGGAAGTATCATTGAAATGATTAGAAATGATGAAGCAAATTAAGACGCATATATTCAAATAGGTACCGGATTATCTGGTACTTATTTTGTATTCGGAGGAGAAGTATGATTTATGAATCAAAAAGGAATCAAAGAGGATTTAAGAATTATGTTGTAGAAAGTATAGAGGATTATATTGAATTAGTAACAAGGCTGTATGTTGAAGGAAAAGAATATTGGTTTAGGGGGCAAAATGATGAAGCGTATAGGCTAGTTCCGACCGGATTGAGAGAATTATATGCTATTCAAGACTCAAGAGGTAATCAATTTGATAAACCGATTAAGGATAATGCTTGTAGTGGATCAAATAATATAGTTGCTTCTTTACCAATAAATGAGATGGTAGAAGCGTTTTCAATCGAAGCAAGAGAATATGTTGAATATGATGTAAATAATCAAATAGAATGGGAATGCATTGCACAACATTATGGCTTGCCGACAAGATTATTGGATTGGACAACAAATGCATTAGATGCATTGTATTTTGCAGTAAGTGATTGTGCGTTAAAGGACGATGACGGGTGTTATGATTCTTTCCTTGAATCAGGATTTGGCGGACAGGGAGGAGTTGTTTTTGTTATTGACCCTCTTGAGATAAATAGAGAAACGGTTCCGTTTCGTGATGGGAAAAAATCGTTTGTATTTGATGTAAATAATGATAAAGAAATGATTTCATATTTTTTGAATGAGTGTTTACCACCTGTGTGTATTAGCGGAATAAATAAAGAAAAAAGAATATGCCGCCAGTCAGGAAATTTTACTACTACTGGAAAATTGACATACGCATTTGATTTTTATCAAGTTTTACAGGAAAAAATTATTAAAATATTAATTCCTTTTTCGTGTTTTGAAAAGATAAGATTTCAATTAAATGCACTTGGAATTAATCATAGTGCGATATATGTGAATGAAGATGAAAAGGATGTGATTGCTAAAAAAATAGCGGAGAAAACAAAGAAAAGTTTTTATGATAGTCTATTTGAAAAGGAGAGATTAAGTTGATGTCTGATAAAATAATAGTGGCGTTAATATCGGCTGGTGGAGTTATTCTTGGTGCAATAATATCAGCAATAATTGGTTTGCTGAATGCACGTATAGAAAAGAATCGAAGGAAAAATGAAGTGCTTGAGAAGGGATTTGAGGTAAAACGAGAACAATTAGGGGAAATTTATGAGGAATTATTATCAATATTAAATACATTTCCTAAAGTTTCTCCAACTGATATCTTGAAAAATATTGAGTTTCCTCCATGTTATTCTATGGAATCTTTTGAGTCGGTGATAGAAATACTAAACTATCAAATAAATGATGGTAAGGAAAAATTGGATTCAGAAATGGTATCACAGAAAGAGAAGCGTGATATAAAATCCGATATTGAAAAAAGAAAATATTGTATAGAACAAATAAAAAAGAATCAAGAAGATTATTTTAAGGCTAAAGAGGCATTTTGTCTTTTTAAGCAGAGTGACAAAATGATCATTGATATGTATGCAGGCCAAAGTGTACGAAACTGCTTAGTAGAGTTCGAAGTTGTATTACATAATGCATTTATTTCTGGTCACAGTGTAGGTGATGCATACGATTCATCAAAGAATTTGATTGAAGTTACTAGGAATAAAATTGTGAATGCAATACGAAATGATATTGGAACAATTCGATAGTTGGGAAAGAAGAAAGGAGCAGAACCCGTTCTTCTTTTTTTGTTGCGATTATAATCGTCAAAATCTGTTTTCTGTTTGTAAACGGTAAACCATGAGTACCTCGTACACATAGTTAAGGTTTGAGATAATCTCTATATAAAATACGCGTAGACTCTACGGACTCTGCAGAGTCTACAGACACGATATGGTGTTGAATGTCAAGTAAAATTGACCCACATTTACATTTAATTCTGACCCACCCGATGGATTTTTCAAGGGGCGGGTCAGTTTTTTTGTTATTCCTATTTTTTACACTTTGTTTTGACCCACTGTATGTGCTAATTTAAATTTAGGTCACTTGGCTCATTGAAAATTAGGTCACTCCAAGACCACTATGATATCCTTTATCTATTAAAAGATAAGGGAGGTGTTCTATCCTTATATACAGATAAATAATCGTAAAGATTCCTCAGATATCGTTTATTTAATCCACATTCCCTTTTTCCTTCCCTAACAATGCGATATAGCATCTTCGCATCTAATTGTTGTATTATTTTTCGAGCCGGTCTTACTTCTTCTCCATATTGGTTATGAAACGTAGACGTTAGCCTTAGTTTCGGACTAAATTTATCCAAGATTCCTTCCCCAATCATTTCGTTTAACATACTACTTTTATTGACCATTATGTTGTAATACAAATCGAGTTCATTATTATCAAAAAACATTCCTGGATACTTTTGAATGTATTCCTTTCTTTTTCTCCAATAATCAAACAGAGATATTTCATTAGTCTGTGCATCAATTAACATCGCTAATAAGTGTTCTAAAGAAATTGATAAAATTGGATTTCCCTCGTTATAATACTCTTTAAATAATGAATGTATATTTGATGCAATAAAATCCATTGGATACATAAAAACATGTATTAAAAAAGAATCCTCCACCTGACCTTCTACATAGTTTTTACAACATTCAAATTTATATTTTTTATTCTTTTTCAAATAGTCCGAGACAGCACTTAACGTCTTATATGCCTTTTTTACCTTGTTATGTATCTGTAATTTTATTAAATCATCCTGTCCAAACCCACTAACATCAAATGTTCCTGATTTGCATTCAAAGATTGCTATGTCTTGATTACAACGTACGACAACATCAAGCTCCATCCTCTGTTTTTCATTAGGATAATAATAAACTGTATGAAATACATCATCCCCGATACCTTCCGCAATATTAACTGTTAAAAGTTCAAACAATTCACCTTTATTTTTTGTATAAGTATCATTTTCTTTGCTACTTGCAATCTTCTTTACCTCCTTTTCAATCCTAAAAATGGTATACTCAACAAAATCTTCACAGCAAAAAATAAAGTACCTATCATTTTCTCTAAATAAACATGCATTTCTATCTTTCAAATCAGCTATATCTTCAGAAAAAATATCCATATAAGCAAGAAACGATTGCTCTTCTGTTATTCCTCTTACAAGTCGGATATCATTCAAATCAAAACTAAAATCTGTACTTCTTAATAAATTGTGTTTCTGAGTACTATCCATCTTTAATCCTGAAAAAACTTCTGTATGTAACCCTAAATAGGTAAGCGCCTAATAATCCGGCGGATTTTATAGGCTCCCTTTATTTTTTATAATCATTGAT
>NZ_PDYG01000015.1 GCF_002735305.1 Agathobacter ruminis
TACGGTTTTGGATGTACGGATACCTGCGTAATTGTAGGTATAGGATATGTCATGATCTGATCATTGACGCGAATTAACTCATCAGATGCATTATAACAATAGGACTGTAATAAGTCATCATTTAATGATACTGAAAGAATATTTTTCTTCGCATCATAGCTGTATCGCATAAGAAAGCATGTTGCTTGCAACATGCTCGCGCCGAGCACGGTTTTCCTATCGCGCGAGTGCGCATCCATTGCGGAGCGATTTTTATGATATTGGGATTTCGGAGAAATCTCCTATATCATAAAAATCCCTCCTTACTGAACCCTTTTGATGTCCAGTAAAGAGGGTTGATATCACACTTCTCAGAAGCTTTTTATACATTCAAATTTGCCACTAATTTGCTTTCGGTTCTTCCGGTCGCATACCGCCGGGACCTCCATTTCCATCTCCATTTGGGAATCTGCCTTCACCTCCATTTTGGGCGCCGTCCGGTCCACCGAACGACTGGTTTGTGATGGTATTGGTCTCTGTTCCGTTTTCGATGATGGTTCCGCCTGTTACCTTTGCCTCCCCATCATAATCAAACGTGGACTGACCTGTTATATCAATGGTTCCTCCATTCACATAAATATTGCCGTTTGAATCGATTCCGTCCGTATCTCCGGCTCCCATTGTGATTTTCAAAGAACCATCATTGATTTCCACGGTTGGCGTATAGGCAGATGACTTCTGAGATGCATTGATGCCATCATCCGATGCGTTGATGGTAATATCACCACCATTGATTTTGATATAGGTTCCTTCCACGCATTCAGCTGCTGTCAAATCAACTGTTCCTCCATCAATTTCGACCGTGGTTGTCGCGTGAATGCCATCATCCTCTGCCGTAATATTGACAGCGCCGCCGCTCACAGATACTGATCCCACAGTATCATCATCATTGTCCTCTGCATGCAGACCATCTTTGGAAGCCGTGATATTGATAGAGCCGCCGGTAATATTCAGACTGTCTTTGACAGATATGCCGTGGCTCGCTGATGTGATTGTTAAGGTTCCATCTCCATTGAGCTCCAGGTCATCCTCTGAATAGATGGCAGCATCGAGCTGATCATTTTCTTCGGATACCTGCAGACTATTTTGGGTGTCGGTTGTTGTAATAGATACTTTGTCCGCAGACGCAACATATACTGCCGGAGCCTCGTCGTTTACGATGCTCACCGAATCCAATACCAATTCCACCTCATCAGTTTCATCTGCTTTTATGGTGATCGTTACATTTTTTGCCTCTCCGGTAAACTCATAGGTTCCTGCGGATGTGATGGTGATATCTTCTCCATCCTGTAATGTATATGACTGCTGCGACTCGCTGATGGTGGTGCTTTCGGTTGATTCCTGCTTACCGGTACATGCAGTTAATGTGCAAAGCAGCAGCACACTTGCCAAAATCATTGTGCGTTTTTTCATCATTCTTTCCTCCTATAGACTATCTGTGTTCTCAATCTTTCTACCAAGGCTGATATCAAGATTGCCATTTCTGGTTCGTATCGCGTCAAGAAAATCCTTTGTCGACATATTTGCCTTTGGCACGACGCTGAGTGTCAATTTATATAAGCTGCCCATGTTGCTGGTCTTTACTTCCTCATATTGATAGCTTACGAGATATTGTTCAAAGATATCTTCAAATTTGCCCTCATAATCCAGATTTTCCGGAACTGTAATGCGAAGGGTGCGTACAGTCTCATTGCCTGTATACCACTTTGTCATATGCATCATCCAATGGATTCCGGAAATGATAATTGTAAATACTGCTGCAATTCCGACATATCCCATTCCGGTCGCCAATCCCACAGCCATCGCCAGGAAAATTCCTGTGATTTCCTGTCCGCGTCCCGGCGTAGAACGAAATCTGACAAGACTAAATGCGCCGGCCACTGCAACACCTGTACCGATATTGCCATTTACCAGTATGATCACCAATTCCACGATTGCCGGAAGCAGCACCAGCGTAATCACCAGGCTCTTCGAGCATCGATTCCTGATCCCAAACGAGAATGCTATCACAAGGCCGCACAACAATGCGACAATTGTCGAAACAAAAAATTCTCCCCCTGTAAAAGTCCCATCTGATATTATTGAAGAAAATAACAAATTAAACATATCCTACCAATCCTTTCTTTTTACTAATCATAGCCTCATATCCTCTTCCGTATTTTGAAAATGAATTTGGAAAAATGGATAATTCGGCGAGCTTGCGTGCCAATTTTTGCGGCAGCGCATCCTTAACTTTGATTTCCATCAAATGACATCCATCCGCCAGAATCTGATTTCCTCTCTCCTGCTCTCTGAGATCCAGGCAATCCGTACTCCAGGTAATCTTCGTGTCAAAAGTGACTCGAAAACCGGGATCATCAATTCCTGCCATTGCAATGCGATCATATCCGATTCGCATCGCCGGCCTGAGGTTTCGATACATCTGAAGAAATCCTGCAATTTCCTGCGAAATCTGTGAGTCATCGATTGGCTGTCCTTTGCCGATCAGATAACGAAATGTATGATCGTAATCACCGGATACGCGTCTCTTGTATACTATCCCGTCATACTTTTTCTTTATCTCTATAAATGAGTTTGTTTCCCCATTTGTATCTCCATAAGTGCGAAGCCTTAGCTTTTCTTTGTAAATCGGTTTTTCCAGTGAGGTACGAATCAACCGGTAATCCGGGGTATCAAAATAAATATTTTGGATTCTTGTCTTTCCGTATTGATCAACGCTTGCCATCTCCTGCATAAACGGAAATAGCTGTTCATACTGTTCCCCGGATAAGAGGTATTTGATTTCTTTTCGCTTAAAAGTTTCAATATATTCAGCCATATGTGCCTCCTTTCCTGATGCATTTCTTATCTTGATGCAATCATACCGGTCAAACCTTAAATGAATATTAAAAAAAGAGGTTAAATGAAATATTTAACCTCTTTTGAAATCTTCATTATTTAAATTCCACGCAAAATGTCGTCGTGCGTGCTGTGCGATCTGATTCGGCACGAATCGTTCCGCCATGATTCTGCACAATTTTCTTTGCAATTGCAAGACCCAGACCATATCGATTCTCATTCCTGCTACGCGCCTGATCGGCACGATAGAATCGCTCAAAGATGTGCTGTTCCTCCCCTTGCTGAATCGGTTCTCCACAATTGATTATTTCTAGCATCGTTGACGATTTCGCCCGATATAGGTTCAGCCGAATTGTACTATTCCTGTCACTATGTCTGATGGCATTGTCCATCAGGATACTGACAAGCTTCTCGATTTCTTCCCGGTTGCAATGCAGCCTGATAGATTCTGTAATCGCGGTTTCCACCGCCACCCCCTGCTCGAAGGCGACCGCTTCAAAGACCAATGCTGCTTTTTCGACAATTCCGGACAAATTTTCATCCTGATAAGCAGCTTCTGTAATTCCATCTTCGAGCCGTGACAAATCCAATAACTCTGCAATGAGCTTCTTCATCCGCTCTGATTCATATTTGATGTTTGCAATCAATTTCCTGTTTGTCGCATCTTCCGGCAGTTCATCCGCCGAAGCCATAATCACAGCAAGCGGTGTCTTCAGCTCATGAGAGGCATCAGCGATAAAATCTTTTTGTCTGTCAAAAGCTTCCCTTGCCGGTTTGGTAATCCATCCAGTCATGATTTTTGCAATCATGACAATCAGTAGCTCGATTACGACAAAGATTGCCAATGATTCTAACAGCACACGCCACAGTTTTTGGGCAACAACTGCGTCATTCGCAATGATAATGGAATTGTTGTTGCGATAATGAAATGAGTAATTGCCCGCGTATAGATTCTCAATATGCACAGTATCACTCGGATACGCTGCCAGAATTGCTTCGGCAGCAGACTGTGCATCAAATGCGTCGTCAGGTTCTCCCATGGCAAATGTCCTTAGAATCGTACCTTCCGGAGTCAATTCCGCGACATAAATCTCATAATCCATGATCATCATATTTTCAAAGTCTCTGCCGCCTTTGTCCATGATAAAAAGATTGCGTTTGACATTCTCATATTCTCTTCGATAGCTGGTAACATTCATCACCGCCAATACCACTACAAGAATCAATGTCAGTATCCCCAGAAGCGTCCAAAAGACCTTTCTATTCAGTGCCTTCATCCATTGTCTCCATTCGGTATCCCATATTGCGAATTGTCTTAATGGTTACATTTGCATCAATGCTCTTTAGCTTCTTTCTCACAAAGGAAAGATATGCCTCAAGATTATTGGACAAGGTATCACTGTCCGTTCCCCATACCCGGTCAAAAATCATTTCTTTTGAAAGGACACGGCTGTGATTGATCATAAAATATTCCAACAACTGGAATTCCTTATTGTTGATCTTGATTTGTTCGCCGGTACAACTATTTTTGACAGCCGGTACCTGGTAATCCAAAATGAGATTGCCAAATTGTAATTCTTCTTTTGATATGGTCGCCACGCGCAACTGCGCATTGATTCTTGCCAAAAGCTCATCGATGTGAAAAGGCTTCGGTACATAATCATTGGCGCCCTCGGAGAATCCAAGAAGCTTATCCTCCAGCTCCCCTTTTGCCGTAAGCATGATTACTTTTGATGCAATTCCCTCCGCGCGTATCTCCTTTAGAATTTCAATCCCATTCCTGTGTGGCAGCATAATATCCAGCAGAATCAGATCGTAGATTCCGGTGAGCGCCTGAAACAGTGCTTCCTCCCCATCTTCACAGACATCTACCAGATATCGTTCTTTTTTCAGCCGTTCCGCAATCAGCTCCGCCAATGCGGTTTCATCCTCAACCAGCAATATTCTCATCTTATCTTGGCTCCTGCTATTTTACAGTAATTGTTACAGGGAATGTCTTCTTTCCAATTGTTACATAAAGTGTTGCAACACCTTTGCCTTTGGCAGATACAACTCCTTTTTTATTTACAGTAAAAATCTTCGTATCGGAAGAACGATAGCTCACACGCTGCTTTGTTCCGGTCACTTTGATTGCAAGCGACTTTCCGCTTTTTACGGTTGCGCTTGTGTAATTAATAACAGCTTTCTGATATCCGGTATGGTTGATTTGTTTATTGACCGATGATGATTTGCTATTTGCTGTCTTGTATTTACTCCATTTACCACGGTGTGCTTTTCTGGCTTCCTTTGTATTTAATAAGAAGTTAGTCGTACGATAATCATATCCTGTCATCGAGCGCAAATGATACCACTTGCCGCCGATTTTGACCTGAGACCATACAATCGTAGAAGTTCCTTGTCCAGCCTCCCGGATTTTTGAAGTCACTGTATATGTTGCAATTCCATAATGTTTCATGATGACGCTAAACGCATCACAGAGGCCATATAAATTTGCCTTTCCTTTGACAAGGCATCCATCTGCAGTCGACTCAACCGGTGTGCCAAAAAACACTCCCCATTTGAGTTCCACATTCTGATCAAACCACTCGATGGTCGCGCAGGCTTTCTCATAATCCGACATCTCCGGCGTCACTGCATACTTGTAAATCAAATTCAAAACATTTTTCTTCGTACGCTTCACGACTGTAATTTTCTTGCTGTATTTTTTGCCATTATAGGTCACCACGAGATTCGCGCTTCCGGCTTTCTTGCCTTTTACATAATAATTCTTTCCGCTGACAGCAAGCACGGATTTGTTAGAGCTTGTCACTTTAATATCATGTGCATTCAAAACAACAAAGTCAATACGACCACCGACAAATGTCTTTGGTGCTTTGCATACAATCTGTACTTTCGTAGAAGTACTTGTCTGCCAATGATTACGCAGTGCATCCTGTCTCGCATAAGAAGATTTCGGCGCCACAATGGTAATATTGTTGCCACGCTCCAAATCCCAAGCATCTTCTTCCACTCTTGTCTGATTGCCCGTGATAATCAGCTGATAAAATTTCTTACAACCGCTAAATGTCCATTCCGGAATTTTCTTTACACGCTTGCCAACTGTAACGCGCTCCAGCTTGATACATGACTGGAACACACTATCTCCAAGTGTCGTAACCGTATCAGGAATGGTCATTGTCTTCAAGCTCTTACAGTCGCAAAATGCCTGCTCGCCAATTGAGGTCAACGACTTTGGGAATTTGACCGTTTGCAAATTATGGCACGAATTGAATGCATAGTCCGGCAGAGAAGTGATTCCCTCCGGCAATTGAATCGTCTTTAACTTAAAAGAACAAATGCTCCAACTTTTGGCAACTTTCTTACAACGGGCAATTGAAACATACTCTGCATTTTCCCACAACAATTCATCAAAGTTGTCAATCGCACCCTTGATGGTAACTTCTTTTAATGACTCAAAAATCGCATAATTAGCATTATTAAATGCAAAAAAATCTTTTTCTACATCACCTTCTATCACCAACTTGGTCAAGGTATGTCCATTGCTCTCATAGGTGATTTGTGTATCCGGATTAAGATATACAGAATAGACCTTCCCATCCGATGCGGTCACTGTCTTTGGAATCGTAAGCGTATTGCCGTTCAAATGAATTTCCGACAATACCATGTTGCCACTTTCGTCCAAAACATAAGTTGCATTTTCCGTCACAATGGTCGTCGGCAACGCATTCGCTTGTGTAACTGCAGGCTTCCACAGCATGACAAACACAAGAGCAAACAAAATACATACAAAACGCCCAATTCTCTTTTGATTTGTTTTCATATTCTCTCCTATCCGGTCACTGTTTTCATTTATGTGACCAACAAAAAGATTATAGCACCATATTGAATGAATTGGCAAACAAAATAGGACCTGTGAAATCCATTCACAGGTCCCTGATATGACTGATTTGTTCGTGGCGCTTGAATTAGCAAACACCCTGTGCAAGCATTGCATCTACTACCTTTTCGAATCCGGCAATATTTGCGCCTGCTACATAGTCGTCGTTTCCACCAACTGTCATGTTGTATCTCTTTGCTGCATCGGAGATATTTGCATAAATGGTCTCCATAATGCCTTTTAACTTGCTGTCAACTTCTTCGAATGTCCAAGAAAGTCTCTCAGAGTTCTGGCTCATCTCAAGAGCTGATGTTGCAACACCACCTGCGTTTGCAGCCTTTCCACCAACGAAGAGAACACCGTTCTCCTGTAAGTACTTGGTTGCTTCTAATGTGGTAGGCATGTTTGCACCTTCTGTTACAGAAGTTACACCGTTTGATACAAGCATCTTAGCATCTTCAAGATCCAACTCGTTCTGAGTTGCACATGGAAGCGCAAGATCAACCTTGTACTGCCATACACCGTGCTCTCCGTTCTTCTTCTCGAAGTACTGAGCGCTTGACTTAGCAGCTGCATACTCAGTCAAACGAGCACGCTTCACTTCCTTGACTTCCTTAAGAAGTGCTACATCGATTCCTTCCGGATCATAAATCCAACCGGTAGAATCAGAGCAGGTTACAACCTTAACTCCAAGCTGCTGAGCCTTTTCGATTGCGTAGATTGCTACATTTCCTGATCCGGAAACTGCTGCAGTCTTTCCTTCCAAGCTCTTTCCATGATCTCTCCAGAGTGCATCTGTCAAATATAACAGACCATATCCGGTTGCCTGTGTACGGGCAAGTGATCCACCCCAGGTAAGACCTTTTCCTGTCAATACTCCTTCGAACATTCCCTGAATTCTCTTGTACTGTCCGAACATAAATCCGATTTCACGAGCGCCGGTTCCGATGTCACCAGCAGGAACGTCTACATCAGCTCCGATATATTTGCTAAGCTCGGTCATGAAGCTCTGGCAGAATGCCATGATTTCACGATCAGACTTGCCCTTAGGATCAAAGTCAGATCCACCTTTACCACCACCGATTGGAAGAGTGGTAAGAGAGTTCTTGAAGATCTGCTCAAATCCGAGGAATTTGATGATACCTAAGTTTACAGAAGGATGAAGTCTTAAACCTC
This sequence comes from Agathobacter ruminis, assembly GCF_002735305.1. Lineage (GTDB taxonomy): Bacteria > Bacillota > Clostridia > Lachnospirales > Lachnospiraceae > Roseburia > Roseburia ruminis. The sequence goes on from NZ_PDYG01000015.1 coordinate 7,931, forward strand.
CCTTGTATGGTCCGATTGCGTTATTGAACTGAACACGGAATCCTCTGTTGACCTGAACCTGTCCATTGTCATCTACCCATGGTACACGGAACATAATCTGACGATCCGGCTCGGTAATTCTCTCAAGGATTGCCTCCTTGCGATACAACTGCTCATTGGCATCAATTACCGGACGAAGAGAATCCAATACTTCTGTTGCTGCCTGTAAAAATTCCGGCTCAGAAGCATTCTTTTTCTTCAGCTGCTCTAAAACTTCATCTACATAACTCATGTCTCATTCTCCTTTATCATTCTTGTTTTTAATTTTTCTTGTACGATAGTTAATATTCTAAAGCAAAATGCAAGATTAGACAACAAAAAATTCATTTTTCGCCTATTTTCCTAATTATTTTAAGTATTATCAGTCTATTTTTGAAAGTTTGCTTTATAATTTATGCGTTTTATAACTCCCGGTGTTATTTGACATAATCTGGAATTATAAAGCCTTATTTTTTAATTCAGTCGGGGTTGACAGTGCATATAAAATAAGTTAACCTATTATTCGTTGATATTGAGTTATCAAAATATATTACTGCTAGGGGTGCGTAAGCTGAGAAATACCCTTATTACTTGAACCGGATAATACCGGCGTAAGGAAGCAATCATAAGGTATCATCGATTTACCTTCCGGCAGTATGTTCAGGAGGTTTTTTTATGTCATTTTTTATCAACACAGAAGACGGTTACTTCACACTAAAGACAGCCGGATTGACTGGACTGGTCATTGTATGCATTCTGGCGATTGCCATCGCAGCCATCATTGCTGCGCGCAAGCAAAAAGCCGGACCATTCAACACCCGCACGCTTGTCTTTGCAGGCATTTCACTGGCGCTTGCATTTTTGACCAGCTACATCAAGTTCGACTGGTTCATGGGCGGATCCATTACCTTATTCAGTATGTTCTTTATCTGTTATGTCGGATATCTGTATGGAGTATCTGTCGGATTTCTCACTGCGTTTGCCTACAGCATCCTGCAATTTATCCAGACCGGCAGCAGCTATTTCCTCAGTCCGTTTCAGATTTGCTGTGATTACTTCTTTGCTTTTACCGCACTCGGCATCGCAGGATTCTGGTTTCGGAAGAAAAACGGTCTGCTCATCGGATATATTGTAGCATGTCTGGCAAGAGGTCTGTTCCATACCATCGGCGGATACATTTACTGGATGGATTACATGCCTGAATGGTTCCACACACATCACCTCGACAGTGTTTATTCGATTATCTACAATTACAGCTACATCCTTGGAGAGATGGTGATCACCATCATTGTCCTGAGTATTCCTGCTGTCAAAAACGCACTGGCAAAAATCGCAGCTGATACAACCAGTCAGCAATAAAAAAATCCTGCCGGATTTCCGGCAGGATTTTTTTAATATTATTCCATATGTCCATCTCGATACATTGAGAACTTGTCCATTGGATAATTTTTAAGGTTCTCAAGAATCTTACGTCCATCGGCCTTGCCGATCAGGCCGGTTCTGGCTTTGAGAATTTCTTTCTCAGCCTTATGCTTAGAAGGTCCACCGACGCAACCGCCGTCACAAATCATACCTTCGACAAAGTCAGCATCCAGCTTGCCACTCTTTAAAAGCATAAGCGCCTTCTTACAATCCGCTCCGCCGGCACACTGCATGAGCCTGATGTCATCTGTGTTTTCTCCACGCTCCTGCATACACTCGATTACAGCCTTTGCAACACCGCCTGAAGATGCAAAGTGCTTACCAAATGTAGAGGATTCCTGATATGCCTCCTCTACCGGTTCAAACTCAACACCCTTTGAACGCATCATTGCACGAAGTTCACCATAAGTGATTACATAATCTGCATTTCCCGGTACTGTCTTATCATTTGCTTCTGACTTCTTTGCGATACACGGGCCGACAAATACCGTAATCGTATCCTCACCCATAGTAGCCTTTACATAGCGTGAGATTGCACACATTGGAGATACCGTTGAAGACATGTTGTTTTCAAACTGCTCCGGGAAGTGCTTTCTAAGCATATTGATAAAGGCCGGGCAACAGGATGTTGTCATCTGATGACCTTCCTTCTTTGCCTCACTCCACTCAGCTGACTCGTATGCAGCTGTCATATCTCCGCCAAGCCCCACTTCTATCATGTCGTAGAATCCAAGCTTCTTGCATGCAGATTTTACAGCAGCCATTGAGATATCTTCACCAAACTGACCTTCTGTGGCAGGCGCGCACATGGCAACCACCTTTTTGCCTTCAAGAATCGCCTTGATGATATGTACAAGATATGTTTTTGAACCGATGGCGCCAAACGGACAGCTGTGGATACAGTGACCACATGAGATACACTTTTCATCGTCGATTACGCAGTGACCATATTCATCATAAGAAATAGCGCCAACCGGACAAGCCTTCTTGCAAGGTCTCACAAGGTGAACAATAGCCTGATATGGACATTCCTTGGCACACATACCGCACTCCTTGCACTTGGCAGGGTCGATGTGCATTCTTCTTTCGCCCGGAACGATAGCACCAAACTTGCAGGAATTGAGACAAGCCTTTCCCAGACAAAAACGACAGTTATCGGTCACTGAATAAGATGCAATGGAACAGTCGTCGCATGCCGGCTGAATAACCTGAACAACATTCTTTGAATCCGGATTGGTCGGAAGGTTGTCAGCGCAAGAAAGAATCACTCTCTGTCTTACAATTTCTCTTTCCTTGTACACGCAACAACGATATGTCGGTCTCGGTCCGGGAATAATTTCGTAGCAAACAGCCTCCTTGTGCTCTGCATCAAGCTCACCGCGCCATGCCAGTTTACAGACCTCTTCCATAATGCTGTGCTTCAATCTGACAATACTTTGATCTGATGTAACCATATTCTCCTCCTTTTACACTGTTTTGCCCTTAAAAACTTCCAAACTTCTGTCCAAAATACCATTAAATTGTGCGATTGCCATTCCGTAATTAACGATAGGTACCCCGCTTTGTATGCAATGTTTTGTTCTATTTTGCATTTCGGCAGCATTTACCATGCAGCCCCCGCAATGCACAACTAATTTATATTTGGATAAATCTTCCGGAAATTCATTCCCCACAGTAAAATCAAACTCGATTTCTTTGCCGCTGTATTTTCGAATCCAGCCCGGGAGTTTGACTGTACCAATATCATTACACTGTCTGTGGTGTGTGCAGGCTTCTGCTATAAGCACCACATCTTTATCATTTAAACTTTTTAATGCAGCTATGCCTTTCAGCTGTGTATTCAGGCTTCCGCTGTGTCTTGCCATCAGTATGCTGAAAGATGTAAGTGACACATCAGCCGGCACGATTTTTGCTACATTTTCGAATACCTGTGAGTCGGTGATGACCAAAGACACTTGTTTGTTTTGCTGTAATACCTCTGCAAGTTCTTCCACCTGGCAGCAAATTGCCTTGCAATGATGATCCAAAAGGTCTCTGAGTACCATCTGCTGTGGCAGAATGATACGCCCCTTTGGAGCCGATTCATCGATAGGGATTACCAAAACCACGGTACTCTTTTCCGGAATTAAATCTGCGACGATTGCAGGGTCCGCCATCTTTGGTGCAAGCGCCATCAGAGCTTCTTTCACGGCACTCATATCATCCCTTATGGCATCGATATAGATTAACTTTTCATCCGCCAGCTCCGGATAATCATGGGCCGCTGCTTCATCCACATGATTTTCGATGATGATATAAGGAAGCTTTCGCTCCTTTACCATCGTAAGAAAATCAATCTCGTCCGCTGTCAGATGGCTTGCTCTGGCATCAACCACCATCACCACAATATCCATCTCGTTCAACGCTTTATATGTGCGCTCTTTGCGAAGCTCACCGAGCTCTCCCTCATCATCAATGCCTGCTGTATCAATAATCACAACCGGTCCAAGCGGGAGAATCTCCATTGATTTTTTCACCGGGTCAGTGGTGGTGCCCTTGTGTTCGGACACTAAAGACATTGACTGATTGGTGAGCCTGTTTACGAGGCTGGACTTGCCTGCATTTCTAATTCCGAAAAAGCCAATGTGTATACGCTGGCCATTCGGTGTACTGTTTAAAGACATATAAACCTCACCCACATACTTACCTGGATTATCACTAAAATCTGAAATCGCGTCTGTCAGAATGCTTGATTGCTTCAATGTTTTCCGCAGCTGTTTTTCTGACATTCTCCTTTGGAATCTTCCTAAGCTCTTCTTCAATCATCTTGTAGCCCACTTCTTTCGTCTCGTCTGAAGCATAATCGACCAAATATTCCGTAAGTGTCATGAGTGCATTTGGATGACAGCAATTGATAATCTGGCCCGTCTTGCAAAGTGACATGAATCTGTCACCTGTGCGTCCTGCTCTGTAGCATGCTGTACAGAAGGAAGGGATATGGCCTGTCTCCATGAGCCATTTGACAACCTCGTCAAGTGTCCTCTGGTCTGAGACATCAAACTGCTCTGTATCATGTGGGCGCTCCTCTTGCGTGTAGCCACCTACCGATGTACGGCTTCCTCCCGAAACCTGTGAAATCCCTACCTGAAGCATCTTGCGACGAACCTCCTCAGACTCACGGGTAGAGATAATCATACCTGTATATGGAACTGCGATTCTGATGCATGCTGCAATCTTTGTAAATATTTCATCAGGAATCGAATTGTCAAATGCCTCCGGGTCGATATCATCCGCATGCTTTACACGGGGCACAGAGATTGTGTGCGGCCCCACGCCGTGTACAGCCTCAAGATGCTCCGCATGCATCAGAAGTCCTGCGAACTCATACCTGTAGCTCTCAAGTCCGAAGAGAACACCAAGTCCCACATCATCGATACCACCTTCCATGGCTCTGTCCATCGCCTCCGTGTGATAGGCATAATCATGCTTGGGCCCTGTGGGATGAAGTTCCTCGTAGCTCTTTTTATTGTATGTCTCCTGGAATAGGATGTATGTACCGATTCCTGCTTCCTTGAGCTTGCGATAGTTTTCAACTGTTGTTGCAGCGATATTTACATTGACACGCCTGATATCGCCATTTTTGTGATGAATGCTGTAGATGGTATTGATGCACTCAAGGATGTACTCGATTGGATTGTTTACAGGATCCTCCCCTGCCTCAATTGCAAGTCTCTTGTGCCCCATATCCTGAAGTGCGATTACCTCAGCCTTTACTTCTTCCTGCGTGAGTTTCTTACGTGCGATATGTTTGTTCTTTGCATGATATGGGCAGTAGACGCAGCCATTGATGCAATAGTTTGAAAGATAGAGTGGTGCGAAAAGGACGATACGATTGCCATAGAAAGCATCCTTGATTTCCTGTGCAACCTGATACATCTTTTCGATGTATTTTGGTTCGTCACAAGCCAGCAATACGGATGCCTCACGATGCGTAAGTCCCCTGCATACGCAACCTTCTGCAGTCTTCAAAGGACGTGCCTTTTCCAGCAATTCTTCGATGAATTCAAAATTATACTTATTCGCCTCAGCGTACTCAATCGTGTCAAGTATTTCCTGATTGTCTATAAACTCCTCAGCTTTTAGCGATTTAACATTGTACATTTTCCCCACCTTACTTATCTGTACATTTTCTATAACCCTGCTCTGTTTCCAGGGTCAGTAACAATTTGATACCGGATACTTTCCATTCGCCGCTTTAGGCATTCCAGGCACTCAGCAGCTTCTTCTCCCGTACATATCTTGTTGTCGTACAAAGCGTATTTTTTTCTGACGCTTGCAGGCGACAGATTTGGCATTACTACATTTGCACCAGCCATAATCCCCATTTCTCTCCCCCTTGGATGAATCGTCCCAAGAGCTGTGGTAGCCGGTAGCAACACCATAGGATAAATCATTCTAATCAAAGATAAACAAAACAATGTCGTCTCAAGCGTACCACTCGGCTCATTTGCAAAAGGCGTGTCCTGATGCGTAATAAAAGGACCGATTCCGCACATGTCAGGCTTGAACTCCTCCACAAATTTCAAATCCATTGCAAGATCACGCATGGTCTGCCCCGGGGACTCCACCATAAATCCGGCGCCAACCTGGTAGCCGATTTCTTTTAAGTCCTTTAGGCAATTCATGCGATGCTCCCACGAAAGTTCTGCCGGATGCAGTTTGGCATAAAGCTCAGGACTTGCAGTCTCATGCCTCAGTAAATATCGCCTTGCGCCGGCGTCATAGTATCGCCGGTAACTCTCACGAGAGCGCTCACCGATGGAAAGTGTTACAACCAAATCTTCATGAGCCGACCGGATACTGCGAATGATATCGCAAATATCATCATCGCTGTATGCAAAATCCTCACCACCCTGAAGCACGATGGTGCGAAAGCCCATATCATAGCCTTCATTGGCGCAATCCACAATCTCCTGTTTGTTCAAGCGGTAGCGCTGGCAGTTTTGATTATCTCTACGGATTCCACAATATAGGCAATTGTTTCGGCAGAAATTTGTAAACTCTACCAATCCCCTGATATAAACCTGATTGCCATAATATTGATTTTGAAACTCTTTGGCATAACCGGCCGCTATTTCCATGCTCTCACAATCCCGATGTTCCAGCAAATACCGATACTCATCAAGCGTAAGACTGTGCTCTTTTTTTAATTTGTTTAATAACGTCTTTGCATCTAATCCCATGACTAATCATATAATTTAGCATTTCATATTGAACAATTTTAATATAACATAAATTGCTCATCCGTGGCTAAATTTCAGGGTTTTTATTTCTGTACAAAAAAATGCGTGGCCGAAGCCACGCATATTCATATGTGTCTTTTTAGAGCATGTGTGCTCTTAATTCTTCTCCGCTTACCGGGGAAAGATATGCAGGTGGAATATCAAGAATGGTCTTGCATCCCGTCTGTCCTTCCTGACGCATCCTGTAAGCAGCACGCGCAATGCATACCAAAACGCTGGTGGTGAATTCCGGATTGGAATCCAGTTTCAGGCTATATTCGATTACATGATTGTGCTCCTTATTTACGCCGGTCTTTCCGGTACGGAATACGAATCCTCCATGCGCAAGTCCTGCATGGTTTGTAAGCAACTCTTCCTCGCTGATAAAATGTACGGTGGTATCATAGTCAGCAAAATAGTTTGGCATTTCCTTGATTTCTTTTTCTACCTTTGCAGCATCTGCTCCATCCTCAAGTACAACAAAGCACTCTCTTGTATGTTTCTGACGAGTGGTCAGCTCAGGATTCTTTCCGCTACGAACTGCCTCTAAAGCACTGTCAACCGGAATGGTGTACTGCTTTGCATTCTTCACGCCTGCGATTCGGCGGATTGCATCAGAGTGTCCCTGAGAAACGCCTTTGCCCCAGAAGGTATAATCTTTTCCATCCGGAAGAATTGCATTTGCATATACTCTCATCAACGAGAACATTCCCGGATCCCATCCACAGGAAATCACGCCGATGGTTCCCGCAGCCTTTGCTGCTGCATCTACATTTGCAAAATGCTCCGGAATTCTTGCGTGTGTATCGAAGCTGTCTACAACCGTAAACATCTTTGCATACTGTGGTGTCATTTCAGGCAAATCTGTTGCGCTTCCTCCGCAGAGAATCATAACATCAATCTTGTCTTTCCAATTCTCAACCTCTGAAACGGATACAACAGGAATATTTTCTGTTAAAATCTTTACACTCGAAGGGTCTCTTCTGGTAAATACGGCAACCAGTTCCATGTCAGGTGCATCCTGCAATGCAACTTCTACACCTCTTCCAAGGTTTCCGTAACCCATAATACCAAGTCTGATACTCATATGTTTCCTCCTTTAAAATGAATTGTAACCAATCTATCATATAGTAATCCCAAGCAAAAATAATTTCAACACTTTTTTTATTTAGTCAAAAAGGGTCTGCCAAAGGCAGACCTTTTTTCTGTGATTAAAATACAACTCTCTGCTACTCAAGAATTAATTGCATACTTCCATACATTCCCGCATCGTTTCCAAGTGTTGCCAATTCAAAACGGGTATTGCGACAAGCGAAAAATGCACGCTCTTTAAAATGCTTTTGAACCGCATCAATCAAGATTTGTCCTGCCTTTGAAACTCCACCTCCGATTACGAAGACTTCCGGATCTGCAATACAGCTGATGTTTGCAAGTGCACCGCCAAGATATTCTCCAAGTGTATCGACCAGCCCGATTGCAACAGCATCTCCGGCCTTTGCCGCATCAAATACATCCTTTGCAGTGACTTCTGCAAGATCACGAAGGGAAGTTGCATCATTATCTGCTGCCAGCTTTTCGGTTGCAAGACGAACGATTCCTGTTGCAGAAGCATATTGCTCTAAGCATCCCTTGCCTCCACAGTTGCAAGCTTTTGTCTCAGTCTTATTCACATTGATATGTCCGATTTCTCCGCCGGCTCCGTTAAATCCTTCTACGACTTTTCCGTCGATGATAACTCCACCGCCAACTCCGGTTCCTAAGGTAACGACTACAACGTTCTTGCTACCCTTTGCACCACCTTGCCACATTTCGCCAAGTGCTGCAACATTCGCATCGTTTCCAACCTTTACGTTTAATCCTGTTAATTTTCCAAGTTCCTCAGCAACATTGACATCACTCCAGCCAAGATTTACGCAACGCTCTACATAACTTGCATTCTTGACCGGTCCCGGAACACCGATTCCGATTCCCTGAACATCAGATTTATCAATTCCTTCTTTTGCAAGTTTCTCCTCTAACGCCTTTGCGATATCCGGCAAAATTGCAACGCCGTTATTTTCTGTATTGGTCTTGATTTCCCACTTATCCAACATCTTTCCGGTTGCCTCAAAGAATCCAATCTTTACAGTGGTTCCTCCCACATCAACGCCAAATCCATATTTTTTCATTTGTTCTTCTCCTTCATTATTGGTTTCAAATCACTAGACCTATTTTACCGCACTATATTCATGTGGGCAATTATCGTTTTTATCTTTTTTCTAATTATTTTTTGTCTTATTCCGCGTCATGATCCGCGTCATCCGCATGATCCCGGTCATCCTGATTTTCATTGTTTTCCTGCTGCTCCTGCTCATCCTCATCATCACGGTTTTCGGATTGATCATCGCGTGACTGCTCGCGGTTAAAATCATCAGACAACTTTGCATACGGCAGAAATTTCAGCGGTGACAATCCCTCGTGAATGTGATTCATATAATCCTGCCAGATGTGTGATGAATATTTCTCTTTGGTAAGATTCTCGATAGTCTTTGGCATATCAAATCCCACCCACACAGCAGTCGTATAATAACGCGTATATCCTACGAACCAACTGTCTTTGCTGTCGTTGGTCGTACCGGTTTTGACTGCTGCCGGCATATGATTGTCGAGTTCAAAGTCTCGCGCAGTCCCTTTGAATACATGCGTGAGAACCTCTGTCATCATGCGCGCTGCCGTCTCCGTATAAACAATCTGTTCCAGCGGCTCATATTTGTATACCACATTCTGATCTTTATCCACAATTGAACGGACACAGGATGGTTCACGATAGACACCATCATTTTCGAGCGCACTGTAAGCACTTGCCATCTCAAGTGAAGACACGCCTTTCGTAAAACCGCCGAGGCAGGTTGGCAAAATATAATCCTCATCGACAATTCCATTGAAATTCATCTTGCGCAGATAGCTCAGTCCCACCTCCGGTGTCAGCTCTTCATACAATTTCCATGCAACTGTATTGAGCGACTGCTGCACAGCAAAATCGATGGTCACATCACCATAGTATATGTTCGCCGCATTTTTCGGGCCGTCTTTGAATTTTTCGTCTACGATTTTGCTGTCCTTGGTATAACCGTTTTCAAAACATGGTGTATATACAATCAGTGGCTTGATTGAGCTTCCCGGCTGGCGATGACTCTGATATGCGCGATTCAGCGTATAGGATGAGAAATCCTGCGAACGGCCGCCCACAATTGCAACCACCATTCCGGTATCGTTGTCGATGGTAACCGCGGACGACTGCATCTCATAGATACCCTCATCATTCTTGCCTTTGAATTGCTTCAGCCGTTTATCAATGGTCTCCTGCAATGCATTTTGTTTGTCCATGTCGATGGAAGTATAAATCGAATATCCCTTGGAGAACAATTGCTTCTGGTAACGCGCAAATTGTTCATCATATGCTTCGTCGTATTCTTTCTCCTCTTCCTCGGTCTCGAAGTCCTGCTTGAATTCGAATCCGTTCGCCTCCATCAATGCGCGTGTGGCACAATAATAGGTATAGGTATCCACATAATTGTTCCACTTTTCGACTTCATCCTCCGGGTGATCGAGAATGATAATCTCATTGACTGCATTCTCGTAATCGCGTTCTGAGATTTTGCCATCCTCTCGCATATTCCGCAAAATCAGATTCCGACGTTTGATGGTATTGTCATAATTGGTCAGCGGATCATAGTAGGTCGGGCTGTTTGGAATTGCCAGCAAAAAAGCAACCTGTGATACCGTCAGGTCAGACAGCTCACAATTGAAATATCCTTTACAGGCCGCAACAATTCCATAATATCCATTTGCAAAATAAATATTGTTCAAATAAAATTCCATGATTTTATTTTTGCTGTAGATTTTTTCAAGCTCCATGGCAATCGCCATTTGTTCAATCTTGTATTGCCAGTCACGCCTGCTCACATCCATATAGATCAGTTTTGCCAGCTGCATTGTAATCGTGCTGCCTCCCTGTGTCACCTCACCATTTTTGAGCATGGCTTTGACCGCTCGCAGCAAGCCCTTGATATCTACGCCGTTGTGAGAATAAAATTTTTTATCTTCGATGCTGATAATGGCCGTCACGAAATCGGCCGGGATATCTTCATATGCGACATATCCGGTCTGCTTCGCACTTTTCTTTTCGGAAATCACATCTCCGTTTGCAGCATAAACAGTCACAGTTTGAGAAGGCACAAAAGCAGAAGGGTCGGAATTTACCACCAGCTCATGCGCTTTGTGCCGTAGAGAATCCACCTGCTTTGCATATCCGCCCACAAAATAATAGCCGACTGCAATCATCACAAGTGTCATCAGAACAATCTGAACTTTTATAAAACCCCAGAAGACACGATGTTTCTTCTTTTTTGTTTTTTGATTCTTTGCCATATATTTAGTTTAGCTTATCTACCATTTCTTTGCAAACTTCTGCGACCGTCTTTTGGTCTGTCACAATGGTCAGATCTGCTGCCTCTTCATATTTTGGCTTGCGCTGTTCCATCAGTGTTGCAATATATTCCACATTCATATGGTCGTTCAAAAGAGGACGGTTTGTTGTATCTTTTATCCGCTCATAAATCACCTGCGGAGAGGTTTTCAGATAAATAATCCTGCCCCCGGCACGCATCGCCTGTACGTTTTCCACACGCATCGGCACACCGCCTCCGCAGGATACCACGCAATTCCCCTCCTGACGAATGCGGTGAAGCAATGCAGTCTCCCGCTCTCGAAAATCAGCTTCGCCGTATTGTTCAAAAATATCTGCGATGCTCATTCCGGCTTCCTGCTCGATTTGCTCATCCATCTCGACGAGCTTCATCTGCAGTTCTTCTGCCAAAAGGGCGGCGATGGTACTCTTGCCACAACCCATAAATCCTATTAGAAACAGATTCTTTTTCATTTTGTCTCCTCACCAAAGCAATATGCCTTTACCGCTTCCACCGGCATCTCCTGCCCTGTATATAACAGGAATGCGCGTGCTGCCTGCCACAGAAGCATCCCTTTTCCGCCGAGTACCCGACAGCCTGCCGCCTTTGCCTCGCGCAGCAATCTGGTCTCAACCGGATTGTAAACTACATCATAAACCACCATATCCGGTCTGAAATATTCCGGATGTGTGATAATACTTTGATCATCCATCGGTTTCATTCCGACTGAAGTCGCATTGATCAGGATATCCACTGTCTGCATGGCATCACGCAGGGCTTCCTCATCGGTAATATCACACAAATGAATCTGTACATCCTTGACTTTCTTTTGGATTTCCTCTGCAATCGCTTTTGCGCGCTCAAACGATTTGCCCGGACGATTAAAGAAATACAATTCTCTCGCACCGTCCAATGCACACTGCACCTGAATGGATGTAGCAGCTCCGCCACCGCCGCAAATCATGACGGATTTTCCCTTGATGTCGATGCCATGATCGTGCAGATCCATTACAAGCCCTTCGCCATCCGTATTATATCCATGCAGCTTTCCATCTTCGTTGACAATGGTATTTACCGCACCAATCATCTCCGCTGCCGGTGAGAGCACATCCATATACTGCATCACCTCGATTTTGCACGGATAAGTCACATTGCATCCACGCATCTGAAACGTACGCATAGCTGCCATTGCATCGCCTACCCGGTCTATGTCGATTTGAAATGCAAGATAAGCATAGTCAATTCCCAGTTTTGCAAATGCATAATTGTAAATGGCCGGCGAACCGGAATGCCCCACCGGATTGCCAATGAGGCCAAGCATGGTCGTAGTTCCTGAAATTCGTGCTTCCATTTGTCAAATCCTTTCCGTTATACATAACGAAGCAATTCAGCAGGCATATCGATGATTGCCTGTGCTCCCTGCTTCTCCAAAAAACTCTTGCTCTTAAATCCCCAGCTGACGCTGATGCATGACATGCCGGCATTCTGCGCCGTCTGAATATCCACTTCGGAATCGCCGACATAAATCGCATGTTCTACCGAAACATTCAGCTCTTTTAATGCCTCCACAACCGTATCCTTCGCCGGTTTGCGCTGTACCCCCGGACGCTCTCCGATTGCCACATCGATGACATCCTTAAAAAAGACCTGTGCGAGATCCTTGACTGCCGGATCGAGTTTGTTTGATACAATTGCCATTTTGATGCCACGGTGCCGCAATTCGTGTACGAGTCCCATGATACCCGGATATGGCATGGTTTTATCCAGACTATGTGCCTGATAATATTCCTTGAATGCCACAAAAGCTGCCTCAAATTTTGGATTCTGCTTTCCGCCGATGACACTTCGCTCCATCAGCAGACCGACACCGTTTCCGACAAAGCTTTGCACTTCCTTGCGGGTGCGGTTTGGTTCTCCCACCTTTGTCAGCGCTGCATTCACCGCATCTGCGAGATCGTCAATCGTATTCAGCAGCGTTCCGTCGAGATCGAATACCACCGCTTCCACCTTTTCAGCGCTGTTGTTGACCGGCTGGTAGCGGTTTTCAAACATTTCTTTTTCGATGATATAAAGATCCTGTGCGGAATTGTTACGCATCAGAAGATAATCACCCTTGTCACCTTTGCGATATGCCCTTGTATCCCAGAGGTCAAACAGTTTGATATTTTTTTCAAGGCGGGCTGCCGTCACCGTTTCTTCCCTCTCCGGAATACAGACCTTGGCACAATTCAAAAGTGAAATCGCCTCTGAGCCCTCTTCGTCTACACGGATGGTCGGCTCGTATTCCGAAGATTTCAATGCAAACTTCCAGTCTACTGTCCGATAATCCGCATCGAAGATACTGCGACTGATGGCATTGACATCTCCGTGATCACCAATCAGGAACAGCATCTGCTCCTGCACGGTAATGATTAAGTCATCCTCTTCCATTGAACGCACACGCACGCGGGTGCCAACCGGAAATAGCCTGGTCGACTCCACATAACCATATGCAATGTTGCGGCGTTTATAGGTATCAAAGTGCATGTCATTTGCGTCAAATGTACTTGCATCAATGATAGATGTATTCTGAAAATAATTGCGGATACGATCCTGTAAAAATGCTTTGCATCCACTTGCCACCGGGATGGCGGTTTTGCCGTCCCGATCCATCTCGAATCGCGGTATCATCCCGTGGCTCTTGCAGAAGCGTTCGTATTCCGGTGTAAACAGCTGATATCGGATGAAACCTCCGGCCTTTTCGGTATGTCCGCCTCCGGAGCCGATTCCTTTCGCCAGCTCCTCCGCCATCTCATCCGCCATGACTTCCCGGATACAGCTTCGCACCGAAAACTTGATTCCGGTCGGTTGCTGTGCAAATACCACACAGGTATCGACCACATCAACCTCCAACACCAGGTCGCTGATGATACCGAGGATATTCGGGTCACACTGGTTTGCCTTGACGATGGCACAACGATGCTCCTCCATGAAATCCGTTCTCAGCAATGCGGTTCCCGCAATCTCAAGTTCGTCAATCGAGAGGTTCGAATTGCGCAGAAATGAAATCAACTGTCCGTCATAGATAATCTGGTCGCGGAAGTCCCTGTCCATCGGATGAGAGATTTCGACCAGTCCTCCGGTATCCATATACAGACCGTAATACAGCGCCGTCGCCACATTGCGGTGTTTATTGACATCGAATCCTTCCTCGCGCAGCATCGCCCATACCAGTGTCGCACAGGACGCCAGATGACTGCGCACTTCAGCCAGATCCGGCAGCTCTGTCGAAATCATATGATGATCAATGATGGCAACATTTTTGGCAGGCAAAAAAGCCACGTTGCCTTCGCCATACTGACAATCCACTGTAATCAGCAAATCGCAGTCCGACACCGTCTCGACATAGCGGATCGGAATCTGAAGTTTCTCAATCATCTTGATCAGGTTGCTTTTTCGAATCCGATTCTTTCCACTGTATACCAGTGCCACTTTTTTACCCTGCTCATGCAGATAGGTATGCAATGCAAATCCACTTCCGATGGTATCCGCATCCGGGTCATTATGACATTGGATTATGATATTGTCATATACAAGCAAGTCTTTTAATCGCATGTTATTCTTCTTTCTTTTGCTCTGTAATATATGGGAAAAATACTTTGCTGCGGTTCTTGCTGTCAAACATACTATTGTATTGCAAGATCCGGTATTTTTGTATCCATTCCGCTTCCTCACCTGTGGCCTCTGACAATTTGCGGAAGCCGCATACGGTCTTGGAATAATATCCGACCGAATTGATTGCCGGAATATGTTCTCGAAAATCTTTTAAGAACTTCTCATAAGGAGTCAGTGTAATGCCGGCCTGCTCAAGTGTGTATTCCGAAAGAAAATTCAGGCTGGTCAGCTCCACTTCCTGCTCCGGCTGTTCATAATTCGTCCAGATAAAAAACGGAACCTTATAATAATTTTCTGTCTGTTCAATATTCAAATCACTCAGGCCTTTTCCTGTGATAATTCTATAGAATCCCTCTGCCAGGCTCGGCTGATGATCTCCAAAAAATACAATCTCCACAGGTTCATCGACCGATGAGAAATAGCCGATTAATTTTTGCAGTGCATCATCACTGACTTTCAGCAATGACAGATACTGATTCGCATCCGTATAAGAGCGTCCGATCTTGTGCACCTCTTCCCGAAAATTATCATACTCTGTCGCATAGCCACCGTGGTTCTGCATTGTGACCGTCATCATAAACAGTGACTCCTGCGGATCTTTTTGTTTATAACGCGCGATGATTTTGTCATATAATTCTTCGTCGGCAATATATTCACGCACGATATTCTTTTGCGGGAAATCATCGATGAAATACATCTCATCGAATCCCAGTGCCGGATAAACCTGATTGCGGCTCCAGCCGGTCTCATAATAGGGATGCATGGCCACACAGGTATAGCCATTGTTCTTGAGCAGCGATACCATCGAAGTCGCATCTTCCTGCAGATACTGCTGGTATACGACCGATCCGGTCGGCAAAAATGCCATGCTGTTGCCTGTCATATATTCCCATTCCGAATTCGGTGTTTTGGCGCCGAATACCGAAGACAGTGCATATCCGTGGATGGTATTTCTCTTCAGTGATTGAAAGTAGGTCTGCGGTTTGAGATTGGTTTCAAATTCTCCCAACACCTGCAAATCCGCATATGATTCGTTCATCACGACAATAATCGTCGGCTTTTTTTGTGATGAGGATGTCACATCCGGCTGTCCGTATTCTTCCTCCAAGGCGTGAATTGCTTCCTCGCTATATCCTTTCGGTGCGCGGATAAAACTGTCTCGAATCCCGAGAACAAAGTTAAAGAAGTAGCCGTTGCGATAACTGCCTTTGAGTTCCCATGTCTCCGTATTCACATCTGCGGAATTCAGGATCACGGTCACAACACAAAGTGCTGCTGTAAGTGCGCAGACGACCGAAGTCTGCTTACGCGATTCAAATGAAACATTCAGCTTCCATGCCAGTGCAAACAGCAAAATGGTTGCAAACAGCACCAGAGCCCCGTGCGGATGCAGATGAACCCGATACTTGGATGCCACTGAAAGGCCCGTCGCCGTTGCTTTGAAATCAGAAAATGTAAATTCATTCTGCCGGAACTGATATACGAAATAATCGACAAATGCCCAGATTAACAGCAGACTGTGTGCAATCATGCAGGTAACGGCCGGTCGATTCGTAATCAGCATCACCACCAGGTAGACAGACAATACCAGAACGACATTGACGAACAGTTTCTGATCCGATGTCTTCATGAAATTATCTTTGTCCAAAATGACATATTGACAGGCAAACATGGTGCCAATCGCGCCACCCACGAGAATAATGCCTGCCGGAATATATTTGTATTTGTCCTCGACTGTAATCTTGAGCGTGATAATCAGATAGGTCCCCGCAAGTGCCATGCCAAATGCCCATGGCGCCGGTGAGCCAAGCAGATATATGATCAGCTCAAGAACCGCTGCAATTCCAATCCATATCCAGTTTTTTCTGTTATGTTCTAATTCTAATCTCATAAACTTAGTTATACCACGAAACCACAAGTAAAATCAATGCTGTGAATCGTGATGCAATGCGCATCAATTGATGATATAATACAGTTGCTTAAGGAGGGGATTATATGCCCGGTTTTGTCACACATTATCTGTTTGGTGTCAATGTCTTTCAGGGACTGCCAAACGGTAGTATCAAAAAAAATTTACGCAAAAATCATGCAGCATTTGCGCTGGGTCTGCAAGGACCGGATGTGTTTTTCTATTATTTGCCGTCTTATCTCCTGCATCAAAAGAATCTCGGTGCGCTCGCGCACGACCATGCAACCGATCGGTTTTTTTCCGCTCTGCTGGAAAGCCGCAATCTGTTTGCAGGCGATCCGGTTTATCTGGGAATCGCCGACGCTTATCTGACCGGTTTCATGGGGCATTATACACTCGATTGCCTTGTCCATCCGTATGTCTACGCATTTACCAATATGGATCCGGCCAACAAACCAAAGGATGTCGAATATTTCGGACAGCATGCATATTTTGAAACGGAACTGGACAATGTATTGCTCTATCGTTTCAAGCATATCTATCCGTCACAGTTCCATCAGAATGCGACGATTCATCTGAACCAATTGCAAAAACATGTCATCTCGGAAATGCTGACTTATGCTTATCACAATACGTTTCCGGAATATCATGTCACCAAAACTCAGGTGCGGCATGCCACACAGTGGATGAAAATCGGTACGCGCCTGCTGCGGGATCCTTCCGGCCAGAAAAAGGTATTGGTACGTTTCCTTGAAAAAATAGCAATCAACCGTCCTTTTATTTCCGCTATGCTGCCTTCCGACAGCTTTCATTTTGTGCCGGATCCGCTGAATCTGTCGCGCCGTTTCTGGCAGCATCCATGGACCGGCAAGTCATCCCGCGAAGGCTTTTTTGATTTATACAAAAAAGCTCTCCGGCTCTACCGCACACGCATTCATCTGTATTATGACAGCATTCGCGACGGTTACACACCGGAGAGTTTAAAAAAATTACAGGATCACTACGGTGGACGCTCATTTTTGAGCGGATTGCCACTTAATCTTCCATAAATTCTTTGATTTGATTTTGAATGATCTCCATCAGTCGCGTGCGTGCCTCCACGGAAGCCCATGCGATATGTGGGGTGATCAGTAATCTCTGAGAATCCTTGATCTGCCGAAGCGGATTGTCTTCACTCATCGGTTCCACCGATAATACATCAAGTCCCGCTGCTGCAATCCGATTCTCATTCAGCGCATCAGCAAGTGCCTGTTCATCGACAATCGGCCCACGTCCGACGTTGATGAAAATGGCACTTTTTTTCATTTTGGCGAATGCTTCTTTGGACATCAAACCATTTGTTGCCTCGTTGAGCGGTGCATGAACCGACACAATATCCGAAGTGCCAAGGAGCTCATCCAATTCCACTCTCTCATATCCATCCTGTTGATTACGGCCACTTGTCGAATAATAAATCACGCGGCAACCAAATGCCTTTGCCAGATCTGCAACACGACGGCCGATATTGCCAAGTCCGATGATTCCCCAGGTCTTGCCCGCCAGCTCATGGAAATGCATTGCGAAATGGGTAAAGCTGACATCATTGACATACTTTTCCGATTTGACATATTCATCATAATAGGACAGATGTTCCATGAGATAAAAGAGCAGTGCAAATGTATGCTGTGCCACCGTCTCTGTCGAATATCCTGCGACATTGCGCCATTCGATTCCGCGTTCTGCCAGATATTCTTTGTCGAGATTATTGGTACCGGTCGCGGTTACGCATACCAGTTTCAGATGCTCTGCCTCACCAATGGTTTCTTCATTGATTTCTACTTTGTTTAATACAATGACGTCTGCTGTCTTTGTTCTTTCGCGCGCTTCCTCTTTCGAAGAAAAATCGTAAAATTCCACTTCCCCAAGCTGAGCAAATCCGCTCAAGTCAATATCTTCTCCAATTGATTTTCGATCCAAAAAAACGATTTTCATTTGTTATACCGTATAAAATCGATATGCCGTTGTTGTATCGTACACATCGCCCTTCTTTAAAATTGCTGATTCAAAATTGTCCTGGTTGACACTGTTCGGGAAATACTGGCTCTCGAGACACAATGCCCCGCGTCTTTGGTAAGTGATACCGCCTTTGCCAACCTGTCCACCAATATAGTTGCCGGTATAAAGCTGTACGCCCGGCAAATCGGTTGTCATCTCCATCGCGATTCCCGTCTGATCGCCATATACGCGTGCTGTGAAATCTTTGCTCTGGTCGATGACAAAATTATGATCGTAACCACCGACGAACTGAATCTGCTCATCGTCACTGTCCACATCCTGTCCAATGGTTCTGCCGTTTCTGAAATCAAATACCGTTCCGGTGACATCTCTGATTTCTCCTGTCGGAATCGCCTTGGAATCAATGTCCGGTGTAAATGCATTTGATGCCAGTTCCAATTTATGTCCGTATACCAATCCGCTTGCTTGACCATTCAGATTGAAATAGCTGTGATTGGTAAAATTACATACGGTGTCTGCATCGCTGACCGCATGATAGTGAATTTCAATTGCATTCTCATCGGTCACAGAATAGGTCACTTCGACATCGAGATTTCCCGGAAAATCATCTGAAAATGCTTCGTCACGAATTGCAAATGTGATTGCCTGATCGCTTGCTTCCTTTACATTCCACATGCGCTTGCTCAAACCGTTCTTACCGCTGTGCAGATTATTTTCATTATCATTCTGTTCCAGCTTGATTTCTTTCCCGTCAATGATACAGCATGCATTTGCAATGCGGTTTGCATTTCTGCCGACGGTTGCTCCAAAATAACAGGTTCCCTTTACATATTCTTCAGCAGTGTCATATCCACATACAACATCTACTTCCTTTCCATCCTTGTCCGGTGCATACAGGCTGACCAGTGTTGCACCATACTCCGTTACCTCTGCACGGAGTCCGTTTTTGCCCCGCAATTCATACAGATGTGCGGTTTCGTTACCGACTTTTCCAAATACTTTCATCCTCGAATTCTCCTTTTCGAAATCTTCTTTTCTTGTTCCCCTCTGACCAAACTATATTTTACCGCATTTTATCCCCATACGCATCCGAATCTTTGCTTTTTTTCTTTCAAGGGGTTTATTTTTCTTACAACATGCCGATATAAGATATACATGGGACTGTTTTTCACACGGAGGTGAATGATGGCTGCAACAAAAGTTTCCACAGGCGTAACGCTGCCAAGCGATTACTATTTGCGCAATTATTATCAGGCAAATACCGCTGCGACGAAAGCATCAAGAAGAAAGAATTATTCTACGCTCGAATTGAATTATGAAGATTCGCGCGCGCTTCGCCGTGCGTCTTCGCGGATTACGCATTCCAATTATGCGGAAGATGCCAATGTGGAGGGCCTTGCCAATTCCGTAAAAGCCTATGTTGATACTTACAACAATACGCTTACATCCGCTTCAAAGAACCCGGACAACCGTCGGTATGCAAAACAGTTAAAAGATCTTTCGGAAAAATATAAAGAAGATTTGTCCAAAATCGGAATCTCGATAGAAGATGACGGTTCATTGAATCTGAATGAAACCTATATCAAAACAGTAGATGCAAAAGAAATCGGAAAATTGTTTTCGAAAGAAAGTGAATTTACCAAAATGGCCGGCACCATTTCCAAACGGATGAATCAGGCCACCCGTGATACCATTTATGCGAATATGACCGGAAGCGGTCAGACTATAAATATCGTTTTATAATCTTTATCCTTTGAAAAAAGACTCTGCTTTCGCAGAGTCTTTTTCCTTTTCACGTTTGCAATTATACAAGCTCAAGAAGAACTTCTAAAGCTCCGTCACCTTTACGCTGTGCAATCTTTACGATTCTGGTGTAACCACCGTTGCGAGATGCATACTTTGGAGCGTACTCCTCAAAAAGCTTCTTGCAAAGGTCTTCACCTTCAACAGTGTAAAGAACCTTGAGCATCTGACGACGAGCATGAAGACGGGAAGGCTGATCCTTCTTGATTGTCTTCTGAACTTCATCATAAACGGTAACTTTCTTTCCGTCTACAACTTCCTTCACACGCTTGCCATCCTTATCCTTGCGAGCAACCTTAGCAGTTACGGTAACTTCATCGAAGTTGTCCTTCTCGCGGATTGCAGCTGCAATCAGACCTTCAGCAATCTTCTTTACTTCCTTAGCCTTAGCTTCGGTAGTAACGATCTTGCCGTGCTGAATGAGCTGTGTAACCTGTCCTCTCAGGAGAGCCTTTCTCTGAGAAGAAGTTCTGCTTAACTTACGATACTTTGCCATTTTGTTTTCCTCCATTTCGAGGGATTCCGCAATGCACTTTGGTCTTACTTACGAAATACCAATTGATTTGTTACGCCGATTTTCATCGGTTTCGGGACATACTCCATGCTATTTAGTCTTACTGTTTCTGCACCGTATATGCGAAATTGCACGAGGCAATTTATGCATCTTCACCCTGATTCAGGTGTAATCCTAATTCCTTCAGCTTCAGAAGTACTTCGTCCAAAGACTTGCGTCCAAGGTTACGAACCTTCATCATGTCTTCCGGAGTCTTGTTGATAAGCTCAGCAACAGTATTGATGCCGGCTCTCTTCAAGCAGTTGTATGAACGAACAGAAAGTTCAAGTTCGTCAATGTTCAGATCAAGGATCTTTCCGGTCTCATCATCCGGCTTGTCAGTCATAACTTCGGCACCGATACCAACATCTGAAAGGTCGATAAAGAGCTTCAAATGCTCGCATAATACCTTAGAAGAAAGACTTACTGCCTCATCCGGATCGATTGCACCATTGGTATATACATCCAATGTCAGCTTATCATAATCGGTCACCTGACCTACACGAGTATTCTCTACAGTCAGATTTACACGCTCAACCGGTGTATAGATAGAATCTACAGCGATGACACCAATCGGAGTATCTTCCGATTTGTTCTTGTCTGCACTGACATATCCTCTGCCCTTTGTGATGGTAAGCTCAGCATAGAGCTTAGAATCAGCACCACCGTTCAAGTGCGCAATAACCAAATCCGGGTTGATGATTTCGATGTCAGGATCCACCTGGATATCTCCGGCGGTAACCACACCTTCACCTTCAAACTCGATATAAGCAATCTTAGGCTCGTTTGTAGAACTATTATTGCGAATTGCAATATTCTTGATGTTCATGATGATTTCGGTAACGTCTTCTTTGACACCCGGAATCGAACTGAACTCATGAAGAACTCCGTCGATCTTAACCTGGCTAACTGCTGCTCCCGGTAAAGAAGAAAGCATAATTCTTCTTAAGGAGTTACCAAGTGTAGTACCATAACCTCTCTCTAAAGGCTCTACCACAAAGCGACCATACTTTTTGTCTTCTGAAATTTCTGCAATTTCAATCGTTGGCTTTTCAAAATCGAACACGATTTGTCCTCCTTTTTTGTTATCGTCTTATAAAGTACAAAAACGCATCCGGTTCCATATAGCAAAATATATGAAACCAGACACGAAAATCAATTCTTACTTAGAGTACAACTCGACGATAAGCATCTCGTCTACAGGAACGTCAATCTGCTCACGAGTTGGGAGTTCCTTAACTGTAGCCTGAAGCTTCTCGATATCTCCGTCTAACCATTCCGGAACGATACGTCCGCTGGTAACTTCAACGATATCTTTCATTCTCTGGATTGTCTTCTTAGATTCCTTAACCTCAACAACATCTCCTGCCTTTACAAGGTATGAAGGGATGTTTACAACCTTACCGTTTACGGTAACGAACTTGTGGTCAACGATCTGACGAGCTTCCTTACGGGTTCTAGCCCATCCAAGACGGAAAACTACGTTATCAAGACGGCTCTCTAAGATGGTCATAAGGTTAGGACCGGTAAGTCCGCGCATCTTATCTGCCTTCTCATAGTAGTTGCGGAAAGGCTTCTCAAGTACACCATAGATGAACTTTGCCTTCTGCTTTTCTCTTAACTGAAGTCCGTACTCAGATACCTTACGGCTTGATCTGTTTAAGTTTCTTCTGGACTTCTTATCATATCCTAAATAACTTGGCTCTAAACCAAGGGATCTGCATCTTTTCAATACAGGTGTCTTATTAACTGCCATTTCTTATTCTACCTCCTAATTAGACTCTTCTACGCTTTGGTGGACGGCATCCGTTATGAGGTACCGGAGTTACATCCTTAATAGAAGTAACTTCAAGACCACAAGCTGCGAGTGCACGAATTGCTGCCTCACGACCTGAACCTGGTCCCTTAACCATAACTTCAACGGTCTTTAAACCGTGTGGAATAGCTGCCTTTGCAGCTGTCTCTGCTGCCATCTGTGCAGCATATGGGGTAGACTTCTTTGATCCTCTGAATCCGAGTCCGCCAGCGCTTGCCCAAGATAAAGCATTTCCTTCGCTATCGGTAATAGTTACGATAGTGTTGTTGAAAGATGCCTGAATATGTACCTGGCCGCGCTCGATATTTTTCTTAACACGCTTTTTTGTTACTTTCTTTGCAACTGTCTTAGCCATATCTAAACTAACCTACTTTCTTTACTTCTTCTTGTTTGCAACTGTTCTCTTAGGACCCTTGCGAGTTCTTGCGTTGGTCTTAGTCTTCTGACCACGAACCGGAAGTCCTTTTCTGTGACGGATACCACGATAGCATCCAATTTCCTGAAGTCTCTTGATGTTGAGCGCGATTTCTCTTCTCAAATCACCTTCTACAGTCTGAGTCTCGTCGATAACCTGGCTGATTCTCTTAACTTCGTCGTCAGTCAAATCTCTTACACGAGTGTCAGGATTAACATTTGCTGCTGCAAGGATGCGATTTGCACTTACTCTTCCGATTCCGTAGATGTAAGTCAAGCCGATCTCTACGCGTTTTTCTCTTGGTAAATCTACACCTGAAATACGAGCCATGTGTGTTTACACCTCCATAAAATTCTACTGTAATTGTCAAACTAATAAATGAAATACTGCAACGATATTTCCAACACCGAAAACCTCTGCATACAGCTGCGGTTGCTCGCCCTGAAATGTGTGTATGAAAGATTCTCTGATTATTCGCATATTACGGCGCTTCACTCGGTATTATAAAGCGCTTACAGATATGCTCTGTTTATTATGAACAGCGTCATCATTCGATGCGCTGCAGCCGCCATAATGAATTGATTTGTCCGATACTTCCCCGGACAGCATAATAAGACAGGTAACTTATTAATTAACCCTGTCTCTGCTTATGCTTTGGATTTTCGCAGATGATGCGAATGCTTCCTTTTCTCTTGATGACTTTGCACTTTTCGCAAATCGGCTTCACTGATGATCTTACCTTCACAGTTCTTCCTCCTTTCCTCCTGAAAGTCTAGAGTTTTCACGGCTTGCGCCGCTTTGTATCTTAAGCTTAGGATCTATTTATCCAAAAGCGTCCGACTAATATTATATACACAGTCTACGCAATAGTCAATCCCTATTTTTATTTATCTCTCCAGATAATACGACCCTTTGTCAGGTCATACGGAGACATCTCGATGGTTACCTTGTCACCAGGTAAAATACGGATATAGTTCATACGAAGCTTTCCGCTGATGGTCGCCATAATCTGATGACCATTTTCCAATTCTACTTTAAAAAAGGCATTTGGCAGTTTCTCAACTACTACACCTTCAACTTCAATTACATCTGCCTTAGACATTGTTCTTCCTCCTAAAATAATTCAAGAAATCCAGCTTGCTTTTCTTCTTCCGTCAAAGAAAGAATTTCCGGTTTTCCATTTGTGATTAAAATCGTATTTTCGTAATGCGCGGATAATGACATATCTTCTGATATGACTGTCCACTCATCGTCGAGCCATAATACTTCCGGTGAACCCATATTAATCATCGGTTCCACGGCCAGTGTCATTCCCGGCTTTAAACGAATTCCGCGATGCGGCCACTTTTGTCTGAAGTTCGGGATGTCCGGATCCTGATGCACTTCCGATCCGATTCCGTGACCGACCAGATCTCTGACTACACCATATCCAAAGCTTTCCGCGAAATCTCCGATGTTGTTGGAGATGTCAAACAGATGCTTTCCTGCAACGGCATTTCTCATACCCATGAAAAATGACAGTCTCGTCCGCTCGATCAAAAGTCTGGCTTCTTCGCTGACTTCCCCGACTGCAACAGTTCGCGCTGCATCGGAATGATATCCCTTGTAGCATACCCCCGCATCGAGGCTGACGATATCGCCTTCCTCAAGGATCCGGTCTGCACGCGGGATTCCATGTACGACTTCTTCATTCACTGATACACAAATTGACGCCGGATAATCATAAAGATGAAGAAAAGAAGGCGTACATCCATAGCTGCGAATCATCTCTTCTCCAATCCGATCAATATCTAATGTAGACATTCCCGGCTTAATTTCTTTTCCGAGATTCTGATGGACGAGGCCAAGAATTCTCCCGGCCTCTCTCATCAATGCGATTTCTTCCTCGGTCTTAATCGTTACCGACATATTTTATTCACCTAAAATTCCTACGATGGCAGCAAATACATCATCCATCGGCTGTGTGCCATCTACAGAATGAAGAATGTTCTGCTTCTTATAGTAATCAATCAAAGGCTGAGTCTGCTCATGATAAACAGTCAGTCTCTTCTGTACGGTTTCCGGCTTGTCGTCGTCACGCAATACGGTTTCGCTTCCACATGCGTCACACTTGCCTTCTACCTTGGTCGGATTAAATACCACATGGTATGTTGCACCGCAATTCAGGCAGGCGCGTCTTCCGCCCATACGATTGACGATGTTCTCGTCCGGAACATCCACATCGATTGCATATTCCATCTTCTGGCCAACCTTCTCAAGTGCAGCGGTCAATGCCTCTGCCTGTGGAATGGTACGTGGGAATCCGTCCAATACGAATCCATTCTTGCAATCATCCTGCTGAATGCGATCCATTACAAGATCACAGGTCAGCTCATCCGGAACCAGTTGTCCCTGGTCCATGTATGTTTTTGCTTTCTTTCCAAGCTCTGTTCCGTTTTTGATATTCGCACGGAAAATATCTCCGGTTGAAATGTGAGGGATGGAATATTTGGCAGCAATCTGCTTTGCCTGTGTTCCTTTTCCTGCACCAGGTGCCCCTAACATAATAATCTTCATAGCTTCGCTTTCTCCTTCATCTAGCCTTTGTGTTTATAGCACGAATGGAGATACCGGAAAACCCGATATCTCCAACCATATCTTAATCATTTAAGAAGCCTTTATAATAGCGAACTCTCATCTGTGATTCGATTTGTTTTAAGGTCTCAATTACTACACCTACGATAATGATGATGGAGGTTCCACCGAAGGAAACGCTCGCACCGAAAATTCCATTGAAAAAGAGTGGAATGATTGCGACGATCATAAGACCAACCGCACCAATCAATACAATGTAATTCAAAATCGAAGTCAGATAATCGCTGGTAGGCTTGCCAGGACGAATTCCCGGAATAAATCCACCTGCACGTTTCATATTATTTGCAACTTCAAGCGGATTAAATGTAATCTGCGTATAGAAGAATGCAAATGCAATAATCAGTACAATATAAAGGATAACTCCCCAAGAGGATCCCCACTGACTCGTGTTAAACCAGTTTGACTGAGACAGTCCTCGTAATACCTTGCTCCAGAAACCATTTCCGTTTCCGGCTCCGAATAAACTTGCGATGATTACCGGAGTCTGCATTAAAGATTGAGCAAAAATTACAGGAATTACACCACCGGTATTTACCTTTAACGGGATATGGGTCTGCTGTCCGCCGACCTGCTTACGTCCCTGCATCTTCTTTGAGTATTGTACCGGGATTCTTCTCTCTGCGCCCTGCAGTAATACTACGAATACTACAATTGCAGCGATGATTGCAGCAATTACAAGAACAGAAAGTGTACCTACCGCGTAGGTCTTTCCCTTTACAAACTGCTCAAATAACTTCATGAGATCCTGCGGAATGCGGGAAAGAATGTTGATGGTCAACACAATGGAAATACCATTTCCAACACCCTTCTCGGTGATTCTCTCACCAATCCACATCAAAATTGCAGAACCTGCAGTAAGAGCTGTGATAATCATAACAATTGACAACCATGCCGGTCCGTTCGAAGTGAGCTTGCCACCACGATAGAAGCTGATGGTCAGTGCAATTGCTTCAATCAAAGCAAGTGCGATTGTTACATATCTGGTAATCTCTACAATCTTCTTACGGCCATCCTCACCGTCACGCTGCATTTCCTCTAACTTTGGAATTGCAATGGTGAGAAGCTGCATAATAATGGAAGATGTAATATAAGGTGTAATATTCAATGCAAAAACGGACATATTCTCGAAAGAACCTCCGGTCAGTGCATCAAAAAATCCCAATCCGTCGCTAGAACTAAAGAAGTCCTTGAAGACGCTACCGTCAACGCCCGGAACCGGCAGTTCACAGCCGATTCGGACGACGATTAACATCATAAACGTAAAGATAATACGCTGTCTAACATCTTTAATTTTGAATGCATTACGGAGTGTTTGCAGCATTAGATCACCTCTGCTTTTCCACCAAGAGCTTCAATCTTTTCTTTTGCGCTTGCGCTAAATGCGTTAGCCTGAACAGTCAGTTTCTTGGTAAGTTCACCATTTCCTAAAATCTTAACGCCATCTCTTGCGTTCTTAACGATTCCAGCTTCTACTAAAGCTTCTACAGTTACAACTGCGTCGTTGTCGAAACGCTCAAGATATGAAAGATTGATGCCTACGATGTTAAGAGAGTTACGATTCTTGAATCCTCTCTTTGGCAATCTTCTGTATAAAGGCATCTGACCACCTTCGAAACCAGGTCTTGGAGCTCCTGAACGAGCCTTCTGTCCTTTGTGTCCCTTACCTGCGGTCTTACCGTTTCCTGAACCATGTCCACGGCCTCTTCTGAAGTTATCGTTGTGTACGGAGCCTTCAGCGGCTTTTAAATTCGATAAATCCATCTCTGACCTCCTATACTTCTTCTACTTTTACATAAGGTGCTACCTTACGAAGTGCGCCCTGTGTTGCTGCGTTGTTTGGCAACTCAACAGTTTTGTTTAATTTTGTAAGTCCAAGTGCTTCAATTGTCTTCTTGTTCTTTGGAACGGCACCGATGGTGGACTTTACAAGTGTTACTTTTACCTTATCTGCCATTGTAATGTGCCTCCTATCCTAAGATTTCTTCTACTGATTTTCCGCGAAGACGAGCTACTTCTTCTGGGGACTTTAACTGACCCAAAGCAGCGATTGTAGCAAGTACTACGTTCTGCTTGTTGTTTGAGCCAAGTGATTTTGTACGGATGTTGCTGATTCCTGCAAGCTCACATACGGAACGAGCCGGACCACCTGCGATGATACCGGTACCTTCCGGAGACTTCTTTAATAATACAGAAGCACCGGTGTGCTTTCCAACAACATCATGAGTAATACTCTTATTCTCATCAAGCTTAATGGTGATCATAGACTTGATTGCATCTTCTTTACCTTTACGGATTGCTTCCGGAATTTCGGCAGCCTTTCCGAGTCCGGCACCAACATGACCATTCTTATCACCTACTACAACAAGAGCTGTGAAACGCATGTTACGTCCACCTTTAACAACCTTTGTTACGCGCTTGATGCTTACAACTGTATCTTCCAGCTCTAACTGGCTGGCATCAATGATTTCACGTTTCATGAATGTCTCCTCCTAAAATTCTAAGCCAGCTTCTCTAGCTGCTTCTGCTAAAGCCTGTACTTTTCCTGCGTAAATAAATCCGCCTCTGTCGAAGACAACAGTGTTAATACCCTTGTCTAATGCCTTCTTTGCAATAACGCTTCCGAGCTTTGCAGCAGCGTCTACATTATTGGTCTTCTCAAGCTCTGCCTTTACATCCTTATCGAGTGTAGATGCAGATACTAAGGTATTTCCAACAGTATCGTCAATGATCTGTGCGTACATATGGTTGTTGCTACGGAAAACAGCTAAACGAGGACGCTCAGATGTTCCAGCAAGATGACCACGCATTCTGTTATGTTTCTTTACACGAACTTCGGTTCTTGATTTCTTACTAACCATTACTTCTTGTCTCCTCCTTTAACTATTTCTTACCAGTCTTACCAACTTTACGTCTGATAACTTCATCCGCATACTTGATACCCTTGCCCTTATATGGCTCAGGTCTTCTCTTGTCACGGATTTCAGCTGCATACTGGCCTACGCGTTCCTTGTCGATACCCTTAACGATAATCTTGTTATCTTCAACGGTAGCTTCAAGTCCTTCAGGATCTTCCATCTCAACCGGATGAGAGTATCCAAGGTTTAATGTAAGCTTCTTGCCAGACTTAGATGCTCTGTAACCTACACCGTTTACTTCAAGCACCTTGGTGTAACCCTCAGTTACACCAACAACCATATTGTTGATCAATGTTCTGGTCAATCCATGTAAGGATTTCATTTTCTTTAAATCATTCGGTCTTGTAACAACTACTTCAGCACCCTCAACCTTGATGGTCATTTCTGCAGGGAGAGTTCTCTCAAGAGTTCCCTTAGGACCTTTTACAGTCACATGATTATTTTCTGCGATATCAACAGTTACGCCTGCCGGGATCGCGATTGGCATTCTTCCGATTCGTGACATGCCCGTACCTCCTTTTTACCAAACAAATGCTAATACTTCTCCACCAACCTGAAGCTTACGAGCTTCCTTATCGGTAATGATACCCTGGTTTGTAGAAAGAATTGCAATTCCTAATCCATCCAAAACGCTTGGAATTTCATCCTTGCCTGCGTATACACGAAGACCCGGCTTAGAAATTCTCTTGATTCCGGTGATAATTTTTTCGTTCTTATCTGCACCATACTTTAAGGTGATGCGGATTGTCTTGAAGTTTCCGTCTTCAACGATGTCATACTTCTCGATGAAACCTTCATCTAAAAGGATGCCAGCGATAGCAACCTTGATCTTTGAAGATGGTACATCAACTGTATCATGTTTTGCAGTGTTTGCATTACGAATTCTTGTAAGCATATCTGCGATTGGATCACTTGTCATCATCATGACCGATATCCTCCTTTATTTTACCAACTTGCTTTCTTAACGCCTGGGATCTCGCCCTTGTATGCCAACTCACGGAAGCATACACGGCAGATTCCGTACTTCTTTAAAACTGAATGTGGACGACCACAAATCTTGCAACGAGTATATTCTCTGGTAGAGAATTTTGGTTTACGCTGCTGTTTAACTTTCATAGATGTCTTAGCCATTTAAAATTCTCCTCCTGATTATTTTGCGAAAGGCATGTTGAACTGAGTTAACAATTCACGAGCCTCTTCGTCTGTCTTTGCGGTAGTAACGAAGATGATATCCATACCACGAACCTTATCTACCTTATCATACTCGATTTCAGGGAAAATGATCTGCTCTTTAATTCCCAATGCATAGTTTCCGCGTCCGTCAAATGCGTTAGGGTTTACACCTCTAAAGTCACGAACTCGTGGCAATGCAAGGTTGATTAAACGATCAGCAAATTCATACATCTTTTCTCCACGAAGGGTAACCTTACATCCGATAGGCATACCTTCACGAATCTTGAAGTTTGCAATAGCGTTCTTAGCCTTAGTGGTAACGGCTTTCTGTCCTGTGATAGCTTCCATATCCTTTACAGCAGCCTCAAGGAGCTTTGCGTTTTCCTTAGCTTCTCCAACACCCATGTTAACTACGATCTTGTCAAGCTTTGGAATTTCCATAACATTCTTATATCCGAACTTCTTGACCATTGCGTCTTTGATTTCGGACTCATACATTTCTTTCAGTCTACTCAATGTTCTTTCCTCCTTCCTGACAATTAATCGATAACATCGCCGGTCTTCTTAGCGAAGCGAACCTTTTTGTCTCCATCCATCTTGAAGCCAACGCGTGTAGCCTGGCCCTTGAAGAGGAGCATAACATTTGATGCATCAATTGGAGCTTCCTGCTGTACGATACCACCCTGCTGGTTAGCCATGCTTGGCTTGGTATGCTTGGTAACCATGTTGATACCTTCAACAAGAAGTGTATTGTTTTTCTTGTTTACGGCAATAACCTTGCCCTCTTTATCTTTGTCCTTACCAGCGATAACCTTAACCATATCACCGGTTTTGATCTTTAAACTTGCCATCTCGTACCTCCTATAATACTTCTGGAGCCAGAGAAACAATCTTCATGAACTGCTTCTCACGAAGCTCACGAGCTACTGGTCCAAAAATACGGGTTCCTCTCGGAGTCTTGTCATCCTTGATGATGACAGCTGCGTTTTCATCAAACTTAATGTAGGAACCGTCCTTACGACGAGCGCCTTTTACTGAACGAACAACTACGGCCTTAACGACATCGCCCTTCTTTACAACACCGCCTGGTGTTGCATCCTTAACGGTTGCAACGATGACATCACCGATGTTCGCATATCTTCTGGTAGATCCGCCCATTACACGGATAACAAGTAACTCTTTTGCGCCGGTATTGTCAGCGACTCTAAGTCTACTTTCCTGCTGTACCATTTTTATGCCTCCTTAAACTATTTAGCTCTTTCCATAACTTCAACAAGTCTCCATCTCTTATCCTTAGAGAGTGGTCTGGTCTCCATTACTTTAACGGTATCACCGATCTTTGCATCGTTGTTCTCGTCATGAGCCTTTAACTTATATGTCTTCTTCACGATCTTGTTGTAAAGAGGATGACGCACATTGTCACGTACTGCAACAACAATGGTCTTTTCCATCTTATCACTTACAACAACGCCAACACGCGTTTTTCTAAGATTTCTTTCTTCCACGACCTTAAAGTCTCCTTTCTTAGGTTACCGGATTATTCAGCAACGCTGTTCTTCTCAGAGATAACTGTCTGAATACGAGCAATATTCTTGCGAACTTCCTTGATTCTTGCAGTGTTATCTAACTGATTGGTTGCGTTCTGGAATCTCAAATTGAAAAGTTCTTTCTTTGCATCAACAAGCTGTGACTGAAGATCAGCTACAGACTGTCCCTTTAATTCTTTTACATATGCATTAGTTTTCATTTGATTCACCGCCTTCTAAATCTGCACGAGAAACTACTTTGCACTTGCAAGGTAATTTATGTGTAGCAAGACGCAATGCTTCACGAGCAACGTCTTCCTGTACACCGGAGATTTCAAATAATACACGACCTGGCTTAACAACAGCTACCCAGTACTCAAGGGTTCCTTTTCCGGATCCCATTCGGGTTTCAGCTGGTTTCGCAGTTACTGGCTTGTCTGGGAAAATTTTGATCCAAACTTTTCCGCCACGCTTTACGTAACGAGTCATAGCGATACGGGCTGCCTCAATCTGGTTTGATTTGATCCAGCATGGTTCGGTTGCCACAATACCATACTCACCGTAAGTAATCTTGTTTCCTCTGGTTGCCTTTCCTGTCATGGAACCACGGAACTGTTTTCTATGCTTTACTCTCTTTGGTGTTAACATAATTACTGAGCTCCTCCTTCCTTATTTGCCTTTGTAGGAAGTACTTCGCCCTTGTAGATCCAAACCTTTACGCCAACCTTGCCGTAAGTTGTATCTGCTTCAGCGAAACCATAATCGATATCAGCACGAAGTGTCTGAAGAGGAGTAGTTCCCTCATTGTAAGTCTCTGTACGAGCCATATCAGCTCCACCAAGACGACCTGAAACAGATGTCTTGATTCCCTTAGCGCCGCTCTTGATTGCGCGTCCCATGCAGGACTTCATAGCACGACGGAAGGAAACACGGTTCTCAAGCTGTAATGCGATGTTCTCTGCAACAAGCTGAGCATCCTTATCCGGTCTCTTAACTTCCTTGATATCTACAACTAACTTCTTCTCGGTTAATTTCTGAACTTCAGACTTAACCTTCTCGATTTCTGCACCACCTTTACCAATTACAACGCCTGGCTTAGCAGTGTAGATGATAACCTTTACGCGATCAGATGCTCTTTCGATTTCAATC
Organism: Agathobacter ruminis; assembly: GCF_002735305.1. GTDB lineage: Bacteria > Bacillota > Clostridia > Lachnospirales > Lachnospiraceae > Roseburia > Roseburia ruminis. The sequence goes on from NZ_PDYG01000015.1 coordinate 40,622, forward strand.
TTAGAAACACCGGCAGCGTATAACTTCTTCTTTAAAAATGTTCTGATATTGTAATCTTCTACTAAGAAATCAGCGAAATCGCCTTCTGCATACCACTTGGAATCCCAGTCTTTGATAACGCCTACTCTTAATCCATGAGGATTAACTTTCTGTCCCATGATCTGCCTCCTATCTTTCGTCCAGCACGATGGTGATGTGGCTTGTTCTCTTTTCGATACGATAAGCTCTACCCTGTGCTCTTGGATGAATTCTCTTCATTGTTGGTCCTTTGTTTGCGTAGCACTCAGCTACTACAAGGTTTTCAGCCTTAAGGCCATTGTTGTTCTCTGCGTTAGCAACAGCTGACTTTAACAACTTCTCGATAACGCTGGAAGCATAACGTGGATTGTAAGCTAAGATTGCAAGTGCAGTCTGCACATCTTTTCCACGGATTGCATCTAATACGAAGCATGCCTTCTGAACAGATACTCTGGCATAAGATACCTTTGCTGAAGGTCTGGTATCCTTTACTTCGTTTCTTTCTCTCTTAATTTGGCTTCTATGTCCTTTTGCCATTGGATATTACCTCCTTCCGATTATCTTACACCGGACTTCTTATCGTCCTTACCGTGTCCTCTATAAGTTCTTGTAGCTACGAACTCACCGAGCTTGTGTCCTACCATATCCTCGGTAACATATACCGGAACATGCTTTCTTCCATCATGAACTGCAAATGTATGTCCTACGAAGGAAGGGAAGATTGTAGAACGGCGAGACCAGGTCTTGATTACCTGCTTGTCGCCTGAAGCGTTCATAGCATCTACTTTTTTAAGTAAGCTTGCATCAGCAAATGGTCCTTTTTTCAATGAACGTGACATTCTTCTTACCTCCTAATTATTTGATAGCACGACCGTCGCGACGACGAACGATCAACTTGTTAGACTGCTTGTTCTTCTTTCTGGTCTTCAGACCCAAAGCAGGCTTGCCCCATGGTGTTGTTGGGCCCGGGCGTCCGATTGGAGCTCTACCTTCACCACCACCGTGTGGATGGTCATTCGGGTTCATTACGGAACCACGAACGGTTGGGCGGATACCCATGTGACGCTTGCGTCCGGCTTTACCAATATTTACGAGGTTGTGATCACCATTTCCGATTACACCGATTGTTGCACGGCACTGGATCGGAACCATTCTCATTTCGCCTGAAGGAAGACGAAGTGTTGCGTACTTTCCTTCTTTTGCCATCAACTGAGCAGCATTACCAGCGGAACGAACGAGCTGTCCACCCTTTCCAGGGAATAACTCGATGTTGTGAATCTGAGTACCAACCGGGATGTTCTCGAGTGGTAAGCAGTTACCTACACGAACTTCAGCCTGAGGTCCGTTCATAACCTTCATACCATCGGTCAATCCTGCAGGAGCCAAGATGTAAGACTTTGTTCCATCTGCATAGCAGATCAATGCGATGTTTGCTGTTCTGTTTGGATCGTATTCGATTCCGATTACAGTTGCAGGAATTCCATCCTTGCTGTTTCTCTTGAAATCGATGATTCTGTACTTTTGTCTGTTTCCGCCACCCTGATGACGAACAGTGATTTTACCCTGATTGTTACGACCAGCGTTCTTCTTCTTTGTTGCAAGAAGTGACTTCTCAGGAGTCTTCTTTGTGATTTCAGCGAAATCTGAGCCAGTCATATTTCTTCTGGAAGGTGTATAAGGGTTATACTTCTTAATACCCATTTTGAATTTCTCCTTTCAAATGTTTGTTCTCACGCTTTACATGCGTATAAATCGGAAGGCCTATTTTAGAGACCTGCAAAGATCTCGATATCCTTGCTGTCAGCAGTAAGCTGAACGATTGCCTTCTTTGTCTTAGCAGTCTTTCCTGAAGTCATTCCACGACGACGGGTCTTTCCATCGTTGTTCATTGTGTTAACCTTTGCTACCTTAACACCATCGAACATCTTCTCAACTGCTTCTTTAATCATGGTCTTGTTTGCTTCCGGATGAACTAAGAAAGTATATTTCTTCTCTGCCATCTGGCCCATGCTCTTCTCGGTTACTACCGGCTTGAGGATTACATCATAATACTGTACGTTTGCCATTATGCATACACCTCCTCGATTGTTGCAACAGCAGCCTTAGTGGTAACTACTGTATCATACTTTAAGATGTCATAGACATTGATCTCATTGGTCTGTGCAGTCTTAACACCAGGAATGTTTGCTGCTGAAGCAATTACATTGGTATCCATGTCGTTTAATACTACAAGAGCCTTGTTTACGTTGAGGTTCTTAAGAACTTCTGCAAACTTCTTTGTCTTGATCTCGTCTAATTTCAACTCATCAACTACTACGAACTTCTCATCTGCTACCTTTGAAGATAATGCAGACTTAAGAGCGATTCTCTTTTCTTTCTTATTTAACTTGAAAGAGTAATCTCTTGGTACCGGAGCGAATACAACTCCACCACCTGTCCATTGTGGAGCTCTGATGGATCCCTGACGAGCATGTCCGGTTCCCTTCTGTCTCCATGGTTTTCTACCGCCTCCGCGAACTTCAGAACGGGTCTTTGCCTTCTGTGTTCCCTGACGGTCATTTGCCTGCTGCTGAAGAACAGCAAGATGAACTAAATGTTCATTTACTTCTACGCCGAAAACGGAATCTGCAAGGTCAATCTTTTCAACTTCCTTGCCTTCCATATTGTATACAGCTACTTTAGCCATCGTAAAGTTCCTCCTTTCTTAATTCGCACTACTTACCAGACTTGGTAGATTCTTTCACAGTAATAAGGGCTTTCTTTGCTCCCGGTACAGCACCCTTGATGAGAAGCAGGTTCTGCTCTGCATCAACGCGAACCACTTCGAGGTTCTGGGTGGTAACCTTTACGCTACCCATGTGTCCAGGCATTCCTTTTCCTTTGAATACCTTAGAAGGTGAAGAACATGCACCGTTTGAACCCTGATGACGATGGAATTTAGAACCATGAGCCATAGGTCCTCTGTGCTGTCCAAGTCTCTTAATAGCACCCTGGAAACCTTTACCCTTTGAGATAGCGGTAACATCTACTTTATCGCCTTCTGCAAAGATATCAGCTTTGATTTCATCTGCTAAATTATATTCTTCTGCGTTCTCAAATCTGAACTCGCGAACAAATCTCTTACCGGTTACACCAGCCTTAGCGAAATGTCCCATTTCAGCTTTGTTTACACCGTGTCTGTGAGCGACACTCTTCTTGCCGGTTGCATCCTTCTCAACGACCTTTGCTACCTTGTCGCCAAATCCAACCTGTACTGCGCTGTAGCCATCATTGTCTACAGTCTTAACCTGAGTTACTACGCATGGACCTGCCTGTAATACAGTAACCGGTACCAAAACACCGTCTGCATTGAAGATCTGGGTCATGCCAACTTTTGTTGCTAAAATCGCTTTCTTCATTGTTTTTCCTCCTGTTTTCTACAGCGGAACGCATTCGCGTTCATCCTAAAAAGTAGGATATTTTACTTTTCTTTCATTTTGATATCAATGTATACACCAGCTGGCATCTCAAGACGAGATAAAGCATCTACTGTCTTCTGGGTTGGTGTAATGATATCGATGAGTCTCTTGTGAGTTCTCTGCTCGAACTGTTCACGGGAATCTTTGTACTTGTGAGTCGCACGCAAGATGGTAACTACTTCCTTTTTAGTTGGAAGTGGAACCGGTCCGCTCACCTGAGATCCGTTCTTCTTAACAGTCTCGATAATTTTCTTTGCGGATGAATCTACCAATTCGTGATCATACGCTTTGAGAGTGATTCTCATTACTTGACTTGCCATAAAAAAAGCCGCCTCCTTTTCGCACTTAAAATTTCAGTACGACAAGTGGTGACTGTACACTTCTCCGCGTGTGTCCTATTGCAACTCATTCAAACTTTCACGCGTTGTTTCTACCTTATTGTAGACGATTGTTTGTACAGTGACTTGCCGTCAGTTTCCTAACTTGACATTCGCTCCGCCGAATTCTCTACCACGATGGGTAGTAACTTCAAACTTCATCGCTATCATGTCACAGCACCGTCTATTATAGCATGATTTCAAGATATTGCAAGATGTTTTTCACAAATTTTTTCAAATATTTTTGTGCAGATTTTATTATACTACTTTTCCGTCTGCAAGCTCAATAATTTCATCAGACAATAAATTTAATTCTTCCCGGTCATGACATGCTACAATAATGATCCGGTTACCATTTCTTAAGTCTAATAATAATTTTCGAATATCCTCTACGCCTTTTTCATCCAGCGCATTGATTGGCTCGTCCAGCAAAATGATATCCGGCTTTTCCATAATCGCTGCCGCAATGCCAAGTCTTTGTTTCATTCCAAGAGAATACTTTCCGTATTTCTTTTTATCATCCGGATTTAATCCTACTGCGCTTATTACATTTCGAATATCTTCCTCGCCAATCAAATGCTTAATATCCGCAAGTGCTTTTAAATTTCTATATCCGCTATACGAATCAATAAAGGAAGGATTCTCTATTAACACTCCAATGCTTTCCGGAAACGAGAAATCTTTTCCCAGCTGCTTTCCATCGATTAAAATCTTTCCGTTGGTCAGAGTAATAAGTCCCGCGATAGCTCTCATAAGCATCGTTTTTCCGGATCCGTTCTTTCCACGGAAGCCATAAATTTTTCCGCTTTCAAAAGTAAGGCTGATGTCATCAAGAACCACCGCGTCTTTTATAATCTTTGTTGCATTTTGAATTTCTATCTTCATTTTCTCCCCCACGGTTAAAAAACATCTTTTTTCTTCATTACAAATGCACCGGCAACTATTGCCACGGCAGAACAAGCAATCATTCCAATCATAATCTTTAGGATTCCTCCGCTTAATATATAGGAAGATAATCGCACGCCCATCGCGATGCATGGAAACAGAATCGCAGAATCATAAAATACACCTGCCAACATCAAAAATCCTACTGTGCCAAAAGCAATCGCTTCATTAAATACTATAATAAGAAATAATTGCAAAAGCGAAAGCGTAATCGAAGCTAGGACAGGAATGATGAAACAAAACATCATCAATCCCAAACTTGAATATATAGAATAGTCAACTTTAAGGAACATCTGTATGTCTGATCGTACGCCAAAAATACTTCCACCCATCAGAGCTACCGCCACAAATGTCACCACATATCCGATAAGATAAATTACCAGTACTGTCGCAATCACCCATAGGACTTTTCCCATCCACCAGAGTCTCTTGCTTCTCGTTCTGATCAGCATATTGATTCCGTAATGCTTCAAATCATATAATGGATAACTTCCTATTATATAAGCAATAAAAAGTTGCAATGCGATCCATAGAATCGGCATTTCCAGCTGAGACACATCAGTTATCTCTGCCAATGGATAATTCCCCTGAAAAATATATAATATGGATTCTACCACAGAGGCATGCGCACTATCATAACAAATATTGTTTTCTGCCATAAGCGTTCCAACAAAAAACAAAAAGGCAATCAAAATCATTCGCCTAAACTGTGCACACCCTGCAACAAAATCATGCTTTATGATTCCTCTCATTGTACACCTCCGGAGACAGGCACTCTTACTTCAATCAGCCCCGGCCATTCCACTAATGACACGCGCCAATCATCACTCATCGTACGAAAGAATTCCGGAGAAACATTCACGATTGTGGAAATGCCTATTTTCTTGGTTTCCCCAGGCGCAATCATCCCGTCAAAATCATCTCCATTTATTGCCCATAAACTAAAATAGTCGACTCCGTTCGCCCAATAATCACAGCGAAAAGTGCTATCGGTTAAAAGAATTTTTTTCTCCTCATCCGATTTATTTTCTACCTGAATGAAGCAAACGAGATCTATGCCCGCATCTGCATCCTCTTCTTCCGATTCTTCCTGTATCTGATAACGCTCTATATATTCGGAATGCGTCATAAGTTCTCCATACAGTGCCTTATAGGCAACCCCATCCACAGATACTTCTTCTCCTTGAGGAACGGTCACTGTTTCTTCTATATGAAATTGTGTATTTACCACATGAAATCGAATTCCATACAATACGCCCCCCATTAATACAACCACACAAATGGCTGCTATTTTCATTCGTTTATTCCAATTCATCACTTTTCTTAATTCCCCATATTATAGAAATAACCGCACCTGCAAATAATACCAATAAAACGATTGCTATCTCAATCGGATCTGTGCTTACGCCCGGTTGCGACGGACATGCGAATGAGTCAATCGTCCAACAGTTCTTGCCAATGAATGCCAGCACTACATTCATACACTGAGTTATAACAAACGGAATCATCAGCACCGTAAAGTTGTACTTAAAAACCCAACCCAACGATAAGGATAGTGAAGACAAAAATCCATATACCACAAAATCTAACAGCAAATATAAAAGCAGATATAGATAGGTGTGGGTATAAAAGATTCCGGCCCATAACGATTCCGGGAAGATTCCGATATATCCTAATCCCGTCAGCGGAACATAAGACGGAAGAAAAAGTGCAGTGATTGCAACATTTATTATCTGCGGCACAACGGCAACGACTCCGGCTGCAAGAAATGCCACAACATATTGCGCAATATAATAGTTTCTCTTTGGCATTCTTGTAAACAGATTCTTGATGTATCCGTTCTTTCGATCCTGACTCATCACTGTCCCATATGGAATGCCAATCAAGATTGGAAGAAACATAAAATAATATGCCGGAAATACACTTCCTCGTATCATGCCCATACATTTGCTAAAAACAGAATGCGGATATAATCCCTGCAAATTCCCTGCATTCACCTCAACCATCGGAAGAACATCCACAAAAACCTGTATGATTGCAAAAAGAATTCCCACTGCCAAAGCGACAGCCATCCTTCTATTTATAAATGCTCTTTTTAACTCAATTTTAAAATAATTAAACATTTCCCCTAGTGCCTTTTTATTAAATACTATCCGGACTCCACAAACCTTCCGCATGCATCTTATGTCCATAATTTGGGCTCATGAAAATAGCCTCATACTTAAAGCCTCTCTCATATGTCCAATTTCTGATTTTCTTGGTGGTTCCTTTTTTAAAAACATATACATAACCGTTGGATACATCAGTTGAACCACCATGCTTTCCAGTATTATTAGCAATCGCGTGTGCTGTATAAGAATCACCTGAAGTTATATACGTACATTTCATATATGCTGATGAATCATCAGTTTTTCTGCGATAATCAGTCTCCCACTTTGTCCCTTCAACAGTAAATGCAAACTCTGCATCATGGTGATTATTCCCGCTCACTGCAGCGGTTCCAACAGTTCCACCAAGTAAAATCTATCCTGCAATAAAACACATTACTTTTCTTAACATACTTTTCATCTCTATCACCCTCCAATATTAGTTATTATAATTTTACTAAACAACAATCGTCTTCCAAACTTACACTTCCTGTCAAATTAATATACAACTCATCATTCAAACGATTTTCCGGAATTATATAACCTATCCTGATATCTTTTGATTCGCCCGGTGCCAAAAGAACTTGGTATGCAGACTTTCCGCCCTTGTTTTCACTTGAAAAAGCCATTTCTATTCCGCTTAAGTAATCATCTTCCACACTTTCTAGTAAAACGGTAGGCGTGTAAAATTCCAGTTTCTCATTTCCACAATTTTTAAGCGTGTAATCAATATAGACAATTTTTTCTTTTCCGACTATTTTTTTATCCTTTATCTCTATATCTTCCAGAATAAAATCTTCCCATTTTGAAAGTTCTTCTTCAAAGGTATCTGTAATTTTTGTTTGACGAATCGTAATCTCATATGGATTGCTTTTTTCATAGGATTCATCAATAACTACGGGCTCACCCACTTCAGCAAATTTTGTCACTTTTGAAAGGCGAGCGACCTCAAAATCCTTTCCCAGTACATAGTCATTTTCTGTTCCATCATGTTGGATAGATTCTGAATTTACTTGAGAGCTGTGGGCTTCATTGACCATACTGCATGACAATAATTGCATGCCCAGAAAAACACATCCTACAAGATATAATCTCCGGTTTCTCATATCCATTATATTTTCCTTAAAATAATTAAACATTTCCCCTAGTGCCTTTTTATTAAATACTATCCGGACTCCACAAGCCTTCCGCATGCATCTTATGTGCATAATTCGGGCTCATGAAAATAGCCTCATACTTAAAACCTCTCTCGTATGTCCAATTTCTGATTTTCTTAGTGGTTCCTTTTTTAAACACATATGCATAACCATTGGAAACATCTACAGCGCGTCCTACTTCACCGGTATTGTTAGCTATTGCATGTGCTGTATAGGAATCGTTTGCACTAATATCGGTACATTTCATATATGCCGATGAATCATCTGTTTTTTTACGAAAATTAGTTCTCTGCTGTGTTCCAGAAACAGTAAACGCAAATTCTGTATCATGGTGATTTATTGTAATTTTACTAAACAACAATCATCCCCAAGATTCACAGGTCCTGTTAAATTTATATACATCTCATTATTTAGGTTATTTTCTGGAATTATATAACCAATCTTAATGTCTTTTGATTCGCCCGGGCCCAAAACAACTTGGTACGCAGACTTTCCACCCTTATTTTCACTTGAAAAAGCAATTTCTGCGCTGTATATGTAATCATCTTCTATATATACCAGAGAAACGGAAGATGTGTAAAATTCCAGTTTCTCATCCTCACAATTCTTCAGTGTATAATCAATATAGACAATTTTTTCTTCTCCAACTATTTTGTTATCCTTTATATCTATATCTTCCAGCATATAATCTTCCCATTTTGAAAGATCCTCTTCAAAGGTATCTGTAACTTCAGCTCTGCAAATTGTAATTTCATATGGATTTCTCGCCTCATAGGATTCATCAACTCTTACAGTTTCGCCTACTTCTGCAAATTTCGTCACTTCCGAAAAGTGAGCAAGTTCATAATCCCTTCCCGGCAGATATACTTTTTCTGTTTCAACATTTTCTGTTTCGTTACGTTGGATAGATTCTGAATTTACTTGAGAACTGTAGTCTTCATTGACTAGACTACATGATGATAATAGCATGCTTAATAAAGCACATATCATAAGATAAGATCTTTGATTTCCCCTATCCATTATATTTACCTTCTCCCTTACACCAATCAATGCACAAATTATACTCCCCCCCTAATCAAAAGTCAACGCACTGGACGCCAGACCTCGACATATCCACGGGTGCGCAGATTAAATTTCCTCACCCTATGCCATCACTCGCCATAATTTGTTATAATTAGGAAAGTAACATAACATCCTACGCAATTTATCTCAGTCGGATAAGACCCCTTCCTCTAAGCGAAGCGAAGGTAGGGGTTATAACAA
>NZ_PDYG01000016.1 GCF_002735305.1 Agathobacter ruminis
TCAAAATGGTTCATTCATCAAAAGACACATGTGTGATGCTCGCCTTTTGCATATTGAAAATCTAAAATATTCGCAAAATTGTAAAGGGGTTACCGGGTCCATGGACTGAGGATGTTAATCATAAAACAGACTGTGAATGGTAATAATAAAATGTTTGTATATAATTTGACGAATCCATGCAAAAGCATTATAATATTTTATCTATGCGAAGAAATATTTTTAGGAGATAAAAATGGTTAAAAGCATGACAGGCTTCGGCCGTGCCGAAGTATTGGAAGGGAATACAAAATTTACGGTTGAAATCAAATCCGTAAACCATCGCTATTTGGATGTAAACATCAAAATGCCAAAGAAATTAAACTTCTTTGAGAGTGCAATCCGCAATCTTTTAAAGGAGTATATGGAGCGCGGTAAGGTTGATTTGTTCATCACTTATGAAGATTTCAACGAAGATACCGGTTCTTTAAAATTTAACAAGGCTTTGGCTGCAGAATATCTGAATTATTTAAATCAAATGGCAGAGGACTTCGATATCGAAAATGATGTGCGTGTCAGCACATTGTCCCGCTATCCTGAGGTCTTTACGCTCGAAGAGCAGGCAATCGATGAGGACCAGTTGTGGGCTGTCCTCGAAAAGGCACTTCGCCTCGCCTGTGAGAAATTTGTGGAATCACGCAAAGCCGAGGGCGAAAATTTAAAAATCGATTTGTTGCAAAAGCTGGACGAAATTTTGGCTTCTGTTTCTTTTATCGAAGAACGTTCTCCGGAAATTCTCAAAGATTATCGGACCCGTCTGGAAGAAAAAATCAAAGAAGTGCTTGCAGACCGCCAATTGGATGATGCCCGTATCGCAACAGAAGTGACCATCTATGCAGACAAGATTTGTGTGGATGAGGAGACTGTACGTCTTCGCAGTCATGTCAATTCAGCAAAAGATACACTCCAAAAAGGGGGCAGTGTCGGACGTCGCCTTGATTTTATTCTTCAGGAAATGAATCGCGAAGCCAATACCATTTTATCCAAGGCCAACAACCTTGAAATTTCTGATACAGGTATCGATTTAAAAACCAATATTGAAAAGGTCAGAGAACAGATTCAGAATCTGGAGTAATAAAAAGCAGAAAGAAGTTTAAGAAATGGAAGGATTTATTATTATTGTCAGTGGCTTTTCCGGCGCCGGAAAAGGAACACTTATGAAGAATCTTTTGGAAAAATATCCGGAAGATTACGCATTATCAATTTCTGCGACATCCCGCAAGCCTCGCGTTGGAGAAAAACACGGTGTCGAGTATTTCTTTATTGATCGTGCCAACTTTGAAGATATGATCAAGAAGAATCAGCTGCTCGAATATGCGGAATATGTCGGCAATTATTACGGAACGCCACGCAGATATGTTGAGAATCAGCTGTCTATGGGCAAGAATGTGATTCTTGAAATCGAAATGCAGGGCGCGATGAAAATCAAGCGCAATATGCCGGATACCAAAATCATTAATATCTTTGTTTCGACCGTCGATGCGGTAACCCTTTACGGACGCCTGGTCGGAAGAGGAACCGAAAGCATTGATGTAATCAAGAAGCGTATGGATCGCGCAGTGGAAGAATCCGGAATCATGGAAGAATATGATTATCTGATCATCAATGATGATTTGGAAACCGCAACAACTCAATTACATGATATCATTTTAAACGAACGCAATGGTCAGGCTGAATTAAATGAAGCTGCCCGCATTGCTTCAAATAAAGAATTTATCAACGATATGAAGATTAAGCTTTTAAGCTTTTCGAAAGGAGAATTACAATGATACATCCATCTTATGTAGAATTAATGAGAGTCGTAAATGACGATGTCGAAATCGGAGAAGAGCCTGTTGTAAACAGCCGTTATTCCATCGTACTTGCCACAGCAAAGCGCGCAAGACAGATTATTGACGGAGCAGAGCCGATGGTTGAGAATCCGAAATGTGATAAGCCATTATCCGTTGCCGTTGCCGAGTTATACGAAGGCAAAGTTAAGATTGTCGCAGAAGACGACGCAAACTAAGAAAGCAATTAAAGAGGAATGACAACTGTCATTCCTCTTTCGTGTGAGAAGAAAATGAAGATTTTATTTATATCATTGGGTTGTGACAAAAATCTTGTCGATTCCGAAAATATGCTTGGTTTATTGTCGGCTGAGGGCTATGAAATCACCGATGACGAAACCGTTGCAGACATCATCGTTGTAAACAGCTGTTGTTTTATTGGCGATGCGAAAGAAGAAAGCATTAATACCATTTTGGAAATGGCACAGTATAAGCAGACCGGTTCGTTGAAATCACTGATTGTAACCGGATGTCTGGCACAACGCTATGCTGAAGAAATAAAAACTGAAATTCCGGAAGTGGATGCCATTCTCGGAACAAATTCCTATGATGAGATTGCAAATGCCATCCGCGAGACCTTACAGGCACATCATTTTTGTTCTTTGAAACCGCTTGAAGGATTGCCAAACGATCCGACGAAGCGTTTACTGACCACAGGCGGACATTTTGCTTATTTAAAAATCGCCGAAGGATGCAACAAGAATTGTGCTTACTGCGTCATTCCATCCGTCAGAGGCCGCTATCGCAGCAAAAAGATGGAAGATATCATTGCCGAAGCAAAACAATTGGCTGACAATGGTGTGAAAGAACTGATTCTGGTTGCACAGGAGACCACACTTTACGGCATTGACCTTTATCAGAAAAAGAGCTTACCGGATTTGTTGGATGCTTTGAATGAAATTCCGGGATTGCTCTGGATTCGTATTTTATATTGTTATCCGGAAGAAATCACACAGGAATTGATTGATGCCATGAAACGCAATTCCAAGGTATGCCATTATCTGGATATGCCGATTCAGCATTGCAATGATACGATTTTGCGCGCCATGAACCGCAAAACCAACAAAGCGCAACTGGTTGAACAAATCAATCATTTGAGAGAAGAGATTCCTGATATTTGTCTGAGAACAACCTTAATCACAGGTTTCCCGGGGGAAACGGATGAAATGCATGAAGAAATGATGCAATTTGTCAATGATATGGAATTTGACCGTCTTGGCGCATTTCCTTATTCCCCGGAAGAAAATACAGCTGCGTATTCTATGCCGAATCAGGTGGAAGAAGAAACAAAATTAACCTGGCGGGATGAAATCATGGAATTGGAGCAGGAAGTAATTTTTGACAAAAACGAATCTTTTGTCAACCGCGAATTGCTATGCTTTATCGAGGGCAAAGTGGCTGACGAAAATGTCTATATCGGACGCACATATCGCGATGCACCGAATGTAGACGGATATATCTTTATTCATACTCCGGAAGTACTGATGACGGGAGATGTCGTTCGTGCCAAGGTAACCGGTGCATATGAATATGATTTAATAGGAGAATTATTATGAATTTACCAAACAAGTTGACTTTATTTCGAGTAATATTAATTCCGTTTTTTGTATTCTTTTTAATCGCGCCATTTTTTGACGGATACGGAAATTATATTGCACTTGCAATCTTTATTGTCGCAAGTCTAACTGATTTTGCGGACGGTAAAATTGCACGTAAATACCAGCTGGTTACCAATTTTGGAAAATTTGCAGATCCACTGGCTGACAAGCTTCTGGTTTGTTCTGCAATGATCTGTCTGATTGAACTGAACAAGATTCCATCCTGGGTAGTCATCATCATTATCGCCCGCGAGTTCATCATCAGTGGTTTTCGTCTGGTTGCCTCTGACAAGGGTGTGGTCATTGCTGCAAGCTATTGGGGCAAATTTAAGACTGTTTTCCAGATGTTTATGGTAATCTCTATGATTTTAAGCCTTGATTTTGAATGGTGGACCATCGTAGAAAATGTTTTGATGTATGTGGCACTTGCTTTGACAATTATTTCTTTACTGGATTACATGTACAAGAATCGTGATGTCTTAAAGGATACCAAATAATATGAGAATTATTGCGGGAAGCAGACGCAGTCTGCCGCTGAAAACCATTCCGGGTCTGAGCACCAGGCCGACCACGGACAAAACAAAAGAGACTTTATTCAATTGCATGCAGGCCGAAATCTATGGCTGTTATTTCCTGGATTTGTTTGCGGGAAGCGGTCAGATTGGCCTTGAGGCCATGAGCCGCGGTGCCGAATATGCTGTTTTTATTGAAAAAGACAAAAAGGCAGCCGCCTGTATCGAAGACAATATTCGTTTCACCAAATTTGAAAAAGAAACAAAGCTGATTAATAAAGATGTCCTCTATGCGCTTTCGGAATTGGAAGGACGTTATCGCTTTGATATTATTTTTATGGATCCTCCATACAATCACGATCTCGAAAAAGAAGTATTGATTCGTTTGAAAGATTCCTCACTTTTAAAAGAAGACGGCATGATTGTAATTGAAGCATCTCTGGATACGGATTTTTCATATTTGGATGAACTTGGATATGAAATCAGGAAACAGAAGATTTATAAAACCAATACTCATATTTTTATTGAGAGAAAGAATGTGTAATTTTGAAACGTGCAGTTTACCCGGGAAGCTTTGACCCGATTACTTTCGGACACTTGGATATCATTGAGCGATCTGCCAAAATAGTAGACGAATTAATCGTCGGTGTATTGAACAATAGTGCCAAAAATTCATTGTTTTCAATAGAGGATCGTGTTAAAATGATCAAGGGAAAGACCTCACATTTGTCAAATGTTAAAGTCGTTTCATTTGATGGATTGCTGGTCGATTTTATGGAACAAATCGATGCCACAATTATCATTCGTGGCCTCCGTGCTGTGACAGATTTTGAATATGAATTGCAGATTGCACAGGGCAATCATGTGCAGAAACCGGAGATTGAGACAATCTTTTTGACATCCAGTTTACAATATTCATATCTGAGTTCCACAATTGTAAAAGAATTCGCCTCTTACGGTGGAGATATTTCACACTTTGTGCCGGAGGATTTAATCCCATTGATTTATGCAAAATATAACATTAAGGAGAATTGATATGAGCAGTAAAATGGAACAGATTATTGACGAGATTGAAGAATACATTGACAGTTGTAAATTTACGGCTTTATCAAGCACCAAGATTGTAGTCAATAAAGAAGAAATTGAGGAATTGATTGCAGAGCTTCGTACACGCACTCCGGAAGAAATCAAACGCTATCAGAAAATGATCAGCAATAAAGAAGCGATTCTTGCGGAAGCACAGCGCAAAGCAGATGAGATTATCGCACAGGCACAGATTCAGACCAATGAACTTGTTTCCGAGCATCAGATTATGCAGCAAGCCTACGCACAGGCAAATGAAGTCGTATTGATTGCAACTAAGGAAGCACAGGATATCATTGATAAGGCAACCCAGGAAGCAAATAATATTCGCATGGGTGCCATGGCTTATACCGACAATCAGTTAAAGGGAATAGAAGATATCTTAATCAATTCAATCGATACTTCAAAGGCTCGTTATGAGAATCTGATCGGCTCATTAAAAGGATATCTTGATGTGGTCAGCAAAAACCGTGCCGAGCTTTTCCCGGAGCCTGAACCAAAGGTTGAGCCGGCAAAACCTGTTGCAAAACCGGTTGCAAAGGAAGAGTCCAAAGCGAATATCAATCCAATCGAGATTCCGGAAGTCACTGTAGGTGAAGAGGAATTAAAAGAATCAAAAGAATCATAATCAGACGGCATCAAGATTATCTATAATCCTGGTGCCGAATTTTATGTATAAAAGAGGTAAGAACATGAGTGTATTAGAAAATTTAGAACCAAAACGAGTATTCCATTATTTTGAGGAGATTGCAAATATCCCTCACGGATCACGCGACACAAAGCGAATCAGCGATTATCTGGTAAATTTCGGAAAAGAGCATCATCTCGAAACCTACCAGGATGAGATGAATAATGTCATCTTAATCAAAGAGGCGACTACAGGTTATGAAAATGTGGAGCCAATCATTATCCAGGGTCATATGGATATGGTTTGCGAAAAAGAATCCGATTCCAATATTGATTTTTCAACAGACCCGCTTTCGCTTTATATTGACGGAGATTTTGTCAAAGCCGAGAAAACCACATTGGGCGGAGACGACGGCATTGCGGTTGCCTATGCACTTGCAATTCTCGAATCCGATCAATTACGCCATCCAAGACTCGAAGTCGTCATTACCGTAGATGAAGAAATCGGTATGCTTGGCGCTTTCGGAATGGATTTATCAGTATTAAAGGGCAAAAGAATGCTGAATATCGACAGCGATGAAGAAGGACATTTTCTGACAGGGTGTGCAGGTGGAATGAGCCTGCTTGCTGACATTCCCGTAGCCCGTGAAAACCGCTCCGGTCTGAAGCTGAATGTCAAAATCACAGGACTTGACGGTGGACACTCCGGTGCGCAGATTGACAAAGAGCATGGAAATGCCAATATTCTGATGGGCAGACTGTTTGCTTGCCTGAAAGAACAACTTGTATTTTCATTGATTGATTTTGCAGGCGGCACCAAAGACAATGCAATTCCTCGTGAGAGTTTTGCAAGTCTTCTCATTGATGCAGACGATCGGGAAAATGCCGTTTCTGTGATTGAAGCATTAAAAATTGATTTAAAGAAAGAATTTGCAATTGCAGATCCAAATGTCACCATCGAATATGATTTTGCGGGTGAAAGCACAGAATCCGCTTTATCTCTTTCATCAGTGACCAAAATCATTTTTTATCTGCGCGAAGTGCCAAACGGAATGTTGCATATGAGCCAGAATATGAAAGGCCTTGTAGAGACTTCATTAAACCTTGGCATTCTTGAATTACAAGACGATCAGCTTCATATGGTTACATCAATTCGAAGCAGCGTCAGCAGCCGTAAGGAAGATTTAAAAGAGCGTGTCAGAATGCTTGTGGAAATGCTCGGCGGAGAAATTACCATTGAAGGCGATTATCCTGCATGGGAATATATCCCGGATTCACCGCTCAGAGAGAAGATTGCGGAAATCTATCAGGAGCAGTATCATGAAGAACCGATTTTTGAAGCAATCCATGCCGGACTTGAATGTGGAATTTTCTATGAGAAATTAAACGGCATCGATTGTGTATCCTTTGGTCCGAACAATTATGATATTCACACTCCGAAAGAGCGCTTATCGATTTCTTCCACGGAACGCGTATGGAAGTTATTGATTGCAATATTGGAAAGAGCCAATGAGATTAGATAAATATTTGTGCGATATGCAGATGGGGACACGGTCGGAATTAAAAAAAATCATTCGTTCCGGTCGTGTCACCGTCAATCAGGAGCATGTGAAAGATTCCGGTACAAATGTCACGGAAACGGATCTGATAGAATTCGACGGCAAACCGGTTCGATATGAAAAGAATATGACTTATCTGTTCCACAAACCGGGAGACTGTGTCACTGCCAAAAAAGATTCTATGCATAAGACGGTCATGGATTATTTCCCGCCCGAGCTTCAGATCTTAAATCCTGTCGGACGTCTCGATTTTGACACAGAGGGCCTCTTGTTTTTGACAACAGACGGAGAGTTGCTGCATCATTTGATCAGCCCGAGTCATCGTGTCGAAAAGACATATTATGCCATCCTGGATGCTGCGGTACCGCTGGAAGCAGTCAGTGCATTTGCTGGCGGAATTGATATCGGAGATGATACCCCCACTTTGCCGGCACGGCTTGAGATTGTATCCGATTCAAAGCCTTATGCTGCCAATCTGACCATTTGTGAGGGACGTTTTCACCAGGTAAAGCGCATGTTTGCGGCAATCGGGTGCAATGTAACCTATCTGAAACGTATTCGTGAAGGTGCTTTTACACTCGAGCAGCTAAAACGCGGGGAATATCGCAAATTAACGGAAGAAGAAATCGCTTTATTAAAGGCAAAATCCTATGAAAAAAATTGAAATTCAAAAGAATGATGCAGGAAGCCGCTTTGATAAATATTTAAAAAAATTATTTGTCAAAGCTTCCGGTGGCTTTATTTACAAAATGTTGCGCAAAAAGAATATCACATTAAACGGTGCAAAATCAGACGGCCGCGAAATCTTAAAAGCAGGAGATTGCGTGGAAGTATTCTTTTCCGATGAAACATTTGCAAAATTTACGCAAAGCGGTCAGGAAAAGAAAAGCAAGCTTGATTTCTATCGTCATATCCAGGTCCCAAAGCTCGATATCATTTACGAAGACAATGATCTGCTTCTGATCAACAAACCGGCCAATCTGTTATCCCAGAAAGCAAATGCGACGGATATTTCAGCCAATGAAATTCTGATTGCTTATATGGTCCAAAACAGAATGCTCGACGAAGAGACCTTTGCAACATTTCATCCATCGGTTTGTAACCGTCTCGACCAGAATACGACCGGAATTCTGACTTTCGGAAAAAGCAAATACGGTGTCCAATTGCTTTCCAAAGCTTTGAAAGAGAGAAGTGCACACAAATATTATTATGCCATTGTCAAAGGAAAGTTTGCGCAAAATGGCATTTTTGAGGGCTATCTTTACAAAGATGAGCTTCGCAATGTTGTTACGATATCAAAAGATCCGCGGGAACAGGCCGATCCAATCAAAACCGGTTTTCAATTGAAGGCTTATGATCCGTCGCAGGACCTTTCTCTGATAGAAATCGAACTGTTCACCGGTAAAACACATCAAATACGCGCTCATTTGGCCCAAATCGGCCATCCAATCATTGGAGATTATAAATACGGGGAGCGAAGCGTCAATGACGTTTATAAGCGCAAATACGGAGTACAAAGCCAGCTCTTACATGCTTACAAACTTGAACTGGCAGATGTGGGGACTTATCTTGCCCCTCTGCCGGAAACATTTTTGCAATTTTTCCCGGATATCAAATAAAGCACGAATCATTATAGGAGCTTACTATGGCAACATGGAATTCCAGAGGTTTGCGCGGTTCCGCGTTGGAAAATCAATTGAATTTAACGAATGATAAATATCTGCAAAATCATCTGGCATTGATTCAAAAGATTCCAACACCGATTACGCCAATCAATATAGATAAACAAACACATCATATTACACTGGCATATTTTGATCAGAAAAGTACCGTCGATTATATCGGATCCGTACAGGGAATCCCGGTATGTTTTGATGCAAAGGAATGCCATACGGATACCTTCCCGCTTGCCAATATACACGAACATCAGGTTCGTTTTATGCGCGAATGGGAAAGGCAGGACGGAATTGCATTTATTCTGATCTCATTTACGCATCGAAATGAATTTTATTATCTTACCATGGCCAAATTAAACGAATTCTGGGAGAGAGCACAGGAAGGCGGCCGCAAGAGTTTCAGAATCGAAGAACTCGAAGAAGAATATTTTATCAAAGCTGCCAATGAAGCATTTATTCCTTATCTCGAATATCTTCAAAAGGATTTGAATGCAAGGGTTGACAAGGATTGTTAGAATCATTATACTGTTTTAATAACTCGTTATTATACTATTGCTTTATCATATGAAAGCATAAAAATATAAAAATACGGAGATGATTTCATGAAAGAACAACGCTTGCATACACCTGATGGTGTTCGGGATATCTATAATTCCGAGTGTCAAAAAAAACTTGCTCTGCAGGACAAATTACATCAGACACTCAGTCAATACGGATATCAGGATATCCAGACTCCAACCATAGAATTTTTTAATATTTTTTCGCAGGAAATCGGTACAACGCCTTCCAAAGACCTTTATAAATTCTTTGACAAGGAAGGAAATACCCTTGTATTGCGACCGGATTTTACACCATCCATCGCGCGTTCCGCCGCAAAATATTATATGGATGACATTTTGCCGGTAAAACTTTGCTACATGGGCAATACGTTTGTGAATTCTTCTGATTATCAGTTGAAATTAAAAGAGACCACACAATGCGGTGCGGAATTGATCGGTGATTCTTCCTCATTTGCGGATGCGGAAATTCTTTCAATGGTTGTCGACTCACTTCGCGCTTGCGGACTCGAGGATTTCAAGATTACAGTTGGACATTCCCTGTTTTTGCCATCTCTTTTACAGGCGGCAAATGCCAATGAAAACATTCAGTCCGAAATAGAAGATTATCTTGCCAACAAAAATTTCTTCGGTGTAGAAGAAGTCGTTGATAAGATGCAGATGGATGCGAAGATCCGCAGCCTGTTTGCTCTGCTTGGCAATTACGATCTTTCAATCGAAGAATTGAAACAGGCGATGAAGAACGCAAAAGATTACGATAATATTTACCGAAGTCTTTCGGAATTGGATGCATTGTTCGAGCAGCTAAAGATGTATGGCATCGAAAAATATGTATCCTGTGAGCTTGGAATTGTCAGCGGACTTCACTATTATACCGGCGTTATTTTTTCGGGATATACATTTGGAACGGGAGAAGCAATTGTCAACGGCGGTCGTTATGACAAGCTACTGTCTTATTTCGGTAAAAATGCACCGGCAATCGGTTTCGCAATCAATGTTGACCAGCTGATGGCAGCTGTTTCCAGACAAAAAATTGATATTCCGATTCCTCTACAGGGATTGCTTTTGATATATTCAAAAGAAAATCGTGCAAATGCAATTCAGAAGGCCATTTCTCTTCGCAAAAACGGTCAGGTTGTTGAATTAATCCAATATCAGCCGGATATTCCGAAGGAGGAATATCAAAACTATTGCACCAGTAAGCGGATGGCGGAAATGGAATTTATGATAGATCAGAAGGGAGACGGATGCAATGAATAAAGATCGTTATTTGACTTTTGCTCTCGGAAAAGGCCGGCTCGCCAATCAGACACTCGATTTATTCGAAAAAATCGGAATCACCTGTGAAGAAATCAGGGACAAAAATACACGCAAACTGATTTTTGTAAATGAAGAACTGAAATTGCGTTTCTTCCTTGCAAAGGGACCGGATGTTCCAACTTATGTGGAATATGGCGCAGCGGATATCGGAATTGTCGGGAAAGATACCATCCTCGAGGAAGGACGAAACATCTATGAAGTGCTTGACCTGGGATTTGGTGCCTGCAGAATGTGCATCTGCGGACCTGAGGATGCGCGTGAACTGTTGCAACATCATGAGCAAATTCGTGTCGCAACCAAATATCCAAAGATTGCAAAGGATTATTTTTATAACAAAAAGCATCAAACCGTTGAAATCATCAAATTAAACGGTTCCATCGAACTTGCACCGATTGTCGGATTATCAGAAGTGATATGTGATATTGTCGAAACCGGTACCACCTTACGCGAAAACGGATTGACCGTACTCGAAGAGGTTTGTCCGCTTTCGGCACGCGTCGTAGTCAATCAGGTCAGCATGAAAATGGAAAATGAACGCATTACCGATTTGATCAGTCGATTAAAACAGGTCTTATAATGCCATTGGTTTTATTATACAAAGAGGGATAAAGCATGAGAATTTTAGAACTGAATCAGGATACCTTAACCGAGCTTTCACAAAATCTTTTAAAGCGTTCTCCGAACAGTTATGCGGAATATGAATCCGTTGTTGCAGAAATCATCGAGAATGTACGTAGTAACGGTGACGAGGCGGTTTTCGGTTATACAAAAAAATTTGACAAAGCAGATATAAACAAGGACAATATTCTTGTGACGGAAGATGAGATCAAAGAAGCATATCAGCTTGTTGATGAAAAATTATTGACCGTCATTCGAAAAGCACTTGTCAATATTCGCAAATATCATGAAAAACAATTACAGAATTCATGGTTTACCAGTGAAGACGGAATCATCCTCGGGCAAAAAGTAACACCTATGGGAATCGCCGGAGTCTATGTTCCGGGCGGCAAGGCCGTTTATCCATCCTCCGTGCTGATGAATGTCCTGCCTGCAAAAACTGCAGGTGTCAGCCGCGTCATCATGTGTACCCCGTGTGATGCAAACGGAAAAGTATATCCATCCACTTTGGTGGCTGCAAAAGAAGCAGGTGTGGATGAAATATATAAAGTCGGCGGTGCACAGGCGATTGCAGCTATGGCATTCGGCACCGAATCCATTCCAAAAGTGGACAAGATTGTCGGACCGGGAAATATTTTTGTAGCCCTTGCAAAGAAGGCTGTATTTGGTCATGTCAGCATCGATTCCATCGCTGGGCCGAGTGAAATTCTGGTATTGGCAGATGAGACAGCCAATCCAAGATTTGTGGCTGCCGATTTGCTTTCACAGGCAGAACATGACGAAATGGCTTCCGCCATTTTGATTACAACCAGTCAGGAACTGGCGCAGAAAGTGTCCGAAGAAGTTGACAAATTTGTTGCGGTATTGTCACGCAAAGAAATCATTCAAAAATCTCTGGATCAATATGGATATATTCTGGTTGCCGCTGATATGAATCTGGCAATCGAAGCTGCAAATATCATTGCATCCGAGCATATGGAAATTATTACGCGTGATCCGTTTACCGTAATGACCAAAATCAAAAACGCCGGTGCAATTTTCCTTGGTGATTATTCTTCCGAGCCTCTCGGAGATTATTTTGCAGGACCGAATCATGTCCTTCCAACCAACGGAACCGCGAAATTTTTCTCGCCACTTTCTGTGGATGATTTCATTAAAAAATCAAGTATTATCTCATATTCGAGAGAAGCTTTGGAAGCTGTATATCAGGATGTTGCCGCTTTTGCCGAATGCGAACAGTTGACGGCACATGCAAATTCCATTAAAGTGAGATTTGAAGACAAGGAGTCATAATATGTCAGAACGAATTGCAAAGTTAAAGAGAAAGACAAAAGAAACTGATATTGAAATGTCACTACAGCTTGACGGTACCGGTAAAAGCACTGTTAATACCGGAATCGGCTTTTTTAATCATATGCTCGAAGGCTTTGCGAAACATGGCTTCTTTGATCTGGAAATAAATTGCGAAGGTGATATTGCGGTTGATTGTCATCATACGGTAGAAGATTGTGGTATCGTTCTTGGCACTGGAATCAAGAATGCACTAGGTGACAAAAAAGGAATTTGCCGTTACGGCAGTTGCATTTTGCCGATGGATGAAGTACTGGTATTATGCGCCATTGATTTATCCGGCAGACCATATTTGAATTTTGAAGCAGAATTTACAACTGATCGCGTCGGATATCTGGATACGGAAATGGTTAGAGAATTCTTTTATGCGATTTCTTATACCGCAGGAATGAATCTGCATATCAAAGTCCTGAATCCGGGTAACAACCATCATATGATTGAAGCAATCTTTAAATCTTTTGCACGCGCTCTGGATGAAGCAACCTCTGTTGATCCGCGAATCCAAGATGTGTTGTCAACGAAAGGAAGTTTATAATTTTATGGAACAAAAAAATATCGTCGCGACAATCTATTTAAAGAACGGTCGTGCCGTTCGTTCTTTGGATGACCATACCGAAATTCAGAATGTGTATTCTCTCTGTCAGGTTTATAATGACAGCGGAATCGATAAGATTATCATTTTTGATTTATCGGACAGTGATGAAGAGCATGAAAAAAATGTACATACCATCAAGAATATCAATCGAAATCTGGAGATCAAAACCTGCGCAGGCGGCAATATCAACCGCCTAGACGATGTCAAAAAATTATTGTATGCAGGTTGCGTTCAGGTAATCTTAAACGGTTCCAAAGCATCGAGTTCATCATTGATTGAAGAAGCCAGTGCACGATTCGGAAAAGACCGAATTCTTGTTTCTGTCTCGAATGTGGATTATATTTTCAAAAACAAAAATCAATTGGAAAATATGATTCATGAGATGTATCTGATGAATGACGAGATGATTGATGCGGTTGAAAATATCACCAATGTGCCATATGTGGTTCGTCTGCATGAATACAATTATACGCAGATTGTGGAGCTGCTTAAGCGCGATAAAATCCGCGGTATTTCCGGACCGTTTATCAATGATACCACGCGCGATATTATGCAATTAAAATCCGCACTCGGACGCGAAAATATCAAAATGGATAATTTTGCACCGGATTTGCTCTGGGAAGATTTGAAAAAGAATTCTGAGGGACTTGTTCCGGTCATTGTGCAGGATTATAAAACCGATCAGGTATTGATGCTTGCCTATATGAACGAAGAAGCATATAATACCACCATCAACATCGGAAAAATGACCTATTGGAGCAGAAGCCGCAACGAACTCTGGACGAAGGGAATGACTTCCGGTCATCTTCAATATGTAAAGTCCTTAACAGCGGACTGTGATTATGATACAATTCTTGCAAAGGTATCCCAGGTTGGAGCCGCATGCCATACCGGCGAGCGGTCCTGCTTCCATAACAAGATTGTAAAAAAAGAATATATCGAAAAGAATCCTTTAAAGGTTTTCGAGGAAGTTTATCAAATCATTTCCGACAGAAAAGAAAACCCGCAGGAAGGATCCTATACCAATTATCTGTTTGATAAGGGAATCGATAATATTCTCAAAAAACTCGGCGAAGAGTGCACAGAGATTATTCTCGCTGCCAAAGGCTCGGAATCCGAGGAAATCAAATATGAAATTTCTGATTTCTTATATCATTGCATGGTTCTTATGGTAGAAAAAGGAATTACCTGGGAAGAAATCACTACTGAGCTTGCGCAAAGGTAGAGAAAGCAGATAGGAGATTTTATGAACAAACTTGCATTAAGCGACGAAATCCTTCTTAGCGTCGAAAAATCCGCTCGCTATATAGGAAACGAACTTAATTCTGTGGTAAAAGACAAAAATTCTGTAGACATCCGGTTTGCCATGTGCTTTCCGGATGTTTATGACATAGGAATGTCACATTTGGGAATTCAGATTCTTTATGATATGTTTAACCGCCGGGACGACATCTGGTGCGAACGCGTATACAGTCCATGGCCGGATTTACACAAAATCATGAAGGAAAAGAATATCCCTCTTTTTGGTTTGGAATCACAGGAACCAATCAAAGATTTTGATTTTATCGGTATGACTCTGCAATATGAAATGTGCTATACCAATATTTTGCAGATTCTTGACCTCGGTCAGATTCCGCTACACAGCACAGACAGAGCGGATTCCGATCCGATTATCATCGGCGGAGGCCCATGCACATATAATCCGGAACCAATTGCGGATTTCTTTGATTTCTTTTATATCGGTGAAGGCGAGACACAGTATGATGCCATTTTTGACTTGTACAAATCCATGAAAAAAGGCAATTATTCACGCAAGGAATTCCTGCATGAAGTTGCCAAAATCGAAGGAATCTATGTTCCTTCTCTGTATGAAGTCACATACAAGGAAGATAATACCATTTCGGAATTTAAGCCAATTTATGATGATATTCCTGTTTCCATCAAAAAGCAGGTGGAAGTGGATCTCGATCATGCGCCATATCCAATGAAGCCGATTGTACCTTTCGTACAGGCAGTTCAGGATCGTGTCACTCTCGAAATCCAGCGAGGTTGTATTCGCGGCTGTCGTTTCTGTCAGGCAGGAATGATTTATCGCCCAAATCGCGAAAAAGATGTCTCAGTTTTAAAAGAATATGCACATCAAATGCTTCGCTCGACAGGATATGACGAGATTTCATTAAGTTCGTTAAGTTCCTCGGATTATCATCAACTCGAAGAATTGCTGGACTTTTTAATCAACGATTGCAGCAAAGAGCGCGTCAATATTTCCTTGCCGTCTTTGCGTATTGACGCTTTTTCACTGGATATTATGAAGAAAGTCCAGGATGTCAAGAAGAGCAGCATCACATTTGCACCGGAAGCCGGTTCCCAGCGTATGCGCAATGTCATCAACAAGGGTCTTACGGTTGAAAATATCATGAACGGTGCAGGTCAGGCATTTGAAGGTGGCTGGAATAAAGTCAAATTATATTTCATGCTCGGACTCCCGGGAGAAACAGAAGATGATATGCGTGCAATTCCGGAACTTGCAAATGAGATTGCGGCATTGTATTACGATACGGTACCGAAGGAAAAACGAAATGGTGCACCGCAGATTACCATTTCCACTTCATTCTTTGTGCCAAAGCCGTTTACCCCATTCCAGTGGGCCGGAATGTTCCCGCCGGAGGATTATCTGGACCGTGCGCACCTGGTCAATGATCATTTGAAGACACAGTTGAACCATAAGCGAATTCGCTATAATTGGCATGAAGCATATATTACGGTACTTGAAGGATTGCTCGCACGCGGAGATCGCCGCGTTGCCAAAACAATCGAATATGTATATAATCATGGCGGAATCTTTGATGCATGGTCTGAATATTTCAATTTTGAATTATGGCAGGAAGCATTTGAGGCAACCAATGTTTCTTTGGAATTCTATGCTTATCGTACCAGACCGGAAGATGAGATACTGCCTTGGGACTTCATCGATATTGGAGTCACCAAGTCTTTTATGCTTCGCGAAAAGCATAATGCGGAAGCCGAAATGGTAACGCCAAACTGCCGTATGCGCTGTAGTGCATGCGGAGCCAAAAATTATGGCGGAGGTGTATGTTTTGAAAATCAGAATTAAATTTCAAAAATCAGGCGTTATGAAATTCGTCGGTCATTTGGATATGATGCGTTATTTTCAAAGAGCCATTCGTCGCGCAGAAATCGATATCTGTTATTCGGAAGGCTTTTCTCCGCATCAGAAAATGTCTTTTGCATCACCGCTTGGTGTCGGAATCACCAGTGATGGAGAATATCTTGATATTGATGTCAATTCAACCAAAAGCACGGCAGAATCACTTGCAGCCTTAAATAAAACGATGGTAGAAGGCATTCGGATTGTCGGCTATCGCCAATTGCCGGAACATGCCAAAACATCCATGGCAATTATTGCTGCCGGAAGATATACCATGACATATAAAGAAGGATATGACAGTCCTTATACTTATGAAGAATGGAAGCAGGTCTTAAAGGAACAATTCTTTGATCAGGATCAGTTTGTCATCCTAAAAAAGACCAAAAAATCAGAGCGGGAAGTGGATTTAAAACCGCTTGTATTTGATTTTGATGTCACAGAGGATGATAACATTGGTTTTTCTTTATGTGTTTCCACCGGAAGCACTGACAATTTGAAACCGGAGCTTGTCATTTCTTCCATTTACGAAAAGCTTGGACTGACATTTGATCCGCTTGCATTTCAAATTCATCGCGTCGATCTGTATACGAAAACAGGAGACGGACAATTTCTCTCACTGGGTGAGATGGGAGAGGAGATTGTATGAAAAACGCTTATGCGATTACCAATCAGACAATCTCTCAAAAAGAATATGTGGTATGCATGAAACTGGACGAAGATCGTAATCCTGTCGGTGTTCACATTTGTGATGTCAAGAAAGCAATTTTGAATCATATCTATGTCGGCAGAGTTGAACGCATCGCGCCTGCCATCAAAGCCGCTTTTGTACGTTTCGGACAGAATCAAATATGCTTTTTGCCTTTGTCCGAGGCCAAAAGTCCGTTTTATGTTCATAAAAATTCCAAAAAAGAAGAGCTTTGTGCCGGCGATGAAATCCTGATTCAGATTACGCGCGAGGCGCTAAAAGAAAAAGAGCCTGCAGCAAGCTGTCATTTGTCTCTTCATGGAAAATATATGGTATTAACCACAAAAAATAAATCTTTTTCCATTTCTTCCCGCATTCAGGGTGCGCGAAGAATGGAACTGGAAAATCTTTTAAAGCAGACGGTGGAAGAGAAGCCTTACGGAATTGTCATCAGGACATTGGCCGCATCCGTCAGCGATGATGACATTGCACAGGATTATCAGATGCTGCATGAGCAGTTTGAATCAATCATGTCCAAATATGCACATCGTGCGCTTTATGATACGGTTTGGGCGGAAGCGCCTGATTATATTAATTTTCTGAAAAATCAATTTGAATTCGGATCCGACAATATCGTCACGGATTCCCCGGAAATTTTAAATCAGCTCAAAGAGCATGCGCCGGTTCTTGCAAAAGAATCACAATTATATACAGACCAATGCGTTTCCCTTTCCGTACTGTATCATATACGCGGTCATCTGGACGATTTGTTATCCAACAAAATCTGGCTGAAATCCGGCAGCAATATTATTATTGAACAGCTGGAGACACTGACCTTTATTGACGTCAATACAGCCAAATCCAATATCAAGAAATCCAGTCCGTATTCAGTCAATCTTGAAGCGATGAAAGCTGCACTTCGACAAATTGCACTGCGCAATATTTCAGGAATGATTTTGATTGATTTTATCAATATGACGGAGGCGGAGAACGCGGATTTAATTGAATTATTAAAGCAGGAGACAAGGAAATATCCAAATCCGTGCCGATTTATTGACATTACCAAATTGGGGCTTGTGGAGCTGACCCGCAAAAAAATTTCAAGATCTGTCAAAGATATTATAAATAACAGTTGACGCACAGTTCCCAATATGTTAATATACTTGAGTATGCCGCACAACGAGGTAGAAGTCTGTCCAATTTTAGACAGCACCGTAGTTGGCGAGTAATGATAAATAGGAGGTGCCAATATGTACGCAATTATTGCAACAGGTGGTAAACAGTACAAAGTTTCAGAAGGCGATATCATTACCATTGAAAAGCTTGGAGTCGAAGCTGACGAGAAAGTTACTTTTGATCAGGTTTTAGCAGTGTCAGGTGATGAATTAAAGGTAGGCGAGCCTACAGTTGCCGGTGCTACTGTTGAAGCTACTGTCATCAAAGAAGGCAGAGCAAAGAAGGTAATCGTATACAAGTACAAGAGAAAATCCGGTTACCACAAAAAGAACGGCCACAGACAGGCGTTCACCCAGGTTAAGATTGACAAGATCAACGCTTAATTCAAATTGTTATGATAACTGTAACGATTTATCAAAGATGTAATAATCAGCATAAAGAAATCATTGGATATGAAATGAAAGGCCATGCCGGTTATGCAGAAAGTGGATTTGATATCTATTGTTCCGCTGTATCCGTTCTGGCAATCACAACAGCCAATTCTTTAGAGCAAATTGCACATGTTTCTATAAAAGAAAAGGAATCGGACGGATATCTGAAAATTCAGATTACGGATGAACCGAATGAAGCATCGCAGATATTATTACAATCTATGATTTTGGGACTTAAAGGAATTTTGAATGACAACGGAAAGAAATTTCTAAAAGTAAATTTCGAGGAGGTGTAAGACATGTTAAATATGAACCTTCAGCTTTTCGCTCATAAGAAGGGAGTAGGATCTACCAAGAACGGTCGTGATTCCGAATCCAAGAGACTTGGAGCAAAGAGAGCAGACGGACAGTTCGTTAAGGCTGGAAATATTCTTTACAGACAGCGTGGAAAGAAGATTCGCCCGGGTGTGAATGTAGGCATCGGCGGAGACGATACATTATTTGCTAAGGTAGATGGCGTATTAAGATTCGAACGCGTAGGTAGAGACAAGAAGCAAGCTTCTGTATACCCAGTAGCAAACGACTAATATTGTTATTAAGCCCCGACTGCGTCTGCAGACGGGGTTTTTTATTCAAAGAGGAATGATTATGTTCGCAGATCGCGCAAAAATTATTATCAAATCAGGGAAAGGCGGAGACGGTCATGTGTCCTTCCGTCGTGAAAAATATGTTCCGGACGGTGGTCCGGATGGCGGAGATGGCGGTACCGGTGGAGATGTAATCTTCGAAGTAGATCCGGGACTGAATACCTTAACTGATTACAGACATCGCAGAAAATTTGCAGCAGAACCCGGTCAGGAGGGCGGCAAAAAGAATTGCCATGGCAAAAACGGAGCCGATTTGATCTTAAAAGTTCCGGAAGGAACCGTCATCAAAGATGCAGAATCCGGTAAAGTTATTGCCGATATGTCAGGCGACAACAAGCGTCAGATTGTCCTTCGCGGAGGCCGTGGCGGAAAAGGCAATCAGCATTATGCCACACCGACCATGCAGGCACCGAAATATGCGCAGCCGGGACAGGATGCAATTGAAATAGAAGTACAGTTGGAATTAAAAGTAATTGCAGATGTAGGCCTGGTTGGTTTCCCAAATGTCGGAAAATCAACACTGTTATCCCGTGTCACAAATGCGCAGCCGAAAATTGCCAATTATCATTTTACCACTCTGCAGCCGAACCTTGGCGTGGTAGATATGGATGAGGGCTTTGGCTTTGTCATTGCAGACATCCCGGGATTGATTGAAGGAGCTTCAGAAGGTGTGGGACTCGGTCACGAATTCCTGCGTCATATTGAACGCACAAAAGTCATGATTCATGTTGTGGATGCAGCCGGCACCGAAGGCCGCGATCCAATCAAAGACATTCGTGATATTATGAATGAATTAAAGGCCTACAATCCGGAATTATTGAAAAAGCCACAGGTAATTGCCGCAAACAAAATCGATGCGATTTATGAGGGTGAAAATGAGATTATCTCATCCCTTCGCAAAGAATTTGAGCCGGACGGCATTGAAGTATATCCGATTTCGGCAGTCAGCGGAAAAGGATTACGTGAACTGTTATACAAGGTAAAAGAATTATTGGAGAAATGTCCAAAAGAGACCTTTGTATATGAACCGCAATTCGACCCGTCCGTTCGTTTCTTTGCAAATGAACCGTATACCATCGAGCGGGCAGACGATGGCGCTTATGTGGTAGAGGGACCGAAAATCGACAAGATGCTTGGTTATACCAATATTGATTCCGAAAAAGGCTTCCTGTTCTTCCAGAAGTTCTTAAAAGAGCAGGGAATCTTAAAAGAATTGGAAGACATGGGAATCCAGGACGGTGATACCGTTCGTATGTATGGCAACGAATTTGATTACTACAAATAAAGGAATAAAATTATGACAAGCAAACAAAGAGCATATTTGAGTTCTCTTGCAAATGGATTAAATCCGATTTTTCAAATCGGAAAAGCTTCTCTGACTCCGGAGATCATCGAAGCAATTGATGATGCGCTGGAAAAGCGTGAATTGATCAAAGTATCCGTATTAAAGAACTGTATTGACGATCCAAGAGAGATTGCAACCGTAATCGGAGAGCGCACACACAGCGAAGTCGTAAAAGTCATCGGCAAAAAGATGATTTTTTATCGCAAAGCAAAGAAAAACAGCAAGATTGAGCTTCCAAACTAAATTTTATTTATGAGAAAGATTGCGATATACGGTGGATCATTCGATCCGATTCACAAAGGACATCTTCATATGGCACAGGCCGCAATACGTCAATTTGAGCTGGATGAATTGATTATGATGCCATCCTATTATTCCCCAAATAAGGCTGATGTGCGCCTGTGCGACGCAAACGACCGGATTCAAATGTGCCGCATTGCCACGGAATCCATTCCACAGATTCGCGTCAGTGATTTTGAGACCGGACAGCATGAGGTAAGTTATACTTATCGGACCATGCAGGCATTTCGGAATCGTTATCCGGATGATAAAAGATATTTTATCATGGGCGGAGACTCTCTGGATTATTTTGACAAATGGCGCCATCCGGAAATCATTGCAGAATGCGCACATATCCTGGTACTCGAGCGAGAACATTTTGATGTGGCGCATCTGAATGCCAAAATCGATGCGATTAAGGCATTGTTTCCTTCAACGATATCAGTCATCAAAGACAGTGCTTATACAGCTTCTTCAAGCGATATCAAAAAGCAGCTTGAGGATAATCCCGAGCAGTGTCCCAAAACGCTTCCAAAAGCCGTATATCAATATATTTGCAGCAATCATTTATATGGATTATAAAAGATGGACTTAAAAGACATTCAAAAGAAACTCAAAAAAGAACTGGACAAAAACAGATACGAACATACAATTGGTGTGATGTACACTGCAGCAAATCTTGCGATGGCATATGAATATGATATTCAAAAAGCTATGACGGCCGGATTGTTGCATGACTGTGCCAAATGTTTATCCAACGAAAAACAGATTGCTCTTTGTGAGCAAAATGATGTAGAAATCAGCAATATCGAACGCAACAATCCATTTTTGCTTCATCAAAAAACCGGAGCAATTCTTGCCGAGAAAGATTATGAGATTCGCGATCCGGAAATTTTGCATGCAATTTCTGTTCATACGACAGGATGTGCAAATATGAACCTGCTGGATAAAATCATTTTTGTTGCCGATTATATTGAGCCGGGAAGAGATAAGGCAAGTCATCTGCAGGAATTGAGATGTGAAGCTTTTCATGATATCAATGCATGTATTGCGGATATTCTCTATGATACATTGCATTATCTGAATCACAAAAACAGTGCAATCGATCCGACAACACAATTAGTATATGAATCTTACCGTCAATACGAAAAGGAGAGACCATGGAAACATTTGAATTAGTAAAGAATATTAAAGCTGCCCTGGATGATAAGAAGGCAGAAGATATCACAGTCCTCGATATCAGCGAGATTTCAAGCATTGCCGATTACTTTATCATTGCAAACGGCAATAACCCGAATCAGCTGACCGCTATGCAGGATGCTTGCGATGAAGCAATGTATCGTGCCGGAGTTCACGCGAAGCATATCGAGGGAAATGCGAATTCCACATGGGTATTGATGGACTACAATGATATCATTATTCATTTATTTTCAAAAGAAGATCGACAATTTTATAATCTTGAGCGCATCTGGAAAGATGCAACCGTAGTTGATTTTGAGTAAAAAGAACCGGAGAGCAGAATTGATATCCAATTCAGCCTCCGGTTTTTATTATGATTTATTCAAATTTAAAAGAAACGGAAAACGCCAAAAACCTTACCAAGGATTTTGCAATCCGGAACAATAATCGGATCCATACTGTCATTTTCCGGCTGAAGTCGAATATGACCGTCTTCTTTATAAAATGTTTTGACAGTAGCAGAATCATCAATCAAAGCAACAACCATATCTCCATTGTTGGCATGATCCTGTTGCTTTACCAAAATCGTATCCCCGTCAAATATTCCCGCATTGATCATGCTTTCCCCTTTTACTTTCAGCATAAAAGTCTGCACATTCGGCATATATTCGGCCGGAATCGGGAAATAATTCTCGATATTGTCTACAGCAAGCAAAGGCTGTCCTGCAGCAACACAGCCGACAAGCGGAACATTGACAACTTCACGGCGTGTCAAATTAAAATTATCATCTATAATCTCAATGGCACGCGGTTTGGTCGGGTCTCTTCGAATGTAGCCGTTCTTTTCCAGTTTCTCCAGATGTGCATGGACAGACGAAGTGGAGCTCAATTTAACTGCCTCGCAGATGTCACGAACTGTTGGCGGATAACCTTTATTTAATATTTCAGTCTTCATAAATTCGAGAATTTCTTTTTGCTTCTCGGAAATTTTGCCATAAGACATATTCATTCCTCCAAAAAATAACATTTTCTATCTATAAAAATGATATCATATGTCATTTTGAAAAGCAAACGTATATTCGCGAAAATTTGTTCGATTTTTGTGTTGACAAACAGTTGTTCGAATGCTATATTGTTATTGCAAACAAATGTTCGTCGAACATATATTTTGTTTTATGAAAACGGAGGGTTACAGATGAGAGCGTATAATACCAGGATTTCAGCAAAAGCAAATGAATCATTGAACAGAAGAGAAGCAATCGTTTCAACACAAAAGCGTATGATTTTTGTGGTTGTGATCCTGTGTATTTCGTTGCTGATATTGGGAAGCTCAACCTATGTTGCTTTTGCAAAATCCGACAATCAGCGCGAACCTGTGAAACAATATATCAGCATTCAGATACAAAGCGGCGAAACACTTTGGAGCATCGCATCCGAATATGTCAAAGATACCAATGTTTCTAAAGAAGAATATATCGCAGAAGTGACATCTGTAAACAATTTAAAAGATTCTCAAATTCATAGCGGACAGTATATCATCATTCCGGAATATGTTTTTTACGAACAATAATTATGCTCCATTCAATTTTCAATCATATATTTCATTCGGCTGCAATGCAGCCAAAGCTCCGTCTACGCGGAGCTTTTTTCAGTCACAAAACAATCCATTGAAAAAGGGGGGATGTTATATTATAATAGTCGACGGAGTGTAAACAATTCATGATTAATTTTTTATATGTTATTATTCTAAATTTTTATAAAGCGCCTTTCGTTATTACAGAAATGCGAAAAAGAGCGCATCATCCGGAGAAATATACGGTAGAACAAAGATATTCTCTTGTTCACAAAGTAATCTATTGGATGAACAAAACAGGAAAATTCAAGACAATCGCTTATGGACAGGAAAATCTGCCAAAAGAGGGCGGATATATTATGTATCCGAACCATCAGGGAAAATATGATGTCTTAAGCATCATTTTCACCCACGCGCGTCCATGTTCTTTTGTTATGGACAAATTCAAATCACATACCGTTTTGGTACGCGAATTCATCGATCTTGTTCAGGGAAAGCGACTGGAAAAGAACAATCCCAGACAGGGATTACAGATCATTAATGAAGTTGCCGACGAGGTTGCAAAAGGAAAGCCGTATATTCTGTTTCCGGAAGGCGGATACCAGTTTAACAACCGCAATCGTATGGGTGAATTTAAGGCCGGAAGTTTTAAGATTGCTTTAAAGTCAAAAGCACCGATCGTTCCTGTTGTTTTATATGATTCCTACAAAGTTTTTAATTCATTTCACGTAGGTCCGACCACAACATATGTATATTATTTGGAACCGATTTATTATGAAGAATATAAAAATATGAGAACGGCCGAGATAGCCGCTCTCGTAAAAGGACGTATTCAGGATAAAATCGATTGGTTCAACAGTCAGAAAGCTGAATCAAAATCATAATAATCAAATTATCGATTTATGATTCGTGATTGTATTTAGTCTTTTCGTAAATGAACATATTTTGCAGCCATGCGGCGTCGATCATCTTCGATTGCCGCATAATGTTTTCTGGTGGTATTGACATCTTTATGTCCCAGAACATCTGCCACAAGATAAATATCGCCGGTTTCACGGTATAGAGAAGTACCATAGGTACTTCTTAATTTATGTGGTGTGATATTTTTGAGATTTGTCACCAGTTTAGAATACTTCTTTACAAGATTCTCGACAGCTCTTACACTGATGCGCTTATTTTGAAGAGAGAGGAAGAGTGCATTTGTTGATCCCGGTTCCGCATTGATTCCCCGTCTTTCAATCAGATAATTTTCCAATGCTTCCGCCACTTCATCTCCAAAGTACAAAACAACTTCAGCGCCACCTTTACGATGTACTTTCACACCATAATTCTTAAAATCCAAATCGTCAAGATCAATTCCCACACATTCCGAAACACGCATTCCGGTCCCCAGCAGAAGCGTCAGAAGGGCCAAATCACGCGTTTTGGTGCGTTCATGGTACATTTGCTGCCTTTCGGTCAATTGTTCACCGGATTCGACCATATCAAGAAGTTCAGCTACTTCATCCGGATCCAGACGGACAATGTTTTTTTCATGAATCTTTGGCATATCCACTTTAACCGCAGGATTGGTCTGAATTAGTTCGTTTTTAAAGAAATAATTATAAAATGTACGGAGGGAGGCAAGCTTGCGCTTTAATCCGCGTTCCTCATTTGTATGTGCTGCTCCGTCTTTTTCATATACTTTTAAGTGAAACAGATACTCCTCGATATCCAAAGGGGTAATTTGATCGAGAACGGAGAGTGGAATATCACGTATTTCCATCTTTTTACAGATTGGATTGTTGTTATGCAAATAATCAAAAAAACAGCTCAGGTCATAAGCATATGCAATTCTTGTTCTAGAAGAGGTATTTGGCTCAATTCCTATAAAAAATTGCATGCAATATGATGGCAATTCGCGAATTAATTTGCGTAATTTCAGTTCATTATTTGTATTTACATTTTCAAAATAAGCTTTTTCTTTCATAATCTTAAAATTCAACCTTTTGTATTACTGTTATATATATTATACTATATTTTGAGTTGACATGAAATTAAAAATTCAAAGTGAGGCACAACATGAAATTTATCATTCAAAGAGTTACCCATGCATCCTGCAAAGTCGAAGGCAAAATCGTAGGCGAAATCGCTGGAAACGGCTTTTGC
>NZ_PDYG01000017.1 GCF_002735305.1 Agathobacter ruminis
CAAGGTATGTTTTGGGATTGTAGTAACCTCACAAAACTTGATTTGAGTAGTTTTGACACCTCAAATGTTACAGACATGTCCTATATGTTTTACAATTGCTCAAAATTAGTTGACTTAAATGATTCTTCCTTTGACATGTCAAATGTAACCAATGATACATTCATTTTCAGCGGTTGTGATAATCTGCGCTTATATGAATACAAAGGCGAAACGAATGCAAATAATAATCGACCAAAAAGTGAAGAATTACATGTAGAGTATGGCGCAGATGTTGAACTACCGGTTCCTGAATATGAGATTTATCATAGCAATCTTGTTACTTGTAGTTGGCTCAGTGATTACAAAACTCTACCGGATGATCCAAATAAACCTTTAAAATTAAAGGATATTAAGAAAAATGTACGAATTAGCTATAGGATTTATGGGAAATATTCGCATGATTACATTGAGAAAGAATACCAAATATATGTCAACACCGGTTTTGCATTAGACAAAGAGGATAAAACCAATTCTGAAGATGAATTTGTTTTTAACGATTCAAATGGCAGTCTTAAATTTGCGCATATCTGGAGAGGTGTTGAATGGGATACTAATATTACACTATCAGCAACCTCTAAAGTAGACATTGGTGAATTGTCATATAGTTGGGCTCAAGTTCAATTATATCATTCAGGAGTCGGAGCAGATAAAGATGATCCAAGTGATGATGCTATTTGGTATGCGTATGTTTATCCGGGAAATGTGTCAAATGAAAGGGCGTATACGCCGATTTATAATAATACTAAAGCTATGGAGGTATCTGCATGGCTATGTTCTTCCAAAGATTCATGCGGAAATAGTATCTCTGAATCCTATTGGATCTGCTATAACATTCATTACAACCTAAACGGAGGGACAAATCATCCATCCAATCCGAAATATGTGGATGGATACGACGCAATTACCTATCCACAGGAGCTTGGCGTAAAAAAAATTCCATTATACGCTCCAACCCGCGCCGGATACAAGTTCGAAGGCTGGTACGAGAATGCAGATTTTTCCGGAGAGCCTCGAACCTATCTGACCGTGTGTGATATGAAAAAATTAACCCTTTATGCAAAGTGGTCTCCGACAAGTCATACGCACAAAAAAACAACAGTGATTACCAAAGCAACGACGAAAAAAGATGGATCAATCACTGTAAAATGTTCAGAATGTGGTAAGACTTTGGAAAAAACCGTGATTCCTTCTATCAAGTCAGTGAATTTATCCGGAACATCATTCACATATGATGCGAAAGAGAAGAAACCAACTGTAACGGTTAAAGATCGGACGGGAAAAACTATTTCAAAGAGCTACTATACAGTATCGTATAAAGATAACAAAAATGTCGGGCTTGCAGAGGTGACAGTCAAATTCAAAGGACGATACGAAGGAACTATTAAAAGAACCTTTACGATTCTTCCGAAAACGCCTGCGCTTTCAAAAGTTAAGGCGATAGAAAAAGGGCTGTCAATTACATGGAAGAAAACAGCAACTCAGCTAACCGGATATCAAATTCAGATTGCAACAGACAAAAGCTTTAAGAAGAACAGCAAAGTGTATACGATTTCCGGCAAAAACAGTACCTCTAAAAAGATAACAAAGCTGAAAAAGAATACGAAATACTATATTCGAATTCGAACCTATAAAACAGTTGGAGGTAAAAAATATTATTCAGGCTGGAAGACTTATTCGAAAGCAGTCCGGGTATCCAAATAACTACAAAAGACCCATTATTCCAAGCGGCCGTACTTTGTCTTGCTAACCTGTTTATAATATGGCAGACTGTGAATGGTACCACAAAGAAAAAAGGTGGCATTTTTATAGGACATCTGGCGAGTACAATGAAAGATAGATAAATATCATATTTTTCAGCTTATCCGGAACGATGGGCGAATGGGTTACAAAACAGGAATCGATTGGAGAACCGGTATGCTAAAAATCTTATTCATCTGTCATGGCAACTGATTCCACGATTCTCTTAAAGTCAGTAATAGCAAGGTTTGTGGGGATTTTCAGGTGGATTTGTAACCCACTTTTAACCCGGGCAGTTTTTGTGCAAATGTGACAATGCAGCAAAATAACAGTGATTTTGGAGACGTGACATACAATTACATATGGCGAAGCGCACTTAATCTTAAGTGTGCTTGACTACCAATAAACAACCCCATCGGGTCGTGTCAAAAGCAGTAAAGATATGCTGGAGTTTGACACGGTCTGGTGGGGTTGTTATTTGCTCTCTCCACAATATATTCTCATATAATCGAATGTAACTCACTATATCTTGATGAGATTCCCGAAAAAGAATTGACAATTGCAAAAATGCAATTTATAATTTGAATTATGAAAAGGAGGTAGAAGCCATGGCATGGAATGAAAAGGTACTTAACATAATGAATGAGAGGAATATTAATCAAAAGCAGTTATCTCAGTTAAGCGGTATTAATGAAA
>NZ_PDYG01000018.1 GCF_002735305.1 Agathobacter ruminis
GTTCGTGATTAAAAAATATGGAAATTAACCACAAGTCCTGCAAACACAATGGAAACCATTGAGAGCAGCTTGATCAGAATGTTGATGGACGGTCCGGAAGTATCCTTGAACGGATCACCGACGGTGTCTCCGACAACGGCTGCTTTGTGGGCATCACTGCCCTTTCCACCGTGCACACCACTTTCGATGTATTTCTTGGCATTGTCCCAGGCACCACCTGCGTTAGCCATAAAAATGGCAAGCAGGAATCCGGTCGCGGTTGCGCCGGCAAGCATGCCGATGACACCATTGTGTCCGAGGATCAGTCCCACTACAATCGGGGTCACAATTGCCAGAATAGTCGGCAAAATCATTTCGCGTAACGATGCCTTGGTACAAAGGTCAACACATCTTGTATAGTCCGCATCTGCCTTGCCTTCCATCAGACCAGGTATTTCCTTAAACTGGCGGCGTACTTCCTTTACAATGCTCTGTGCAGCCTTGCCTACAGAGTCCATTGTCAATGCCGCAAAGATAAACGGCAGGCATGCTCCGATGAAGATTCCAATCAATACAACCGGATTCATAATCGTCATATCCAGTTTGATTTTCATATCAATTTGCTGGATTTTCTGCACATAAGAAGCAATCAGTGCAAGCGCGGTCAGCGCTGCCGAACCAATTGCAAATCCTTTTCCTGTTGCGGCAGTTGTATTGCCGAGTGAATCCAGTGCATCCGTTCTGCGGCGCACCTCCGGATCAAGTCCCGCCATCTCGGCGATTCCACCGGCGTTGTCCGCAATCGGTCCGTATGCGTCGGTTGCAAGTGTAATGCCCAGTGTGGACAACATTCCGACTGCTGCAAGCGAAATGCCGTATAAGCCGAGATTGGCATCGCCAAATCCACCGGACACACCATAGGCAGCCATAACGCAGATTGCAATAATGATAATCGGTGCAACGGTCGATAACATACCAAGTGACACACCGCCAATGATAATGGTTGCAGAGCCGGTCTCGGACTGAGATGCAAGTTTACGGGTCGGTCTATATGTATCCGAAGTAAAATACTCTGTGAAGAAACCGATCAGTACACCGGCGAGCAAGCCTGAAATAATAGCAAAATAAAAACCAATGTAGTTCATTCCAAAAATGAAATAAACCAGCGGAAAAGCGGCGATTGCAATCATTATCGCACTACTGTTGGTGCCGCGGCGAAGTGCCTTTAACAGTGTTGACTGATCGGTGCTCTCTCCTGTACGGACAAAGAACGAACAGATGATGGAGGCCAATACACCGATTGCCGCCATTACCATCGGTACCGCAACTGCCGAAATGGCCAGTTTGCCACTTCCAATCGCTGTAAATGCGATGACTCCGAGGGAGCAGGAAGAAATAATTGAGCTGACATATGATTCATAGAGGTCTGCCCCCATTCCTGCCACATCACCGACATTGTCTCCTACATTATCTGCGATTACCGCCGGATTACGCGGATCGTCTTCCGGAATTCCCGCTTCTACTTTTCCGACCAGATCGGCTCCGACATCAGCAGCCTTGGTATAAATACCGCCTCCGACACGGGCAAACAGTGCCATGGATGATGCACCCATTCCAAATGTCAGCATCGCTGCGGTAATATCCGGCAGTTCCAGATGAAATACCATACGCAGTAACAGATACCAGATCGAAATATCCAAAAGTCCCAGGCCTACCACCGTAAATCCCATAACGGATCCGGCAGAGAATGCGACGCGCAGGCCGCGATTTAAGCCTTCCTGACAGGCATTTGCGGTACGCGCATTTGCACGGGTCGCAATGCTCATGCCGATAAATCCGGATAATCCGGAGAAAAATCCTCCGGTTACGAATGCAAACGGCACGAACCAGGTCAAAAGTCCGAATCCTGCCATCACACTCAAAATGACAAACATCGCTGCAAAAAATACAATCAGAATGCGATATTGTCTGGTCAGATATGCCATCGCACCCTTGCGGATGTTTCCGGATATCTTTTTCATTGTGTCATTTCCTTCTCCGAAGGAAAGTACGTTTTTGGCTCTTGTCAGAGCAAACAGCAGCGCTAAGATAGAGCCGGCCAGTGTGAACAAAGCTAAATAGTTGTCCATATAATCTCCTCTCTCTTCTTCTCCTTTGTTTGTGAAATTCTAAACAAAAATTCCTCAAGACAAAATATGGCCACACGTATTCCCCGTGTAGCCATAAACCTTATTTACATATAAAATTGTATTTCATAAAAATCAACTTGTCAACAAGTTACAATTTTGTCACTTTATGACCAAATGCTCATCTATACCAGCTGAAGGTCATACAGGCGACGATACAACCCATTCTGTGCAAGCAGTTCCTGATGACGACCGCTCTCACGAATCCGACCGTGATGCATAACAATAATATTGTCTGCATGCTGGATGGTCGACAGTCGATGCGCCACCATAATCGTGGTTCTGCCTTCCATCAGGCGCTCGAGGGCCTCGGTAATCAGTGCCTCCGTCTCGGTATCGATGTTTGCGGTTGCCTCATCCAATACCAGAATCTTCGGGTCGTAGGCAAGTGTACGCGCAAATGAAAGCAGCTGACGCTGTCCGGTCGAGAGTGTACTGCCACGCTCTGTTACCGGCTCTTCATATTGACCCGGCAAATGCTCGATAAAGGTATCCGCGTTGACGGTATGTGCAGCTTCGCGCATGGCATCTTCACCGATTTCTTCTTTTCCGAGTGTGATATTGCTTCGAATGTCTCCCGTAAAAATAAACACATCCTGCTGAACCTGGCCGATTGCACTGCGCAGCCGGTCTTTGTCAATGGTCTTGATATCCACTCCGTCTATCAGGATTTCTCCTTTTTGAATGTCAAAATAACGGCCGATCAGATTCAAAATGGTTGATTTGCCTGCACCTGTTGCACCGACAAATGCCACTTTCTGCCCCGGTTCAATCACAAAGCTGACATCGCGCAAAATCCAGTTATCGTCTTCATACGCAAACCATACATTGCGAAATTCAATGCGTCCGCTCAGCTGCACATCCACCGGATTTTCCGGATTTTTGATATCCGGCTGAACATCCATGATGCGGAAAATTTTGCCGGCTGATGCCAACGATGACTGCAGCGTTCCGAATTGCTCCGCAAATTCCTGAATCGGATCAAAAATACTGCCAATATACATTACAAAGATATACAGCATTCCGAAGGATATTTCATCTGAAAGCAAAAATACGCTTCCGGATCCGATGACGAGCATCGTTGCAAGCACCGAGATGAAATAAATCACCGGACGGAAAATGGAAAATGTCATAATTTCGCGCCAGTTTGCGCGGAACAGGTCATTGGATTTCTGCTCGAATTCACGATATTTCTTTTCTTCTCTCGCAAAAATCTGAATCAGTCGCATTCCCGATAAATGCTCGGACAAATAAGTGTTAATGTCCGTAATTCTTGTACGCACGGCCTCATATGCTTTGCGGGAAAAATATCGGAATACGATGGTCAGTATAACTACCACCGGCAAAAGTGACAGCGAAATCAAAGCCATTTTTGCATTATAGGCAAACATCACAACGGCATATCCGATAATTTTGATTCCGTTTTTAAACATATTAATCAAAACGGAAGTAAACAATTCGTTGATGGATTCCGTGTCATTGACCACGCGGGTTACCAGTGTTCCGACCGGTGTATTGTTGAAAAAGGACAACGACAGGGTATTGATATGACGGAAAATATCCTCCCTCATACGAAAGATGATATTCTGTCCCATCTTTTGTAAAATCCAGTTGTTTACGATGTTGAGCACAAATCCGGCCACCATCAGAGCAGCATACAGGTATGCGACTTTCAGTAACTGCCGGAATACTCCTGATTTGCCGATGTTCTCCGGAATCAGATAGGTATCAATTGCATCTCCGATGACAATCGGTCTGTACAGATCCACGGCAACAATCAGCAATACCAGTACACAGGCGCTGAACATCGTGAATATATGCGGTTTCAAATAATGAAATAATCGTTTCATAATACTTACTCTTCTTTCATCAATTCACTGCGCTTCTCTCCCGCAGCGGCTTCGAGTTGTTGCATTTCAAAGATATCATGATAAATGCCCTTTTGCTGCATCAGTTCCTCATGTGTACCAAGTTCTGCCATGCTTCCCTCTTCGAGAACCATGATCAGATCCGCATTCTGTATCGTCGAGATACGATGCGCAATCAAAATCGTCGTCTTGCCCTGGCGTGTCTCCCGCAAATTGCTCAAAATCTGCTCTTCCGTGTCGGTATCCACTGCCGAAAGCGCATCATCCATAATCAGAATCGGCGCATCCATCAGCCAGGCTCTGGCAATCGCACTGCGTTGTTTTTGTCCGCCGGAAAGTGTCACG
This sequence comes from Agathobacter ruminis, assembly GCF_002735305.1. Lineage (GTDB taxonomy): Bacteria > Bacillota > Clostridia > Lachnospirales > Lachnospiraceae > Roseburia > Roseburia ruminis. Next base: position 4,379 of record NZ_PDYG01000018.1, read on the forward strand.
CCTCTTTCACCGACAACCGTGTCATATCCTTCCGGAAATTCCATGATGTTATCATGCACACAGGCATTCATCGCCGCTTTTTGAATCGCTTTCAAATCTGTTGTCTGCGCGCCGAATGCAATATTTGCCTTAAGGGAATCCGAAAACAGGAAATCATCCTGCGGCACATATGCAATATGCTCACGCAAATTCTTGAGCGGAATGTCATTGATGTCAACGCCGTCGATATAAATCATTCCCGGTTCGACATTAAACAGATGCAATAATAAATCCACGAGTGTCGATTTTCCGGAACCGGTTCGCCCTACAATCGCCATTGTCATTCCGGCTTTGATATGCAGGTTAATATCCGTCAGGGTCTCATCTTCATTCCCTTTATGTCTGTAATTCAAATGTGAGAATACGATATCTCCTTTGATTTCAGGCACAATCGCCTGATCCATGCCCTCCCCGTTTACGCCCGGTGCCGTCAGCTCGGATTTGGTCTCAAAAATACCGCGAATTCTGTCGATCGATGCCATTCCTTTTGAAATCATCTGAATGGACTCTCCGCATGCAATCATCGGCCATACCAACATCCCGATATATTGGTTATATGCAAAAAACCGGCCCAGAGAAATTTTGCCGTTTAACACAAAATATCCACCGATTACAATCGTAATCAGGATGGAGAATCCAATCATCAGCTCCAATGACGGAATTACCACAGCCTGCAGCCGTGCAAGTCGCAGATTCTTTTTCCGCGCATTCTCATTATATTTCAGGAATTCACGGTACTGCGCGCGCTCGCGCACAAAAGCCTTGACCACACGCACACCGGAAAAGCTCTCCTGTGTGAAATCCATCAGATCGGATACCGCCTGCTGACGGGCCGCAAATCGCGGTGAAATCGTCTTGCCATAGACAAACATGCCACCGAGGATCAAAAGCATCGGTACCATGGTTGCAAGCGTCAGCAACGGATTGACAAATACGATCATCTGATAGAGCACCATAATTGCCATGATTGTCGCATCAAATGCCGCAACCAGTGCCATTCCCATCGCCATTCGGATCGCATCCATGTCACTTGTGAAGTGGCTCATCAGATCACCTGTTTTGTTTTCGTGGTAAAAGTCGACATCGAGTTCTTCGAGATGGCGGAACATATCATTGCGCAGGTCACGCTCAATGGAACGGGATGCACCATGAAAACAATAGCGCCACAGAAAACGCCCGATGGCAATTACCGCCCCGGACGCTAAGAATATTCCTAAGTAGAAGAGTACCTGATTCATTCCGAAGCCGCCGGTCTGCAAACCGTCCGTGATATAAGCCACAATCTTCGGAATCAGTACATTTGCGATATCTACCGCAAGCAGGATTACCATACCCCATACATACTTCCATCGGTATCTTTTGAGATACGGAACCATAAATCGAAAAGACTTCATGTTATTATTCTCCTGTTACTTTTCTCTCATCAGACAGATCGGTCACGCAGAAATTATTGCGGCCAATCTGTTTAATTGCATACAAATTCTCATCTGCCTTGCGCAGATAATCCCAGACACGCGAATTCCGCTTCGGTATTCCATAGCACACTCCCTGTGAGAGAGAGACCTGTGGGATTGCTTTCGAGAATTCATGAGCAATATTTTTGTTCAAAATATGTTCTCGCAGTTCACGCGCATAGCCTGCCGTCTCCTCGAAAGTTACGTTTGTAAACATCAGCACAAATTCATCACCACCGTAGCGCGCTGCGAAACCATGATGCGCTTCTGCGATTGCGCGGAGACTGTCCGCCACTTCAATCAGGCACTGATCACCCTGCTGATGTCCGTAATTATCATTGAATTCCTTGAAATAATCGACATCCATGATAAAAAAAGCAATGGTAGACTGACGGCTGAGCGCTTCCTGGAACGCTTCCTCCGCATAGTCGTTTAACCTGAAACGGTTTGCCAGCTTGGTCAGCGGATCCATCTCTGATTTTTCCACCAGAATCTGGTTCTGCTTTTCCACCTGAATGCGCAGCTGATTTGCCGCTTCGAGGCTTTGGCGCAGGTTGATGACATTGTTGACCATCTCCCTTGTCTCGACTTCCATGAGCTCCGAAAGTTCATAGTAGAGTCCCGTCGCCTGCAGATATTCCGCATTTCTGCCGGTCTTGCGGTAATAATGAATCTTGAGCGAAATAATCTTAAGCATCAAATCCGTACTGCCCGCGTCCTTCACCAGCGGTTCAATCGTATCCACGACTTTCCAGAAGTCATCCGCCAGATCCGTCGACAGCAACATTTTCGCATAATCGTAATAATCATCAAAATAATCCAGAATTGCCATCTTCGGCGATATTTCCGCGCTGATTTGATGTGCACACTGATTGCGCTTCTCGCTGTCGCCTTCTTCATGATACAGAATCGCTTCCGCGCAATGTACAATATTGCGCTCGATCTGCGTCACATAATCCCAATGCTTTTCGCGAATTCCCGCAATGGCCTCTTCCGCCAGCTGGAAATATCCCAGCGCGACAAAGGTTTTGACGCGGTTGCATTCAAGCGCCAGCAAAAAGGTATGGACCGATTCGTCCATCGGGAGAGACTGGAAATACTCCATCGCCTGCTTATAATAGCGCTGCGCCTCCTGGTAGCGCGCACTGCGATGAAACAGTCCGCCGAGATTAATATTCATCAGCGCTTCCTGCTCTTTGAGATTATGCATATTCGCATATTTCACGCCATTGGTATAATATTCCAGCGCAAGCGGAATATTCCCTCCGTTTGATGCCTTTATGCCAAGAAAGTTATAGCATCTCGCCATCAAATCGTATTCGCCGCCCTGATCGAGAAACCGGACAGCCATATTCAAAGAATCATAAAAATTCTTTCCGTCATTCAGGCAATAATACACCAGCCCACAATAAAAATAGCCGAACCCAAGCAAGGTTACATCCTGCTTCTCATTGGCATATTCAATCAGATCATTGCAGAATTTTAATGTTTTATCCGGGCTCGAGACACTGTTTTCCACAATTTCCCGAATCCAGGTTTGTACACTTGCATCATAGTCGTTAATGTTCATGCCTACCCTCTTAGTCTATGCTCATAAATGATATTGCTAAGCTTTGCAAATTGCTCCAGACTCAGCGCTTCTCCCCTGATTGTTGTAGGAACTCCCAATTCCTCAATACATTGCTGCAATTCTTCTTTCGACAATCCGAAACTGCCGAAATTGGTCAAGCCGTTTGCCAGCGTTTTTCTTCGCTGATTAAACGATGCGCGGATAATCTGAAATAACAGTTTTTCATCCTGCACATTGACCGGTGGCTTTTCATGACAGGTCAGCCGAATGACCGCGCTTCCGACATTCGGTTGCGGCATGAAACAGCTCGGCGGAACCTCCAGCATGATCTGCGGTTTCGCATAATATTGCACCGCCAGCGACAAGGCTCCGTATTCTTTGGACCCTGGCCCTTCTTTCATACGGTCCGCCACTTCTTTTTGCACCATAATCGTAATGGATTCTAACGGCACATGGCTTTCGAACAAACCCATGATAATTGGTGTCGTAATATAATAAGGCAGATTTGCCACCACCTTAATTGGTTTACCGCCATTGCGCTCCTGCGCAAGTTTTGCGATATCCACCTTTAAAATGTCTTCATTGATAACCTCAACATTATCATATTCCTGCAGGGTATCTTCCAGAATCGGAATCAGATTCTTATCAACCTCAACAGCAACCACCGATCCGGCTGCCTCACACAAATATTGTGTCATTGTGCCGATTCCCGGCCCAATCTCAAGCACAAAGTCTTCTTTTGTCACTCCCGCTGCTTCGATAATTCCCTCAAGTGTCGGTGGATGAATCAAAAAATTCTGACCGAACTTCTTTTGAAATCGAAATCCGTATTTTTGCAGGACCTCTATCGTATTCTTTGAATTTCCAAGTGTTGCCATTCACAGGCTCCTTTTTCTTTCGCTGTTTTATCACTTTATTTTATCATGAATTTCTTATGTCTGCCATATCCCAGCCACGCTTTTATCGACACGCTTGAATTTTAAACAGACGATATGCATTATCGGCAGTTGTTGATTCGACCACATCCGGTGTAATCCCCTTGATTTGTGCAATCTTTTCAATGATATGCGGGATATAGCGCGAGTCATTGCGCTGACCGCGATGTGGTTCCGGAGCCATATACGGACAGTCGGTTTCCAGCAGGATGCGTTCCAGCGGAATCTGCTCAACAGTCTGTACCAGCTTTTTGGCATTTTTGAATGTGACAACGCCGCCAACGCCGATATAATAGCCCATTTTGACATATTCCTGCGCGATTTCCGGTGAGTAGGAATAGCAATGAATTACGCCGGGAATGCCTTCGGCAGCGGCGTTTCCCATAATTTCAAGGGTATCAGCAGCCGCATCCCGCGAATGAATGATTACGGGAAGGTTGACTTCTGAAGCAAGTTTCAGCTGTGCCCGAAACCATTCTCTCTGACGACTCTGAACTTCCGGTTCTTTGTCCCAATAGTAGTCCAGTCCGATTTCGCCGATTGCGACGGTCTTTTCGTTTTGCGCCAATTCGCGCAGACGTTCTACGGTCGGTTCCAATTGTAAATCTCCGATTTCGCTCGGATGAATTCCGACCGCTGCATAAATGTAATCATATTTTTGAGCCAGTTTCACGCTCTCTTCTGTCGTGGAAAGTTTTGACCCAACATTAATGACCGGGCTGACTCCGCAGCTTGGAAGCGCTGCAAGAAGTTCATCCCGGTCTTCGTTGAATTTATGATCTTCGTAATGTGCATGTGTCTCAAAAATCATTGTTCGTTATTATCCTTTATTATTTGCATTGACAGGTCAACGGTTGTCTCCATCTGTTCTTCTACCGAGATTGATGCAACTCCGTCCCCTTTTTGTTCGCCATAGTCTCCGAAATAAGCATGACAACCGCCATCGATTACATTTTCGATATGATTGTCCGGCAAATTTTTTCGGTTTTTTTCATATTTGTCGAAGTTCATAACCCCGTCCTGCGATCCGTAGATACATGCGACTTTCAAATCCGTGTCTGTCAGATCATAGCAGGAATATGCGCCCAGCAAAATCAACCCTCGGAATGCCTGCGCATGCGATTTTGTATATTTGGACGCAAAGGCACCGCCTAGTGAATGACCGGCCATATACCAGTCTTCAATTTCCGGGAACTGTTCCGGAATACCATCTGCGGCGTTGCTTCCAAGGACTGCGAGGTTGAATGGCATATGCACCAGAACACAAAGTACCCCGTTGTCTGCAAACTTTTGCATCAACGGCGCATAGGCTTTGTAATCCACCTTGCCCCCGGGATAAAAAATCAGTCCCGCGACCGGTTTCTCCGGCCGAAAGACAATCATCTTGTCCTTGTATTCTTCAACTTCAATGCCTTCCGCAGGGCTCGTAATTGCAGCGACCGCGGCATCGCTTGCATGATAATAATCACTGACATAAAAATAAAATCCGCTTAACAATGCCAGGATGCATGCGATCACAATTGCGACGACGCGGCCGGTTCTCTTTTTCTTCTTTTCGCCCACAGTTACTCCTTGTAGTCTGTTCATGAAATATGCGATTCGAGCATAACCAGTTCTTCCATATCGATGCAGTTTGGAATCGATTGTTCCTGCACCGCTTTCTTTAATGCATCAAAATCCATCCACATGACACTTTCGATCTCTTCCTTCTGGAATACGATTTCCTCAGCCGGAACATCACGCCACATCATATATACTGTGGAATACTGATTGTCTTCATACGGCTCATCCCGAAACTCATTGCGAATGACAACATGTTTTCTGCCACATTCAATCAATTCATCCTCCGAGACCGTAAAATCCAGTTCTTCTTTCAATTCACGAAGTGCGGAATTGACCACTTCCATTCCTGCAGGAATATGGCCTGCGCTCGAAATATCATAGCACCCCGGGAAAGAGTCCTTGTCCTTGCAACGTTTTTGCAACAGGACCTGAACTTTCCCTTCGTGTTTTCGAAAGACCCACACATGTGCTGTCCTGTGCGGGGTCCCGCTTCGATGAACCTCTTTCCGCTCAGCCGTTTGACCGGTCGGATTCCCTTTTTCATCGACAATATCGAGATATTCCATGTGTGGCTCCTTTCTTAAATCATCAATTCTTTTATTACGATTACGCGATTTCTGCTCCGGCCGGCATATCCTTTTCCGGAGTCATAAGAGACAGATTTCCTTCTGCATCCTCTGCACACAGAAGCATTCCTTCGGATAATACACCTGCAAGTTTTGCCGGCTTAAGGTTTACCAAAACCATTACCTTCTTGCCAACCATCTCTTCCGGTGAATAGTCTTTGCGGATTCCGGATACAATCTGCTTCACCTGGCTTCCGATCTTTACCTGTGAGCAAAGCAGCTTCTTGGATTTCTCCACTGCTTCACATGCAATGATCTCGCCAACCTGGAATTGCATCTTCATGAAATCGTCAAATGTAATCTCTTCTTTTGCTTCAATATCAATCACTTCTTCATCCTCCGCTGCAGCTGTGCCGTTTAATCTGGCCTGCTCAGCCTCATATTCTGCCTTTTGCGCTGCCTGAATTTCAGCAACCTTCGGCATAATCTCTTTTGCATCCAGACGCGCAAAGAGGATTTGCGGATTGTCTGTCACTTTCTTTCCACTCTCATACAGACCAAACTTGTCGCAGTCTTCAAAATCACGCAGTGTTGTATTCAACTGCTCCACGATTTTCTCTGCGGTCTCCGGAAGAAATGGATGAAGCACAGATGCTCCGATGGTAATGGATTCCACCAGATTATAGAGTACTTCCGCAAGGCGGTCATGCTTCGCCTCATCCTTTGCCAATACCCATGGCTCGGTCTCATCAATGTATTTGTTGCAACGACGGAACAGCGCGAATACCTCGCTGATGCAGTCTGCCACACGCAGGCTCTTCATCTTTTCCTGTGTCTTTGCAATTGTGGAAGTCACTACTGCTTTGAGATCATCATCAACCGCTTCTGTCGCACCTGTCGCGCGTACCACTCCGTCAAAATATTTATTGCTCATGGAAATGGTGCGGTTTACCAGATTGCCCAGCACATTGGCAAGATCCGAATTAAATCTCTCAATTACAAGATCCCAGGTGATGATTCCATCATTTTCATAAGGCATCTCATGCAATACGAAATATCTGGTCGCATCCAGACCAAACAGGCGAATCAGGTCATCCGCATAGATGACATTTCCCTTGGACTTGCTCATCTTCTCTCCGCCCTGAAGCAGCCATGGATGTCCGAATACCTGCTTTGGAAGCGGCAAATCAAGTGCCATCAAAAAGATTGGCCAGTAAATGGTATGGAAACGCACAATATCTTTTCCAATCAAATGTAAATCTGCCGGCCAAAACTGATTGAATTGATCTGTCGATCCGTCCGGATCGTATCCGATACCGGTGATATAGTTGGTCAGCGCATCCAGCCATACATATACCACGTGCTTTGGATCAAAATCTACCGGGATTCCCCAGCTGAAGCTGGTACGGGATACGCACAGATCCTGAAGACCCGGAAGCAGGAAGTTATTCATCATCTCATTTTTGCGCGATACCGGCTGAATGAATTCAGGATGTTCGTTGATATAATCAATCAGACGGTCAGCATACTTGCTCATCTTAAAGAAATATGCATCTTCTTTTGCAGGCTTTACTTCACGGCCGCAATCCGGACATTTTCCATCAATCAGCTGTGACTCGGTCCAGAATGACTCACATGGTGTACAATAAAGACCTTCGTATGCGCCAAGGTAAATATCACCCTTATCATACAATTTCTTGAAGATCTTCTTTACGCATGCCTCATGGTCTGCATCTGTGGTACGAATAAATTTGTCATAGGATGTGTGTACCTGATCCCAGATATCTTTGATCTGGCCTGCCACATCATCCACATATTCCTTTGGTGTGATTCCGGCAGCTTCTGCTTTTTCCTGAATTTTTTGGCCATGCTCATCTGTGCCGGTCTGGAAAAATACATTGTATCCTTCCGCTCTCTTATAACGGGCAATCGCATCTGCCAAAACAGCTTCGTAGGTATTTCCGATATGCGGCTTACCTGATGCATATGCAATCGCTGTCGTAATGTAATAATTTCCTTTGTTTGTCATTTTAATCTCCTTCTTGCATTCTCAAATGAGAGAGTGCGCGATTTTTCAAGTAAATATTATAATCCACGCGTCCCGATTTCGTCAATATTCGTACCAGCTCCATCACACAAAAAGTTACCGTTCACAGCATGCATTTCCTATCATCCTCGCCCCATGGTCCCGGTAAGCCCTTCACTTTGCAAGAATATTTTGGTTTTCATATATGCAAAGGCTCGCATCCTGATTTTCATGTGTCTTTTGCATGCCTGTACAATTTTGAAAAAGGTTTATCGTTGGCGGACACCCAAAAGTTTTCATATATGTACTTCTCATCTAAGGGATACCCGGGTGAATTGGAGTGCGCCTAGTGAAATAAAAATGAGTTTTGATGTTTATAGGCATGCGCCGCCACGGAAGGCGGCGCAAATGCGATTGCAACACGACGTTGCGTAATGCATGGTGCCTATAAACACAAAACTCATTTTGTCATTTCACTTGGCAAACGGAGTCTGAACCCGGGTATCCCTTAGACTGAGGAGTACATAATATCAATAAATGAAGTGTCCGCCACTTCATAAACCTTTTTCCAAAATAGTTCATTCACCAAAAGACACATGAGTGATGCTCGCCTTTTGCATATTGAAATCCTAAAATATTCGCAAAATGTGAAGGGCTTACCGGGACCATGGGGCGAGGATGTTTATGATAGCGCAGGCTGTGAATGGTAAACGCAAAATGGACCGGTGCGCCATCGTTTCGGATGGACACACCGGTCCGGATCAAGTCAAGACTGAGTTAAGCCTGATTCATTTTGCGCAGCACTGCGTATGTTTCAAGTCCCAAACCAAATGCGAAGAGCAATAATGCCGGAACAATCGGCGCATGATCACCCGTCTTTGGTGCCGGATTCGAATTCGTGACTTCTTTTTCTGCAATTGCAAAATTAGAGAATCCGGATACTTCACCGACGTACATATCCAGCTCTTCATCATAGGTAAGCGGAATTTCTTCGTACTCATCCCCGTCATGAATGTTATGAAGCAATGAAATCATCTCTCCATGATAGCCTTCGAGTTCCAGCCCGATCTGTGCCGGCGTCTCGAGTTCTTCCATAGGGTTGGCCCATACATCGTCGCTGTTTCCTGTTCCCTTGAAGAATACCTGGCTCATGTTGATATCCAGGATTGCACTGATGGCATATCCGTTTTCTTCTGCATATTCGTCAAATTCAGCTGCTTTTTCATCGGAAACATCGGCATCTTCCACATACAGTCTTGCGGATCCTGCATCGAGCGTACCCTCTGCCAACTGAATTCCTGCTTCTTTTACGGCTTCCGTCTCAACCTTTGTATCATCACTCTGCTTCTCGACATGTGCACCGATATGGAAATTGCCTTTTCCAATCTGAAAACTGAATACGGAGGTCTCCCCGATCCGAATACTCTGGCTGCCCAGTTCAAACGATTTCACCTGATAGCCATACTCCGGTTCAATCTTCATGGTAACCCAGGAACCTTCCGGAATTACCATTTCACTCATTTTGGCTCCGGTCTCAAAATTTTCCCGATCCAGCTGGAAATGTACAAACGGATATGTCTCATGACCGTTCTCATCTATCAACTGATCAATGCTCATCGTTCTGGTCTCGCGTCCGTCATTAAAGGTTACAGACAATAATTCCAGTCTGGAATGACCAATATACTGATCGTCATATACACCTGTAATTTCCGGGTCAAAATGTTTGCTGTCATTGGTCCAAAGGAAATTGCCGATGAAACATTCCTCCTCGGTAATCGGTCTGACTTTCACTTCAACTTCATATACTTCATTGCCATTTTCAATCGTATTCGAAACCGGTACATTCGGAATCACAAGATTAATTCCCTGATCCGTGAACGCATTCAGCCACTGATTTCGATTGTCAAAATCAATCGGTACCTGATATGGCGTACCATTAATCTTAATCGCTTCGATTCGGTTGCCCCAGTTCGTAAAAAGATTAATCGCTACAGTACTGCCGTCTCCATTCGGATTATATTCAACCGTCTGTTCTTCATATTCAGTCAGGTCACTGTTTTTGCGATACTGATTCATCGCTCTCGTGCGCTGGCTGTCGTTTACGGACACACTAACCGTATATGCATAACGCGCATAGCTTCCGGTTGCTCCATTCTCCGAAACGGTATCATAATCATCGCGAACCATCGGGTTCACTGCCCAGTCGCCTGTCGGTCCCGTCAATCTGATCAGCGCATGATTGGAGCCCTGCGGTCCGTTGTGCCCGCCATTGTCCTGCTTGAATTCAATATCTCTGATGGTAACTTCTGTCACATTATCTGTCACCTTGTATCCGTTCTGCCCGGTCAAAGCACCGGCAACGCCTGTGCTATCCGTAGCCAATTCCACATCGCCAACGCTTGCATCCTGATAATGGATTGCAGTCAAATCAACGCGACATCCATCATTCGGAACCAGTTTCAGATACAGATCTTGCCCGATTGCAACAGATACGGTTGCTGTTGTCAAATCTGTAAAATCAGTTCCGTTAAGCGAATACTGTACCTTTCCGTAATTTGCAGAATCTTCCTTATACGAGACATTGATACGGACATCTGTTGCGCTCTCATATGCTGCCTTTACCAAATCCGGTTTTGCCGGCATCATGCATATACTCAAGAGCATACACATCAATATTGAAACAATCTTTTTGCCCCTCTTCATAAAAGCCTCCTTCTCCAGCTTTAAGTCCCCACGATATGTAGCATTATTATTATCTTACTATTCGGACAATTTCGCAACTGTTTTCTGCCAATTTAAAAGACCGCCAGCGAATTTACTGACGGTCTTTTTCTTTGATTATTTTAATCCGGTCCATTTCCACTCGGCAACTTCCGGCATATCCACACCAACATCATGGATATACGTCTTGTGCTCGACCAGTTTATCCTTCATCTTCTGAATCAGGAACGCGCCCTTATTGCCAATCTGAGGCATATTATTTACCATCGCAATGACAAGGTTGAAGCGGTCAATCTTGTTTTGCACACGCATATCAAACGGTGTTGTGATGGTACCTTCCTCATGATATCCATATACATGAATATTGCGATTGTGTCTGGTATAAGTCAGCTCGTGAATCAGTGTCGGATAACCGTGGAATGCAAATACAATCGGCTTATCCTTGGTAAAGAGTGAATCATATTCCACATCGCTCAATCCGTGCGGATGCTTGTTGCTTGGCTCCATTTTCATCAGGTCTACTACATTGACAAAGCGGACTTTTACCTCCGGCATTTCTTTATGCAGAATATCAACCGCTGCCAAAGCCTCAAGTGTCGGAGTATCACCGCAGCATGCCAATACGATATCCGGTTCTTCTCCGGTATCGGTGGATGCCCAATCCCAGATGCCGATACCCTGTGTACAATGCTTCACAGCCTGCTCCATGGTCAGCCATTGCGGTCTCGGATGCTTGCTCGCCACAATTGCATTGACATAATTCTTGCTCTTTAAGCAATGATCCATGGTCGAAAGCAGACAGTTCGCGTCCGGTGGCAAATAAAGCCTTACCACATCTGCCTTTTTGTTGGAGATATGATCCAGGAATCCCGGATCCTGATGTGTAAATCCATTATGATCCTGCTGCCATACATTTGAAGTCAAAAGCAGGTTCAGGGATGCTATCGGCTGTCTCCATGAGAGAGAATTGCATACTTTCAGCCATTTTGCATGCTGTGCTGCCATCGAGTCAATGATACGGATAAATGCTTCATAACTTGCAAAGAATCCGTGGCGTCCGGTCAGGAGATATCCCTCGAGCCAGCCTTCGCACATATGCTCGGAAAGCATGGAGTCCATAACACGGCCATCCTTTGCGAGGAACTGATCGGTGCCTTCCTCGATTGGGTTGTTCCAATCTCTGTTTGTCACCTCAAATACTTTGTTCAAACGATTGGACATCGTCTCATCCGGTCCGAAGATACGGAAGTTTCTCTGCTCTTCATTCAATTTAAAGACATCGCGGATATATCCGCCCAGTTCAATCATATCCTGCTTTTCCACAGCTCCCGGTGCAGGAACATCAATTGCATAATCCCGGAAATCCGGTAGGCGCAGGTCACGCAACAATTTGCCGCCGTTTGCGTGAGGATTGGCGCCCATACGTCTGTCCCCTGTCGGAGCCAGCTCTTCCAATTCCGGAATCAGGCGGCCGTTCTCGTCAAACAGTTCCTCCGGATGGTAGCTCAACAGCCAATCCTTCAGAATGTCCATATGTTCAGGCTTGTCCATCATAACCGGTACCTGATGCGCCTGGAATGAGCCTTCAATCTTGTTTCCGTCCACAACCTTCGGTCCGGTCCATCCCTTCGGTGTGCGCAATACAATCATCGGCCAAACCGGTCTGGTTGCATCTCCTGTTGTTCTGGCATGTTTCTGGATTGCCTTGATTTCATCCATAACAGTATCCAAAGTCTCTGCCATCTTTCTGTGCATTTCCTTTGGATCAGAGCCTTCAACAAAATACGGCTTCCAGCCATTTCCCTTAAAGAATGCTTCGAGTTCTTCATGTGACAAACGCGCCAGAATGGTCGGATTTGAAATCTTAAATCCATTCAGATGCAGGATCGGCAATACCGCTCCATCCGTAATCGGATTCAGGAATTTGTTGGACTGCCATGAAGTGGCAAGCGGTCCGGTCTCTGCCTCTCCGTCTCCGACTACGCAGGTCGCAATCAGATCCGGGTTGTCAAATACGGCACCAAATGCATGCGCAATCGAATAACCAAGTTCTCCGCCTTCATGGATGGAACCCGGATTCTCCGGTGCCACATGGCTTGAAATACCACCCGGGAAGGAGAACTGTTTGCAAAGCTTTTGCAGTCCGTTCAAATCACGACTTACATTCGGATAAACTTCACTGTATGAACCCTCCAAATAGGTATTGGCAACGAAAAAATTGCCTCCGTGTCCCGGTCCTGAAATCAAAATCATATCCTGATCGTATTTCTTGATGATACGATTCATGTGTACATAAATAAAATTCTGTCCGGGAACAGTTCCCCAATGTCCCACAATTTTCTTTTTAATATGCTCTTTCTTGAGCGGCTCACGCAAAAGCGGATTGTCAAGAAGATACAGCTGTGCTGCTGCCAGATAATTGGTTGCACGCCAGTAGGCGTCCATTTTGGACAAATACTCATCCGTAATTTCGTATTGGCTCATATTACCTCTCCTCATATATTGTTAAAAATTTATCTATCAACCAAATCATATCTTTTGGGAGAGGCTGATGGCAATTCTATTCTTGTCATTTCATTCCGAATTATTGCCATAAATCATGTGGTATTTTGCTTACTTTAAGCGTAAATATTTGTTTTTCCGCAAATTTGCGCGGTTTTTTTGCAATCAATGAAGCAATAATTGCATGTTTGCGATTATCAATTTATAAAGTAATCACGCGTGGCAAGGTCGTATAGCTTTGGATCATTAGTGATGGGTTTTCGATTTTGCGTACAATCATGTCGGCCGCCTGCAGGCCCATGTCATATACATTGATGTCCACCACCGTCGGCTGTGGATCAAGAATCGAAGTATAAGGATAGATATCAAATGTCAGGAAAAACAAATCCTCCGGCACGCGGATTCCCAGTTCAGCCAAGGCCCGTGCCGCACCGACTGCAATTGTATTATTCTCGCAGACAATTGCCTTCGGTGGCTCCTGCATTGCAAGGAGCTGCCTTACCGCATCATACCCTTCCTGCCAGGTTGAATTCGTATGAATTACATATTCCGGCGAAATTTTTTTATGATGTTTGAGCAGAACCGCTCGAAAACCACGCTCACGTTCTTTGGAAATCAATTCATTGCGCCTGCCTCCGATAAATGAAACCGGTGAAACATCATGATTGACCAGATAATCTGCCGCATACTGGCCTGCAAGCAAATGATTGGTGTCCACCCAGCAAAGGCGATTGTCAAATTCCGGGTGCCCGATGACAATATGTGGGAATTCATGATCTATGATCAGATTTGCAATCTCCTGATTGATGACGGAACCGTGGATGACCACGCCATCCGCACTCTTGCGGGCAATGATTTCCGCAACTGTTTCGCGCGGATGTTCATCATCTGAAATGTCCATCATTGTCATGGTGTATCCCTGTCTGGCCAAATTGGTGAACACGCCGCACATAATATCAAACATATGCGGATTGCGATATGCTTCCCCTTCTGCCAGTGCTGTCAGATAAATGATATTTCGCGTGGTGCCGCGCGCAAAGCTGACCGCACGCGCATTTGGCGTATAGTTTAGTGCAAGAATGGATGCATGCACGCGATCCTTCGTTTCTTGGGAAATCGTTTTCCAATCATTCAGCACTTTTGAGACAGTTGACACGGACACTCCGGCATGCTTAGCAACATCTTTAATTGTGACAGCCATTGCAGTTCCTCACTTTCAGCTTGTTTTTTTGTCAGTATAACACAGCAAGAAATTTTGCACAAAATGATTTTTTTAGTATAGCGGTTTCCTAATAAATCATCATTCAAATTTCATTTTTTTCTTGCCGCTGCCATTCATTCATGCAAATAATATGCCTATAGCAACAAACTATTTCTAAGGAGGAACGGAAAATGAAAAAGAAACTTGTTAGCTTACTTCTTTGCTCTGCACTTGTGGCAACCACATTTGCAGGATGTGGAAAGAGCGACAAAAATGACACACAGGGGGCAACTGACACAAAAGACACTGCGAAGACAGACGATGCCATCGCTAATCTGATTGCTTCAACCGACAAGCCGGTTGATCTGACACTTTGGTGTTCCGAAACCAAAGAATATCAGACTGTTATGGCAGAATTGGTTGAGGATTTCAAGAAACAGTATCCGGATGTCACCTTTAATATCACCATCGGCGCTGAATCGGAAGCCAACTGTCGCGATGATGTTTTGAAAGATCCTGAGGCAGCTGCCGATGTATTTGTATTCCCGGATGATCAGCTTTACGATCTCGTAAATGCAAATGCATTGCAGAGTCTGGATACTTCCTATACCTACGACCCACATGAAGCCAATGCCGAGCAGACTGTTGCGGCAGCAACCATGAACGGAAAGCTCTACGCATATCCGCTTACCGCATCAAACGGCTATTTCCTCTTCTACAACAAAAAGTATTTGTCAGAAGAAGATGTTAAGAGTTGGGACAGCATCTTAAAAGTTGCGGAAGAAAACAAGAAAACCGTCGGAATGGAAGTGTCCGGCGCATGGTATCTCTACGGATTCTTTGCAGGTGCAGGACTTGAAATGAAATCGGAGGATGGTATCAAGAACACCTGTAACTGGAATGCAACCGACACCGAAATAACCGGAGCTCAGGTAGCAACTGCAATTGCACAGATTTGCAAAAGTCCTGCTATGAAGAACTGTGTCAATGAAGATGCACAGTCCTTCGCAAAGGACGGTGAGATGATTGCCGATGTCAATGGCACCTGGGCAACCAATGCTTTCAAAGAAGCTTACGGCGATGATTATGCAGCAGCAAAGCTTCCTACATTCACAGTTGACGGAAAACAGATTCAGATGGGCTCCTTTGCCGGATACAAATTCATGGGTGTCAATTCATACTCCAAGAATGCCGGATGGGCTATGCTGCTTGCTGAATTCCTGACCAGTGAAACCAGCCAGACCAAGATTGCACTTGCAACCGGTGAAGGTCCTTCCAACCTCGTTGCCGCATCTTCTGATTCCATTGCATCTGCTCCGGCACTTCACGCACTTTCCGAGCAAGCTGAGTTCGCTGATTTACAACGCGTTGGTGACAATTACTGGAATTCTGCGGCTACACTCGGACAGACATTGGCCGACGGAAGCTATGATGACATTCAGAAAGCTTTGGATCTTGCAGTAGAAGGAATTACACAGTAAAATCGTACACCAATTATGATAAAAGAAGCTATCCTGCATATGCCACTTTCTCAATATGCATATGCAACAACAGAAACAAATTTCACTCTTCGTATCCGTACTGCCAAAGGTGATGTGGAATCGGTTTGTGTCTATTACGGCGACCGTGTCGCAATGACCGAACCGGTTCCGGTCACTCCGGTACAGATGAAGCAATGTGCGCGTGATGATTTGTTTGACTATTACGAAGCCAGTATTCAAACAGATTTTACGCGTGTATGCTATTATTTTTCCCTTACATCCGAAGGAAAAACATACTATTATTATTCCCGCGGATTCTGTGAACAAATGCGTGCAAACCGCATTGAATATTTTCAATTTCCTTATTTGCGGCGTGAGGAACTGATGACCGAGCCGCACTGGGTCTATGATTCTGTGATGTATCATATTTTTCCGGACAGTTTTGCAACAAGTAAGGCACAGCTCTCCGGTCAGCCACAGTCCTGTGGACAATCGCACAGTCATTTGGGCGGAACCATCCGTGGAATTACAGAGAATCTCGATTATCTGCAATCTCTCGGTGTCAATTTGATTTATCTGAATCCAATTTTTGCTGCCAATTCGTACCACAAATATGATACGATTGATTATTTTAAAATCGATCCATGCTTTGGTAGCAAGGATGACTTTCGCCAATTAGTCAAGGAATTGCACAGACGCAATATGCGTATCATTTTGGACGGAGTATTCAATCATTGTGGGCCTGACTTTTTCGCATTTCGCGATGTCATAGCCAATCAGAAGCAATCCGCTTACCGTGATTGGTTTTATCAATTAAATTTTCCCATCCACTATTCTGACCCACCGAATTATGAATGCTTCGCCTATGTCAAAGAAATGCCGAAGCTCAACACGAGTCATCCCCAGGTGCGGGACTTCATCTGTCAAGTCGGCACTTATTGGATTCGTGAATTTGATATCGACGGCTGGCGACTTGATGTCGCCAACGAGGTAGATCATGAGACCTGGCGTGCCTTCCGTCGTGCGGTCCGCGCGCTGAAACCGGATGCGTTCCTGATTGCCGAGATTTGGGAAGATGCAGATGTATGGTTGCGTGGAGACCAGTTCGATTCGGCTATGAATTATATGTTTACGAATCTTTGTCGCGACTTTTTTGCGACTGCTACCATCGATGCAAGGACTTTCGATGAACAATTTCAAAAAGCGCTGATGCGATATCCAACTCCGATTGCGTCTGCGCAGATGAATTTTTTGGATTCACACGATGTGCCTCGTTTCCTTCATCATTGTGGCGGCAATTGCGACAGACTGCGCCTCGCGCTCTTTTTCCTGATGACTGCACCTGGAATCCCATCCGTATTTTACGGAGATGAATGTCTGTTAACCGGAGATACAGAGCCTCAATACCGCGCAGCCATGCGCTGGAACCCGAACGAACAGCCATTAAAGGAGACTTTATCCGAATGGATTCATCTGCGCCTTTCACATCCGTCATTGACGCGAGGCAATTACCGGAGCATTTATACTGACAACGATGGGGGCTATGCATTCAAACGAGAATATGTATCCACAGATGGCACAGCAGAAACCGCGCTTGTCATCCTCAATAATTCCGATTGTACACGAACCATCCGGCCGGATGATTCCTGTGAACCGGTCACTTTACAAGCTTATGAAGGAACTGTCCTATTCCTGACATAATAAAAAGCCATGTTTGCTTTTTCAAACATGGCTTTTTTCCCAACCCGGATTATTCTTTTCCAATCATCTTGTCTTTCAATGCAAAAGCAATGATTGTAGAAATCAGTGATAATACGGAGAATACAATAAATACCATCGTATAGCCCTTTATCTGCTCTCCGACAGTTGTCAAAATCGCCGGAACAATGAGCAATGCAAACGAACGGATTCCCACTACCAGCGGCACCATCAGTTTGTTTGCCTGTGGGAAGTCATAGCGTCCAAAAATCTGGATGGTAAAGCTCGGCATCAAATTGCCAAGTCCACCTAACAGACAGGAGTACATTACCACAGAAATCAAAGTGATTGGACGATTGACCGTAGCCATTCCAATCAAAGCCACTATCATCATTGCAGTCCAGCAGATAGAGAAAATTTCTACCGCACGCTTGGTTCCGATCTTCTGATCAATCCATCCCCATGCAAAAGAAGCAAAAATACCAATGATGGACGAAATGGTCAGCCACATGATTGCCTGTGTCTTTTCGAGTCCCACACATGCCAGACGCGGAACCATCTGACTGGTCACACCAATCAGTCCGATAAACAAGAATCCAAACAATACGGTCAGGCCCCATAATTCTTTTGAACATAACAATTTCTTGAAGGTGTAATCTGATTTGTAATCACGAATCAGCTTCAGGTTTGCTTCCTTTTCTTCTTCCGTAATCGGTTCATTGTCCGGATAAGCCCCCGCCTCTTCCGGATAATTCTTGAAGAAAACTGCTGTGATAATTGCAAGCAGGAAGCAGATTCCCATCATCAGTGTGAATGGTGCACTCAAACCGGCCTTTGTAATCAGCACCTGGAATACGCCTACCATAATTGCACTGGAGAAGCACATTCCCATGGTCGACCAGCCAAGCGCCAGTCCCTTTTTCTTCGGGAACCAGTTGTTCATAATCTGCTGTGTGGAAACCAGATTCAATGCATCCGAAACTGCAGTGATCATGACTACCATAACCGCATACATTGCCACACTATTGGCCTGTCCATTCAAAAACCAGATGATTCCGTAAATGACCAGTACTGCAACCGTAGGCCACTTTACTTTGCATCGTGCAACAATCTGACCCAGAATCAATGCAACCGGAATTCCAATGAATCCACCGATTGCCGAATAAATCAGCAATTGTTGCCAGCTCTGCCCCTCCATACCAAAGCGCATATGACCAAAGGCCTCTACGCTGACATTGAGGGTGTCCGGAGGAGTGGCTGAAAACATATACAGAAACAGGACATAGATAATGACCAGCCAGCCCTTCTTCCCAAAGTTACTTTTTGTGTTCATAAAAAAAACCTCCTTATGTAAAAATACCTTACATAAAGAGGTTAACAGACATTGCATCAAAACACTATGCAAATATTATTCTTTTTGCAATTATAGCATTATAAATAATGCTCCAAAATTTTTGCAAAGCCTTCGAGGCCTTCCCGATCCTCTTCACTGAACCGTCCAATCAAGGGACTGTCAATATCGAGTACCCCCATCACTGCTCCGCTTGCATCATGAAGTGGTACCACAATCTCGGAATTGGATGCACTGTCACAGGCAATATGTCCCGGAAATTCATGCACATCATACACCAGCTGTGTCTGATCCTGCTGTGCCGCGGTTCCGCAGACACCGCGTCCCAGTGCAATCTTTGTACACGCGGTCTTGCCCTGGAATGGTCCAAGCAAAAGCTGTCCTTCCTGCATCAGATAAAAACCTGCCCAGTTCAGATCTTCCAGCGCGTCAAACAACAATGCGGATGCATTGGCCAGATTGGTGATCGGATAAGACACATCTTCGCAAAGTGCCTTTAATTGTTCGCAAAGCAATGAATAATTCATGTTTCCTCCGTAGGCGTCTCCTAGCTTTCACAGACTGTAAGGTCAATGGTCACCGAATCCATTCCCGGCACACGGATAATCACCTTTGCAGGACCGGTTTCTCCGGTTGTTTTCACATAGACACCGGTTGCACCTCCGCGGAATGAAACCACATCCGGTCCAATCACAGCAATCGGTCCCTCAGTCTGAATGCTTGCAGCTTCGCCATAATAATATAATTGATTCTCATGCTCATCCGTAACAGACAGACGGATTTCTGCCACATCATACGAATGCACTTCTTTCAGTGTATCCTTTGAGAGCTGATATTTCAACTGCATTTTGGTCATCGGCATCTTCGTCACAGAAGCAACTACCTCGCCATCGCAGATTGCATCAAAACGGTAGCTGGTCGACTTGCCGCCCCAGTCTCCAATGTATTTATTAAACAACGGAACTGCCAACTTTGGATCCATATGATAAACCGCAACCAGTTTTGCTGCCATCTTTGCCAGCTTCGGTGTCATGCCCATTCCGTGAATGGCCACATAATTCATCATATCTTTGACCGCCTGCGCCTGTTTCGGCTTGAAATTCTCGCCCTTCTCAATCGCATCACCGATATAGTCATCAATCGCAATCGGGCCGCGACGGAGTGCCGGAGTCAGAGACCGGTTCGCATCATATTCTTTGATAAAACGATCATTTTTGTACATGCGAATCGCGTCTGCATTGGTCAGCATATAGGTTTCCGTACGGTTACATGCCGGATGCTCTCCGATATCCATAGAAGAAAGCACACTGATAAACGGATCTTTGCTGCAATCTCCCTGCGCGCGGTATACTGCTGCTGCCGGCTTCGCATTTCGGAACATATCGAGTACTCCATGGTAGCAAATGCGGTCTCCCGAACCAAAATCTTTATGTGTATTATAGTCAAACATGCACCAGCCAAACGAACCAGCGCTTTGCTCCTGCGATGCCACTTTGTTTAATACGGTTGCATGGCGAAGCATATGCTCGCGCTTTTGTTCCTCATCATCAAACATCTTGGTCGGATACATATGGCCGGCATATTCGGATACGAGATAACCTTTGCTCATGTCTGTTGTGACATTTTTCTTTTCCTGGGCGCCTTCGCCGGTTCCATCATAAGAGAAATCGTTAAAGGTATAGACATCTTCAAGCAGATTGCTCTTTTTGATAAAACGGACGCCTCCGGTCATACGGGTATTGTCGAGTTCATGCGCAAGCGCATTTGTCTTCTCATAGAGTGCGTCATCATCCTGGGATTCATTGATTCGTACTCCCCAGAGGATGATGGACGGATGGTTGCGATATTGCACAATCATCTCGCGGACATTCTGCAGGGCCTGCTCTTTCCACTGCGCATCTCCGATATGCTGCCAGCCCGGAATCTCGGTAAATACCAACAATCCGATTTCATCGCAGCGATCAATAAAATACTGCGACTGTGGATAATGCGAAGTACGGACTGCATTGAGTGCCAGCTCATTCTTTAAGATATCCGCGTCCAGCTCCTGCATGGACTGTGGCATCGCATAGCCGACATACGGATAACTCTGATGGCGATTCAGTCCACGAAGTTTGACTTTCTTTCCGTTTAAATAGAATCCATCTGCGCGGAAAACGGCCTCGCGGAATCCGAAGCGCACTACTTTGGTATCGCAGATTTTTCCCTGTTCTTCAATTGTCACCTTCAGCACATACAATGCCGGGGATTCCACCGACCATTCTTTTACTTTTAACAATTCCCGGTGAGTATGGAATTTTTGCGATTCGATGGTTCCCTCATAATTCCACTGTTCCACCGGATTTCCGGTTTCATATTCGCATAACTCATAGGAAAGTTTTAAGTTCTTTCCTTTGCATTCTTCAGAAAGAAGATGCTCTACTTCTAACCGATAAGAATCCTTTCCCTTTCGAAAAGGTTTCGCAAACACATCCTCGGTATGCAGTTTCTCACCGATTTCCAGATAGACATCACGATATAAACCACCATAGGTCATATAATCAATTACCAGACCAAACGGCGGAATGTTCAAATCCTCCCGGCTGTCCAATCGAACAGTAATCTCAACTGTTGCTTCTTCCATAAAATCTGATAAGTCTGCAGAAAAAGCAGTATATCCACAGTCATGCTTTGCAATCTCTTTGCCGTTTGCAAATACAGTTGCCGAATGTGCCGCTCCTTCAAAAGTCAACAAAACTTTCTTTCCGCGCCACTCGCCCTTTGGCACCAAAGTCATGCGATAGCCGCTGAGCATTTGATAACTGTGTTCGTCAAAATAATTGTATGGGGTCTCCACAACCGAATGCGGAATGCGGACTTTCTCGTATTGTTCGCTGCCATATTCAGGGGTAAATTCCCATGCGTCATTCAGATAAATCTTCTCCATGTTTATCCTCCTATCTCATCTAACCCCATTGTAGCATAGAAAATCCCGAATTGGAAACTATTTTTATTCATTTCGTTTTCGCGATAATTACTCTATTCTGCCTTCCTGAATATGAATCATCGTGTCGCACAAATCATCCAATTCATCTGCATGATGGCTTGTCACAATCATAATCGCTTGATGCTCTTTGGCATATTCCTTGAAATATTGTTTCATTTTCGTTGCAGATTTTGCATCCAAGGCATTAAACGGTTCATCCAAAAGCAATACTTTCGGCTCTTCCATAAAGGCTTGTGCAATGCACAGTTTTTGCTTCATACCAAGAGAATATTTGCGAACAGCTTTATTTTGATAGTTAGATAAACCTACGAATTCCAGCATCTTGTCTATCTCTTCAAGCCCGATTTTCTTTTGTATTCTTGATAATTCATACAGGTTTTCGCGTGCGGTCATATATGGAACAAATCCAATTGCGTCTCCAACCATTCCAACCGAAGGAAGAAAATGACCTTTCTTCTTTGGTTGGCCCTGCACCAGAATCTCTCCTTCTGTCAGATCATACAATCCTGCTATGGTTTTTAAAAGAACTGTTTTTCCGGACCCGTTTTCTCCAACCAAACCATATACATGCCCTTCCTCAAATTTATAATTTACCCGGTCCAATACAATCTGATCTTTATATTCTTTTGTTAAATCTTTTAACTCAATCATAATTTCTCTATCCTATCCCTTCCGGAAAAGATGATCCATCCCATCAAGACACATGCAATCAAGAGTTGATAACCAACCTGAAACCACTGCGTATCACGGTGAGTCACATAGATTCCACCAATAAACGGAACCCATGGCTGATTCCATCTCGCAAGAATCATGTGTCCTAACATAATCACAAAAAATGGATATCCAATATCTCGCTGACTTCGCCATGATAACAAGATTGACAGCAAAATCAATCCAACATCCATCAGCGCCAGATTACATAATAATTGAACTTCAAACCGTTGCGGCAATCGTTTCATCCATAACAGGAAACACATCCCAATCAAAACAAAATAGCAAAAGCATTGACTGGCTATTCGCATATATTGCCTGCAAACCCATGTGTGAAATCGTTGGCCTCTCAATAAGTACTGAATTGCATAACATTTTCGCTTTTGAAAATAGTAAAATGCCAAACCCAGAATTGGAAGTTGAATTCCTAAATATAGAAATAACCATAAATCGAAATGTTCAAAGCCAAAAATCATTTCAAATAAATTTTCGACTGCGACTTCTTTTGCCAATCCGCAATAAAGAAAGGATATGCCAAGTGACGAAGCGGTGATTATCATCCAATCCCGATAATGCCATACGCGCGTTCTCATTCGTACTTTTGGAAAAGATATCATCGATTTACAATAAATCCATGTGATAAGCAGAATCATCTGGATGATCCAAAATCCGCATACCTTTGGCACAAAAACATCTTGCCAAAGTGCGTTAATCCATAAAACTTTTGAAATTGGATAACTCTGAAAATTGGAACTGCCTGATATTCCGACATTTACCATTAATAAAATCAACAACAAAATCAGCGGTAGCTTTTCATTACGCAAATATTGACGACATAATAATTCCAATAGCCCCAATATCATTCCAAAGAAATAAATACGTATCAATAATGAAAACATACAATAAATCATCTGTTTCCCGGATTCTTTGTCTGGCACCCATGGTCCAATATTTGAAACCGCAAATACAAGCAATGCAGTTCCAAATGCCAACAGAATCAAACCAATTACCGATGCCGTCATTCTTGCGATTATCGTTGCAAATACTTTCATTCGATTCTGTTTACGCAACATGCGTGTTGCGTTCCCGTCATATAATTCAACTACAAAATGATTACAGACAAGAAAGGATATTCCAAACATCAGTAATAATGTAAATCGATCCAGTATTACTTCCGTCACCCATTCAGATAAAGTGATTCCATCCCAAGATTGCAGGACTAGATAACCTTCCATCCAAATCAAATATACTAATGCGATTACATAATATTGCTTATTCTTTCCGCCGATATTCATAAATCCAAAGTCCCACTCCGATTGCCAAAACAATAAGATCCATAATCAACACTCGATATAAACTGATATCTGCCTGTTCTGAGGGGCAAAAAGTCAGAAGAAGATTATTCTCACCTCCCATAATTGCAGATAAAATGCATATTCCAAACGGAATCAACAAAGTAAGAAATTCATTTTTTACAATCGTTGATATTCCAAGCGCAAAAACTGCCATGGATGCCCCGGCAATTGCAGTTAATAACACAATCAAAGCCATATATAATTTCGGATTTTCTTCTGCGAAATGTGTCATAAAAGAGGTTACGGTATCCCCCGATTCATCATATAGAGACGCAGAACATGGATTGTTCATCCACAGATAAATGGAGAAGAATGCTACCGGAACCGCAAGCGAAAGCGAACCAGTCAGTGCTGACTTCCACAGTTTTTCAATAGAATAACACTTATTATGCTTTCGCAACCGCTGGGATGAAAAATAACCGCTTTTCTGATCCGATACATAGCTGGTCGCAAAAGGCACTGTTGCCAGCACTGGGAAGAATATTCCCATCCAGCTATCCAAACCACATCCCATAGCTGTCATCAATGCGTTAATATTGTTGTCCTTACCGATTACAAACCAGATATTTCGCGCTCTGTAATCTGCATAAAACAGTAGGACAATTCCAACCACAATCGATGCAAGAAGAAAAAAATGTCTTTTTAAATAATAATTAATTTTCACCTTTTCTCCCTTTCCATAGCCCAAAACCAATCAGCATAAACAAAAACGGAAAACTTCTTGTTCCTAACAGAGTCCAGCCCAACGGGAGATCCATGTCCTCTAAAACTTCGATTCGGCTTTCCCAAAACATCCATACTTTCAGGTAAGTAAATGCAAGTATATATGCCAGCCAGGAAGAAATAATCAAAATGCTGTTAATCATCAAATATTTCTTCTTGGACTTTTCTTTAAACAAGTATTCATACGCCAGCAGGCCTGAAATGAATGCAAACAGAGCCCAATACCATAGGGTGTCCTTTTTGAAATAAGTTTCATAGTACCCACTGCAAGTTGGCGCATACCCTTGATTATCAATTAAGTCTTGATACCATAACAAATGATCTAGCTTATCCCAGTATTCCTGCTCCTGATCAGATAATCTGAATTTAAAATCACTAATTACGCGTACCTTTTTTACAGCATCCTCCCAGACTCCATCCTCTTCCATTTCTTGTTTCTTCTCCTGCAGTTCCGGAGATAAATCCTCTTCTTCGACAAGGACCCATTCATTTTCCCATACGCAAAAAGCCTGCCATTCATCAAACGATTCGATCCCATATAGGTGCATATACTCATCTCTTTGAAAAGCAGGCTCTAATTTCTTTTTTAATTCTTTTATATCTTGCGCAAATAAATCAATCTCTTCCCCGGATATGTTTGCTCCATATTTTTCATAAAGGCAGACACAATCTTGAAGTCTTAAGGTCTTATTCAAATCAAGGTCTGGCAATAGAGCCCAGAAATTTGAAAGAACATAATAAATGGAGAGAAGTATGATTAAAATCCAAATCTTTTTTATTTTCTTTTTCATTAATATTGATTAGGTGTCCAATATCCGCTATATTTGTCTCAGATTACAATATAATCCTAGCATTTTCTCAGTTTTTTATCAAACACTTTGACCGCATTTATGCGCATTGTCAGAATTGTCCCACAAATAAAATCACTGATATTATTTCAGTTTTTGTCCCTAAAACAATAAGATGGATAAGATTCTAAAATCTTACCCATCTCATAAGCAACATCTTATTTGTTTGCGACATCCATTCGAATCAATGCTTTACGCAACGCAACTTCTGCACGGCGTAAATCCAAATCGTCTGATTTTTCCTGGATACGGCGCTCTGCGCGCTCTTTTGCTTCTTCTGCACGCTTTACATCGATTTCATCCGGCCATTCGGCAACTTCTGCAAGAAGTGTAACCTTCTCGCCGAGAATCTCTGCAAATCCGGCATGAACTGCTGCCACCTTGGAATCGTCCCCGTTATGAATGGTTACGGCTCCCGGGGCAAGCACCGTTGTAAGCGGAATATGATTCTTATAGATACCGATATCCCCTTCCGATGTGGTAAACTCCAGAAAATCAGACTCTCCTTTAAAGAAGATTCGATCCGGTGTTATGATTTCGACATCGAATTTGTTTCCATCTGCCATAGGATCACCTCCTATTGCATCTTTGCACGAACTTCATCGATTGTTCCGACATTCAGGAAATATCCTTCCGGTACGTCGTCTAACTTACCATCGAGAATTTCCTGGAATCCACGAATGGTCTCGGCAATCGGAACATATTTTCCGTCAAGTCCGGTAAACTGGGTTGCAACGTTAAACGGCTGTGAAAGGAATCTCTGTACCTTTCTTGCACGGCTTACAACCAGCTTATCTTCCTCGCCAAGTTCATCCATACCAAGGATGGCGATGATATCCTGCAATTCTTTATATTTCTGAAGAATCTCCTGTACGCCACGCGCAACCTGGAAATGCTCTTCTCCAACAATACGCGGATCAAGAATACGCGAAGTCGATGCAAGCGGATCTACTGCCGGATAAATACCAAGCTCTGCAATAGAACGCTCCAATACGGTAGTTGCATCCAAGTGTGCGAATGTGGTTGCCGGTGCCGGGTCAGTCAAGTCATCCGCAGGCACATATACAGCCTGAACGGAAGTGATGGAACCATTCTTGGTAGAAGTGATTCGCTCCTGAAGAGCACCCATTTCTGTCTGCAAAGTCGGCTGATATCCTACTGCGGAAGGCATACGGCCAAGCAATGCGGATACTTCGGAACCTGCCTGTGTGAAACGGAAGATGTTGTCGATAAACAAAAGCACATCTTTTCCACCGCGGTCACGGAAGTATTCTGCCATGGTAAGTCCGGTTAAGCCAACACGCATACGCGCTCCTGGCGGCTCGTTCATCTGTCCGAATACCATACAGGTCTTGTCGATAACGCCGGATTCCTTCATTTCGTAATACAGGTCATTTCCTTCACGGGTACGCTCTCCTACACCGGTGAATACGGAATATCCACCGTGCTCGGTTGCGATATTGTGAATCAATTCCTGAATCAATACGGTCTTACCTACTCCGGCTCCACCGAACAGACCAATCTTTCCACCCTTTTGATATGGGCAGAGAAGGTCAACGACTTTAATACCGGTTTCAAGCATCTCCTGAGAGGTTGCCTGCTCTTCAAACGCCGGCGCCGGTCTGTGAATCGGCCAGTGCTCCTGCGTCTGTGGAGTTTCGATATCGTCGATTGCATCGCCTAGTACATTAAAGATACGGCCAAGGGTCTGCTCTCCAACCGGTACGGAAATTGGTGCGCCGGTTGCAACTGCATCCATTCCTCGAACGAGTCCGTCCGTCGGTCCCATGGCGATACAACGAACTGTATCATCACCCAGATGCTGTGCGACCTCAATCACCAATTTGCCACCCTCTTTGCGGGTAATCTCAATTGCGTCATTGATTTCAGGCAGCTGTCCCTCTTGGAATTTGACATCCAATACGGCACCGATAATCTGGGTAATCTTACCAACATTTCTATCTGCCATTTTATTTCTCCTTATTATGTCTTTCATTTACGCCGAAACCCGATTATCCGATTGCATTTGCACCGGCAATAATTTCGGTAAGTTCCTGCGTAATGGAGCCCTGACGGGCTCTGTTATATTTCAGTGTCAGATCACTAATCATTTCTTCTGCATTGCTGGTTGCGGAATCCATTGCCTGCATTCTTGCTCCGTTCTCTGAAGCAACGGCTTCCACAAGGGCTCCGTAGAACAAACTTGTCACATATTTCGGGATGATTGCGTCGAGTGCTTCTTCTTCATTTGGTTCAAAATTCATCAGAATATGATTCTGCGAATCTTCCTGCAAATCAGCCTCATCAATCTCCACAGGAAGCAGCTTAATCAGCTTAGGTTCCTGTGAAACGGTGTTTTTGAAATGCGTATAAGCCAAATATATCTCACCGACTTCTCCATCTGCGAATGATTTGAGCACCTGCTCACAAAGTGCCATTGCATCCGGATAGGTCGGATCTTCCATCACATCGGAAGCATTCTGTGCAATATGATATCCACGGTGATTCAGGGCATCCGCTCCCTTTCCGCCGACTGCATAAATATCCACATCCTCTTTCTTCCAATCACTTTCTGTAATCAATTTCACGACATTGGAATTGTATCCACCGGCCAGTCCACGATTCGAGGTAATCACAACCACAGCCTTTTTTGAGGTATCTTTCCCGGTCAAATAAGGGTGATTGATATTTTGGGACTTCGAAAGCATGGAACAAACTGTATGATACATATAATTAAAATATGGATTGGTCTGTTCTGCACGCGCTTTTGCTTTCTGCAATTTAACGGTAGAAACCAGCTTCATCGCATTGGTGATCTGCTGCGTACTTGAAATACTGCTTTTTCTGCGTTTAATGTCTCTCATTGAGGCCATAAACTATCACCTACTTTCTACCTATTTGAAGGAAGCTTTGCACTCCTCGATTGCTTTCTGTAATGTCGTCTCCGTCTCTTCGTCGATTTCTTTCTTAGAGCGGATAGACTCCAGAATCTCCGGATATTTGGTCTCTACAAAATCAAAGAGTTCTGTTTCAAATCTCAAAATATCCTCTACCGGTACATCAAGCAAATATTTCTTGGTAGCTGCATAGATAATGACAACCTGCTTCTCCACTGCCATCGGCTTGTACTGTGGCTGCTTTAAGATTTCCTTAATGCGCGCGCCCTGTGCCAGCTGTTCCGTTGTTGCAGCATCCAGCTCGGAACCAAACTGCGCAAATGCAGCAAGCTCTCGATACTGAGCCAACTCTACACGGATTGGTGCAGCAATCTTTTTCATTGCCTTGATCTGTGCGGATCCACCTACACGGGATACGGACAGACCTGCATTGATTGCCGGACGGAATCCGGAGTTGAACATTTCTGTTTCAAGATAAATCTGACCATCTGTAATCGAAATAACATTGGTCGGGATGTATGCAGATACATCACCTGCCTGCGTCTCGATGATTGGAAGTGCAGTCAGTGATCCGCCGCCAAGCTTGTCAGACAGACGCGCTGCGCGCTCCAATAATCTTGAATGCAGATAGAAGACATCACCCGGATAAGCCTCACGTCCTGGTGGTCTCTTAAGCAATAAGGAAAGTGTACGATATGCGGTCGCATGCTTTGACAAATCGTCATAGATGACAAGCACATCCTCACCATTCTCCATCCATTCCTCACCGATTGCGCATCCTGCATATGGTGCAATATACTGAATCGGTGCAAGCTCAGATGCGGTTGCGGCTACAACCGTTGTATATGCCATCGCGCCATAGGATTCCAGTTCTTTTACAAGAGCTGCTACCGTTGAAGCTTTTTGTCCGATGGCAACATAAATACATTTTACGCCTTGTCCCTTTTGGTTGATGATGGTATCAATTGCAATTGCAGTCTTTCCGGTCTGACGGTCTCCGATGATCAACTCACGCTGACCACGGCCGATTGGAACCATTGAATCGATTGCCTTGATACCGGTTTGTAATGGTGTATCTACGGATTTTCTGGAGATAACACCACTTGCGACGCGTTCTACCGGACGGAACTTGTCGGTCTCGATTGGTCCTTTGCCGTCAATTGGCTGACCAAGTGCGTTTACGACGCGTCCGAGCATCGCATCTCCGACAGGCACTTCCACGACGCGTCCTGTCGTCTTAACAGTATCTCCCTCGTTGATATTGTGCTGGTTACCGAGCAATACGGCTCCGACATTATCTTCTTCAAGGTTCAATACCATTCCATAAACTTCCCCCGGGAACTCAAGAAGTTCACCTTGCATTGCATTTTCGAGTCCGTGTACACGAGCTACACCATCGGCAACCTGGATTACGGTACCCACTTCTGCAACTTCCAGCTGGGAAGCATATCGTTTGATCTGCTCTTTAATCACAGAGCTGATTTCTTCCGGCTTTAAATTCATGGAGTGTTTTCACCTACTTTCAATTGGATTTGTGATAATTCGCGGGTCAGATTGTAGAGTTTTGTCTTAACACTTGAGTCTACAATGCGATCTCCAATGCGAATGACCAAACCGCCGATCAATGCGGCATCTACGGAATAATGCATCTCGAATTGCACATACTCTGTCGTATCGAGGAGTTTTTGCTCAATCGACTGTTTCTGTGCATCTGAAAGCGCTACGGCCGACTGTACATAAGCCGTTCCGATTTTTTTATATTCTTTGACTCTGTCAATGAAATATGCAAATACGCTCTGCAATTCTTTTGCATGATCTTTTTCTACAATCAGTGTAATCAGACCAAGCAATTCTTTCGAAATGCGGTTCGAAAAAATGTCTTCTAAGACTTTCATTTTTTCTTCTTTTACGATTTGGGGATGGTTCAATAGCTGAGCCAGCTCCGGGTTCTCTTCGAGAATTCCGGAAAGTGCACGAACCTCTTCCAACATTGCATCTAAGCTTTGCTGCTCAAGGGCCAGCTCAAAGAGCGCATTCCCATAAGTGGTTGATACTAGCTTAGCCATGTTGATTCACCCATTTCTTTCAATGTCTCATCTACCAGCGTATCCTGAATATTTGTGTCGATGGATGCAGCAACTGCCTTTGCAGCCATGAGAGAAGCAATCTGTATCATCTCCTGCTTCATATCATCCATAGCATGTTTCTTCTCAAGTTCTGCCTCTTTGCGGGCATTTGCGATAATTCTGGCAGCTTCCTCCTTTGCCTCTTCCTCGATTTTCACCGCGGATTTCTTTGCCCTTGCGCGGGCTTCGGAAAGGATGACATCCACCTCTTTATCCACATTCTTGAGTTTTGTCTCATATTCTGCTTTTAATGCTGCGGCCTGTTCTTTATCCGCTGCGGCAGCATCAATGTCATTTTTGATTCGTTCTTCACGATCCTGCAAAAGCTTTCGTGCAGGATTGAACAAAAGATATGACATCAGCATGAATAAGAAGAATACAGCAACTGCAAGCAACAACGCATCAAAAAGTAGCTGAGGATCCAAATTAAATAAGAATGTTCCGTCTGCTAAAATTGCTAACAATTTCTATTCTCCTTTCGTTCGGTTTTTTGGCTCTTTGTAAGCTTTTAGTCAAGTGGATGAACGAAAAGTAACAGAAGAGCAACAACGAGTCCGTAAAGACCTGTGGTCTCGGCTACGGCCTGTCCAAGTAACATGGTTGACATAATCTGTCCCTGTGCGCCAGGGTTGCGTCCTACTGCAGAAGCACCATGTCCGGCTGCGATACCCTGTCCAACACCAGGTCCGATACCTGCGATAACTGCCAATCCAGCTCCGATTGCTGAGCAAGCTCTGATTAAATCACTTCCTGTAATGTCTAATAACATATTGTTTTCCTCCTTAAATAAAAAACTGTAGTTTACGCATCATTCTCAGATGTGCATGCCTGAGTGACATAAGTCATCGTTAACATACAGAATACATATGTCTGAATTGCTCCTGAGAACAAATCGAAATACACATGCAAAACTGCCGGCCATGCAAGTGCTATGAAGTGCAACAGCCCGTACACCAGTGCCATAATGACCGTTCCTGACAATACATTTGCAAACAAACGCAATGACAAGGAAATCGGTACCGCGATTTCACTGATGATATTGATTGGCGCCCAGATTGGAAGCCATGGCGGTAATGGTGAGCAGACATTCGTCCAGATTTCTTTCGCACTCTGGTGTTTCGCTTTGTTGACTCGAATCATCATAAATGTGATGATGGCAAGGGCAAGCGTTGTACCATAATCCGCTGTCGGCGGACGGAGTCCGAAAATACCGGAGATGTTACTCATCAGAATGAAGACAAATATCGTGCTGATATAGTTGACAAAACGCGGAGCCCATTTTCCCATGGTTCCCGATACCATTTTGCCAAGCAGTTCCACAATCAGCTCAACCACATTCTGAAATCCATGCGGAATCTCTTTTGCATGTTTGAGCTTGATATGTGCGACTACGCCAAATCCCAGAATCACGAGCATTACGATTGCGATACAGATATGACTGTTCGTAATATAAACTGTAGTTCCAAAGAAATTGACCGGTATCAACTCATGAATCATAAAGTCGATATTGTCTGCACTGAGTAAAATCGCTGAGTTCACATTGTCACCTCCTTTACCTCTTGTTTATTACTATTTTCATCATTCTTCAGGAAAGAAGCTTCTTTTCCTGTGAATTTGTATACCAGCTTTGCCAGCACGGGCACCAGATATGCAGCAACCTTCAACCCGAACAGACCTGCTACAGCCGTATATAAATTCCCGAATTCAAAATAGCCTAAAGCGAAAAAGAGGACGACGACCACCAGATACCGTAAAACGGATTTGATGATGAGCGTCTTCCTGCGACCATCTACAGTAACCGAATCATAGATCACTTTGGCGAGATTATACGCCATCCACATGGCTGTTACTGCCCCATACCAAAGGCCGATACTGTAGCCGAGTTTATCTTCGACAAACCACACTCCCACTAATTGAATAACGGAGGCATATAGCACAATTCCCAATTCCAAAAGTGGTAATGTGTCATTTAACTGTTTCATTTTGCTGAGCATAAATCACTCTTTCTTTTTGTCGTCCTTAAAATATTTCTTGGACATCTGATAAATGGAGTTCCCCCCCGCGATGGCTCCGATGAAAAAAAATGGAATCATAACCCACGATTGTCCCGTGCGCTTTCCAATCCACCAGCCAAGAAAAGACATAAGTCCTATGGGAACTAACATATTCAAACTAAACTGGAGAACCAATGCAAGTGTTTCCGCAACCTGATGCATCGGTTTTTTCTTTTGCATAGACTTCTCCTTTTATAACAATATATAGGAATATTATACCATTTGTTGAACCAATGTCCACCTGTTTTGGGTAAAATTGGTCAGTATTCACAACGCCGCAAACATGGATGGCGGCGGGTATAGAAAAGAGGGCCCATCCGGGCCCTCTGCATCATATATTTAGTCGGAGCTTGTACCCCGACTGAGTTAAAGCGTTATCAAAACCTCTCTTCCACTTGGCTCATACTGACGCATCAACACTCCCGCACTGCGAAGCATCAGTTTTGAGGTAATCACCGACATCGTTTCATGATATTTGTCTTCCGCATAAACAATCTCTTTAATCCCGGATTGAATAATCGCCTTTGCACACTCATTGCATGGAAAAAGTGTCACATAAATAACTGCGCCCTCCAGCGAACCGCCCCGATAGTTCAATATTGCATTCAACTCACTGTGCGTGCTGTAGTAATATTTATTATCATCGCCTTCGCGATCCCAACTAAAATCATCATCGGAGCAACCGATTGGAAATCCGTTATATCCCATAGACAAAATCTTATGGTCCTGGCTCACGATGCAGGCTCCGACCTGTGTATTCGGATCTTTTGAGCGCTTTGCTGACAGCATTGCCACTCCCATGAAATACTCGTCCCAGCTAATGTAATCTTCACGCTTCGCCACTTTCTTCCTCCTTTTCTTCCCATGGAATCTCATCATTGTTCAACATGTCAGCCAGCTTCTTAATACTTTTGCGCAAGCTTTCAAAACACAACCCATAGGTCTGTACCGTTCCACCATATGGATTTACAATATCCAGTTCCTCTCCGACCATGGATGGGAGCACTTGTATCTGCCATGGTTTCACATTTGGAAACATCTCAAACAAAGTTGCCTTTTGCCGCTCTTCCATTGCAAGCACCAATGTCCCTGCCGTGATTTCTTCTTCCACCAATTGTTGACTGCAAAAATCAGGCAACTCAATGCCATTGCTGATCAATACCGCTTCCGCTTTTTGATTCATCGGTTCCGGAAACTGTACAACCATGCCTCTTGCCATAATTTCGACCGGTTGCGTAAGGATCAAGTCTTTCATGATACCTACCGCCATTGGCTCCCTTGCAGTCCCTGATTTACTTACAAAAATAATTCTGTTGATTCCTGCCATATTCCCCTCATTCCGATACCCGGATTACCTCATGTCCGGCTGCCTTGAGCAGACGATTCATAATTGCCTGTCCCATTTTTGGTGTTGCAAAACTTTCAGAATATATTTCTTGCGCATTCAGCGAATCGCATGTCCGCAATATTCCGTACAGATGTCGTGCGATGGATTCTTCATCTTCTCGTTCTCCGATTGACAAAACAGTATCCGCTTCATAGCGAGATTTCGTCTCCTCGGTTGCAATGACGATGGTTCGCTTTCCTTCTATTCGATTACGACTCGTCCGACGGTTGATTTCTGCGATAACAGCCTCGGTCGCGCCTTCCACCAGCACGAGATTCCCCTTAGGCGCATAATGCTTATATTTCATGCCCGGTGCTTTCGGTTTGCGTGTATCATCTGCTGCAATGATTCCCGGATCAATAATGACTTCTTTGCCCAATACCTTTGAAAGCATCGCAGGTGTAATATAGCCCGGGCGAAGCACCATCGGCGTGTCTTCCGTCAAATCGATGATTGTCGATTCAATTCCGATTCCAACCGGACCGGCATCCAGAATCATTGCAATTTTGCCGGACAAATCCTCCCGGACATGTGCACCTTCTGTTGGGCTCGGGCGCCCTGAAGTGTTTGCAGAAGGAGCTGCAATCAGGCAGCCGCTTCGTTTTATCAACTCCAGTGCGACTGCATGATTTGGCATTCGAACTGCCACGGTATCCAGACCGCCTGTCGTTGCATATGGAACCTCATCACTCTTTTGTACAATCATCGTCAGCGGTCCCGGCCAGAATGCATCCGCAAGCTTCTTCGCATCTTCGGGAACCTGCTTGCCTACCCGAAGCAGATCGCTATATTCTGCAATATGCACGATGAGCGGATTGTCCGAAGGTCTTCCCTTGGCTGCATAAATTCGTGCAGACGCGGTGGGATCCAGTGCATTGCCTCCAAGACCATATACGGTTTCCGTCGGAAAAGCTACCAGTTCTCCTGCTGCAATCAAGTCTGCGGCGATTTGCATTGCTTCCTCATCCGGCTGACCTGCATCAACGGTAATATATTTTGTTTCTATTAATTTGTTTGTTTCACTCATAACCTTTATTTTAACAAATATCCTTTTTTTATACAACTATACTGCTTTTTTGCACAATCGGTACGGCAACTTATCTGTACAAAAATACACTGCTTATGGTTAGTTTATTCTAATTTGTGCTTATTTCAATACATTATAATTTATGATTGAAAATAGTACATTTTATGATAAGATAAAATCAAAGTTGCTTTGTGAAAAGGAGGATATCAATATGGCATATGTAATTTCTGATTCATGCGTTAGCTGTGGAACATGTGCAGGTGAGTGCCCAGTAGGTGCTATCTCTGCAGGTGATACCCAGTACAACATCGATGCTGATGCTTGCTTAGATTGCGGCACATGCGCAGGTGCTTGTCCTGTAGGAGCTATCAACCAGGGCTAATTATTGAAATTGTAAATGAACAATGAAAAGAAACCGCTGCAAATGCAGCGGTTTTTTTATTCGTTGGAAAATTGTTCTCGTTCAAGATTTGCAAACTGTGTGTATTGCGGCAACCATGCCAATTTGACGGTTCCAATCGGACCACTTCGCTGTTTTGCAATGATGATTTCGGAAATTCCACGGTCTTCCGAATCCGGATGATAATAATCATCACGGTAAATAAACATTACAATATCAGCATCCTGCTCGATGGCTCCCGATTCTCTCAAATCTGATAACATTGGTCTGTGATCCGGTCTCTGCTCTACTGCACGGGACAGCTGAGACAATGCAATCACAGGTACATTTAATTCTCTGGCGAGTGCTTTTAAACCTCGCGAAATTTCTGAGATCTCCTGCTGGCGCGATTCAGAGCTTTTGCCGCCGGAACCACTCATCAACTGCAGGTAGTCAATAATAACGATATCGAGTCCCTGATCCAGTTTGAATTTACGACATTTGCTGCGCAATTCGGTCAGCGTGATACCCGGTGTATCATCAATAATCAGCTTTGAATTGCCGATAATTCCTGCTCCTTCGACCAGCTTTTCCCAGTCGGCATCCGATACGGTACCATTACGCATAGCCTGCGCATCGACCTTTGATTCCATGGAGAGCATACGATTGACAAGCTGCTCCTTTGACATTTCCAGTGAGAATACTGCTGCCGCACGACCCTGATTAAAGCAGATATGCTTCGCCACATTCAATACAAATGCGGTTTTTCCCATTGCAGGACGCGCTGCAATCAGGATTAAATCTGACGGCTGTAATCCGGCAGTGCGATAATCCAGATCGGTAAATCCCGTCGGGATACCGGTTACCGCCCCGCTTTGCTGAGATGCTTTTTCAATCTTCTCAAGTACATTCATCGCAACCTTGCGAATCGGAACAGCATCTTCTGTCTGTCTCGTATTCAGGATTTTAAAAATATCTCGCTCTGTTTCTTCAAAAATATAATCAAGCGATTCCTTTCCGCCATAACAGTCATTCTCAATTCCGTCCATGATATCAATCAGACGTCGTTTAATTGCCATTTCTTTTACAATATTGGCGTAGTAGCGGATATTGGCTGAGGTAGGCACAGCTGTCACAAGGTCTCGGACGAATTCCATGGACTGCACGCTTTCCGGCACATCCTTTTCTTTCAGCTTGCTTTGCAAGGTGACCAGGTCAACCGGCTTTCCTTCGTTATACAGTTCCACCATAGATTCATAAACAACACCATATTGTTTATGATAAAAATCTTCTTTGATTAATATCTCAAGCGCTGTGCTGATGGCATCTTTATCCATAATCATGGATCCGATGACAGACTGCTCCGCTTCTATACTATTGGGTTTGATTCGTGTAAGTATGGTCTCATCCAAATTGGATTTCCCCCTATTCCGCTTCTATTTTTACGGCCAGCTCTGCAACCACTTCCGGATGAAGTTTCACTTTTACTTCATAGGTTCCGAGATTCTTGAGTGATTCAGCCAGCTTGATCTTTTTCTTGTCAATGGTGATGCCACTTTGTGCTTTCAATGCTTCTACGATTTCCTTGGATGAAACAGCACCAAAGCTCTTGCCGCCTTCACCGGTACGAATCTTTAATTGTACGGTAACTTCTTTTAATTTGTCTGCAAGCGCCTTTGCCTCTGCAAGGTTTTCTGCTGCCACTTTATCCGCATGCTGATTCTGCAATTTCAAGTCGTTCAGATTCTTGCCGTTTGCTTCTACCGCAAGCTTTTTGGTGAACAAAGCATTTCTGGCATATCCGTCGCTGACATTTACGATATCACCCTTCTTTCCAAGTGCTTTGACATCTTCTAACAATATTACTTTCATACTACAATATCTCCTTCTTCCAACATACTGTCGAGCGTTTGCATAATCACTTCTTTTGCCTGCTCAATCGTGTATCCTTCCAGTTGCGCACCTGCAACATTCATATGACCGCCGCCACCGAGTTTTTCCATGATAATCT
This sequence comes from Agathobacter ruminis, assembly GCF_002735305.1. Classification (GTDB taxonomy): domain Bacteria; phylum Bacillota; class Clostridia; order Lachnospirales; family Lachnospiraceae; genus Roseburia; species Roseburia ruminis. The sequence continues at coordinate 41,990 of NZ_PDYG01000018.1, forward strand.
GTACATTGATTTCGTCGATGGAGCGTGAGCTGACATAAATCCGCTCATTGTACTCTGTCAATACAAAGGATGCTTTGATTCCGACGATATTCAACAATTCATTTGCAGCCTGCGCACCGACAATCGTCGGGCTCTCAATCCCTTCGCCCGGACATACAGAGATTGCAAATGCTCCGCGGAATACTTCCGCGCGGCGCACTGCTTCTGCGCGTGCCTTATATGCATCCATATCATTTCGCATTTTCTTGCGGACACGGCTGACATCCACACCGCATCGCTTTAGATAAGCGGCAGCTTCAAAGGTTCGCACACCGGTCTTTTGCATAAAGTTATTGGTATCAATCAGGATACCGGAATAGATGCAATCCGCTTCCGCCGGTTCAATCTTCATATTGTCATCAAAATACTGCAATACTTCCGCTACCATTTCACATGCCGAAGAGGCATATGGCTCAATATAGGACAGCGTCGGGTTTTCAATTACTTCTGAATTCTGACGATGATGATCAAATACTACAACAGTATTGGCGCGTTTCAACAGTTCCGGACATTCTGTGTAGCTCGGACGGTTCGTATCCACCACCATAACCACAGAGTCATAGTTCAGTGCCTCGAGCGCCTCTTCGCTATTGATAAACATATCCTCCGGATAACCTGCTTCCGGCACAAAAGTCTCAAGCAATGGGCGAACCGAACTGGTCGGATTATTAATGACAATCTGTGCTTTCTTGCCGAGGAATTTTGCCGCACAATATACGCCGATTCCCGCACCGAGTGAATCGATATCAGTCAGGGAATGACCCATGATAATGACATTGTCCCTGGATTCGAGGATTTCGCGAAGTGCATGAGCCTTGACGCGGGCTTTGACACGCGTATTACGCTCAACCTCTTTGGCTTTTCCTCCATAATAGGTGATCTCTGCATCATTTTTGAGCACTGCCTGATCGCCGCCTCGTCCGAGCGCCAGATCAATGGCTGCACGTGCTGCATCATAATTTTCCGTATAGGTCTCACCGGACAGACCGATTCCGATACTCAGTGTGATTGGAACCTCATTTCCGATTTTGATTGCTTTGACATCTTCAAGGACTTTGAATTTATCCTCTTCGAGCTGTGCCAGGAACTTGTGGCGGAAAATAACAAAATATTTATCTCGCTCCACTTTGCGCACCAGACCGTCCACTTTTCCAAAGTACTGAGCCACACGCCGGTCTACCAGCGCCGTCAGGAAGGACTGCTTCACCGTCTCGATGGAACTCATTGTCTCTTCGTAGTTATCAATATATACCAGTGCCGATACAAGTTTCTGATCTTCATTCTCCTGCATATAATGGCGCAATTGCGTTTCATCAAACAGATAAATGGCAATCAGGAATTCTTCTGAATTCTCAATGCTCATCAGTGCACTATGATCTGCGACTGTATCAAAATAGATATGATTGGCTGCTACGCGGAAGTGCTTTTCTTCCGTATCCACATAAAAATCATGCGGAAATTCCGGTTTTTGCAGTACTTCTTTTGTCAGGCTTGAAAACAAAGATGTAATCGATTTGTGATATCCCTGATCCACGCCTGTCAATCCGCGAAATTCCTGATTCATCCACAGGATTTTACCATTGTAATCCAAAAGGGCATATGGAATCTCAAATTCATTGAGCAAATGCTTTTGTACTGTGGCATATCTGGTAGCAAAATTGATGACTTCGCTGGCCAGCTTTGGCTTAGCGTTCAAATAAAGAATCAATTCCGCACAAAAATATATCAGTGTAAAGCCTGTTGCTCCAACTCCCAGTCGCCAATCCAGTATATATGCCGGGACTGTCAGCAATACCAGAAATCCCGTCCAATACAGCGGCAACTGCATATATGCTCTTAAGTTTCCTTTCATACGAATTCTACTCTTCATACTTTCCCTCCGAGGAATTTCGATATACATTCCCCATTATAGCATTTTACTTTGTTCAAATAAAGCAGTTCCGCTGATTTTCAGTAACAATGACGATCGGAGAAAAAAGAAACGGCCGTGTAAATGCACGGCCGCTTCTTAGTGGTTTGGATTATGAATTTTCTTTCGCAACTTCTACCAGTGATTTGGCAAGTCCTGCCATTCCCTGGATTTCGGATGGAATGATAATCTTGGTTGCTTTTCCGTCTGCAGCCTTTGCAAATGCTTCGAGGCTCTTGATCTGAAGCACTGCAGAGTCCGGAGCAGCTTCCTTTAACATGCGAAGACCGTCTGCATTCGCCTGCTGAATCTTGAGGATTGCTTCTGCCTGTCCTTCTGCTTCCTTGACCGTTGCTTCTCTCTTTGCTTCTGCGCGAAGAATAGCTGCCTGCTTCTCTGCTTCTGCATCCAAAATGGCTGATTCCTTGTTACCTTCTGCCACAAGAATGGTGGATTTCTTTTCACCTTCTGCACGAAGGATGGCTTCACGGCGTTCACGCTCTGCCTTCATCTGTTTCTCCATCGCATCCTGGATGGCCTTTGGCGGAATGATATTCTTTAATTCGACACGGTTTACCTTGATTCCCCAAGGATCTGTTGCAACATCAAGTGTTGCACGCATCTTGGTATTGATGGTCTCACGGCTGGTCAGTGTCTCATCGAGTTCCAAATCACCGATGATATTTCGAAGCGTGGTTGCAGTCAGATTCTCGATTGCCATAATCGGATTCTCTACGCCGTATGCATAGAGCTTTGGATCGGTAATCTGGAAATATACGACGGTGTCAATCTGCATCGTAACATTATCCTTGGTAATTACCGGCTGCGGTGGGAAATCCACTACCTGTTCCTTTAAGTTCACACGACGTGCAATGCGGTCAATGAATGGCGCCTTGAAGTGCAAACCTACACTCCATGTGGTCAGATAACCTCCCAAACGCTCGATTACCATTGCATGTGCCTGTGGTACAATCTTGATGCAGCTGATAATAATCGCCAGTAAAATGATTAATACGACGATCAATGCAGTAATTGCCCCAAAATCTGTAACTGTTTCTAATTGCATGATGATACCTCCTCATATTTTTCTACAATGAGCTTTACGCCTTGTATTTGTGTTACTTTGACCAGTGTTCCTTCCGGAATCACGGTCTCATCTTTCGTCGACCGTAAGGTCCATTCTTTTCCATGAATCACACCCATGCCGGTCTCATTACGGTTGTCTATCTTCTCTTTCACAGCCAATACTTCTCCCACCAGCGAGTCCGCATTCGTCGGAAGTATTCTGCGATTGACATATTTGCGTGCCAAAGGACGCGTTGCCAGCAGTGTGATCAGTGATACCACAAAGAATACCACAATCTGCAGCCAGATCGGACCTGATACTGCTGCCACAATCAATGCAAACAATGCGCCAACCGCCAGCCAGATGGAAACCAGCCCGACTGTCAGCAGTTCCACTGCCGTGAATGCGATCAGCATAATCAGCCAGATTAGAATCGGTGTCATTCGAATTGTGATTTCCAGCATCATAGAAATCCCCCTCCTCTCTTTAAAAATCCTATCATTCTATGCTTATGCTTTCAAGGTTTTTTTAATAAGTCAATCCGTCAAGCTTTTCGCTCGATTCTTTGTCTTGCGTTTCCACAATCCGTATCACCAAATGGTTCGGCAGACAGGTAATCGGCATCAGCGATGTATGTACGAATCCCATGTGTTCGCAGAGATGGTCCGGACAGCTCGATTCCACAATCCCAATGCTCCCCCTGCGCACTTCGAGCACATTATATTCATCTTCGCCATATGCAATCCGTATTTGATACGGTTCCTTCACATTCGTCAAATCAATGGTCTGCAGCAATTCATCATCCCGATATACTTCGGCATAACAATCCACTGCATCCGCACGATATTCAAAATATAAAATCATCAAAATGCTTGCCACCGTAATCACGGCGATTACCGCAGCCAGCCCTATCACTCGCTTTTTCATCATGTTGTCATCATATCATACTTGACCTTTCCCAACAAACATTTCCATGCATTTTTCCATAAAATGTACGGTTTCGGAAAGAGTGGACAGATTTGAAAATTTGTGTTATTGTATGAAAGTTATCAGAAAAAATAATGAGGATAGAATATGGCAAGTACACAGAGAAGTAGAAAAAGCGATCAAAAGATGATTGTGCTTTCATTTATGGCAAATATTCCGACGGTGTTGACCGGATTTTTGATTGGAGCAGCGGTTGCTGTCAATTATGATAAGATTGATGTCATTCCAATGTTTACGCTGGCAGCATTTATTTTTTATACTGCAATGGTAATTATCTGGAGACTGGTAGGCTTCATGAGCCGCTATCGTTTCTTTATCAAATTATCCAACCAACTGTTGTATTGTGAAGCAATCTTTTTGATTGTTGTATATGCGTTTAACCTGTATGTAGATCATACGATGTTTCCGGTTGATCCGTTAATTTAATACGCTAAAAAAGTTATAAAAAATAAAGGTCTGAATCGACCTTTATTTTTTTTCGTCTTGTCAAGACCCCCACCTACGCTAACGCTTAGAGGTGGGGGATTTCTCCGACTGAGTTGAATTTTTCTTGTCTTCGTCTTCCGTGCGCTTCACCAACAGTCCCGCAAGTATGATTCCGACGCCTACGAGCAGCAGCAGAATCAATAACGGGATGACACGCGTGTCATGTGTTGCAGCGGCAACCGTAGTTATCATTTGCATCCGTATTTCTCCATCTGATCATCAATTTGTTTACGAAGCGGTTCAATCTGCGACAGCGTTCGCTTCATAACCATCGCATAAATCGGATAAGCCACCCCCAACAGAACAGCTCCAACCACACAGATGATGATTGCCTGGGTAAGCATAAAATCATGCCAGACTACCAGGCAGCCGATTCCCAGCCCGAGAATCAACGCGCCGCCGAGCGCTAGTACGATTGCCATTGCTTTTGACATCTTACGCACCTGTGTCTCCATTTTGTCTAATTGCTGTCGTTTTTCTGTCAGTTCTGTCGTTATTTCGTCGATATTCATCGTTATCTCCTTTTTTGTTCTTATTGCTTTTATTTTACGCATTTTTGCGGACTTGTTCAAGTGGGATTGAGTTCCCTTGCCATTCCTGATATAATGGCGGCAAATTAATTGCCTTTTATGAAGGAGGAAAATAGATGCATACTATGACCGACCGTATTTTGTTGAACAATCAGACTTCGATTCCGTGTCTGGGTTTTGGCACTTACAAGATTACGGATGCCAAAGAGGCATACCAAAGCGTTTATGACGCCTTGTCTATCGGATACCGCCATATTGATACTGCTGCCTTTTACGAAAATGAGGCTTCTGTCGGCGCTGCAATCCGTGATTTTATGGCTGATCATCAGGTTGCCCGGGAAGAAATCTTTGTCACCAGCAAAGTCTGGAAAACAGAATTCGGAAGAGAGCGGACGAAAAAAGCTTTTGCAAAGTCTATGGAGCTGCTCGGACTGGATTATCTGGATTTGTATCTAGTACATTGGCCATCTTCATTTGCCTTTGACGATGACTGGGAAAATACCAACCGCGATACATGGCGCGGTATGATAGACAATTACCGGTCCGGACGTGTCAAAGCAATCGGTGTATCAAATTTCCTGCCGCATCATCTGCATGCACTGATGGATATGGAAGTGATTCCTGCTGTGGATCAGATTGAGGTCAATCCGGGATTTTTGCAGGAAGAAACCCTCCTGTTTTGCAAAGAAAACAAGATTGTCGTGGAAGCGTGGAGCCCGCTTGGCAGAGGTCTTTCTCTGAAGCATCCGCTTTTGGAATCGCTTGCTCAAAAATATCGTCGAAGCGTTGCGCAAATCATTCTGCGCTGGGAACTGCAGCATGATATCATCCCGCTCCCAAAATCAGTCAATCCGTCTCGTATGAAAGAGAATGCGCAAGTTTTTGATTTTTCTCTTTCTTCCGAGGATATGGCAGCAATCGATGCGCTTGCGCCATACGGCAATTCCGGGCATTCTCCGGATCAGGTATAAAACTACATAAGAAAGCATGTTGCTTGCAACATGCTCGCGCCGAGCGCGGTTGCTGAAGGCAACATATTCCTATCGCGCGAGTGCGCATCCATAGCGGAGCGCTTTTTATGATATAGGAATTTCGGAGAAATTTCCTATATCATAAAGATAGGGCATGAAATCAATTGATTTCATGCCCTTTTTGTTTTTTACATGCTGGTATATCCACCGTCTACCGGTAAAATCACTCCGTTTACATATGTACTGCACGGTGCAGATAAGAAAATCGCAGCTGTGTCAAGCTCGCCTTCTTTTCCATATCTTGCCATCGGAATCATGGTCTTCGCATAATTCTGGAAATATTCGGAATCCAGTGTTTCTTTTGTCAGCGGGGTTTCGAAATATCCCGGACAAATTGCGTTGACTGTAATGCCTTTATCACCCCACTCTGCTGCAAGTGCGCGGGTCAGATTGACTACGCCGCCTTTGGCTGCATGATACGGAGATGCCGGTGCAATCTTGTTTCCGACCAGACCATACATTGATGCTATGTTGATAATGCGTCCATAGTTTGCCGGAATCATTGCTTTCTTTGCAACTGCGCGTGCCATTTTGAATGAACCGAACAAGTCGATATTCATCTCGTTTGCAAACTGCTCATCAGTGATATCTTCTGCCGGTGCTACAGCGCCGGTTCCTGCATTGTTTACCAGTATATCAATGCGTCCCATTTCCTTAAGGATGGTGTCGACCGCTGCTTCCACACGCTCCGTATCGGTAATATCACATGCGACTCCGATTGCTTTTACCCCATAAGTCTCACTGATTTCCTTTGCTACTTCATCAATCAGGTTCTGGCGTCGTGCAAGTGCTACGATATTTGCGCCCTGACTCGCAAGCGCTTTTGCCATTTGCACCCCTAATCCGGTTGATGCACCGGTTACAACAGCTACCTGACCTGTTAAATCAAAATACTGATTACCCATTTGAAAAAACCTCCAATCATTATGATAATTGTATTATATCATTTGTCAGACAACTTTAAAATACTTACAATAAATTCGTATTATTACCGCTTTCTCTTCTAATTACCAAACAGTTATTGCTTGCCATACTCCTCTGTGACAAACTTTTTGAATACCGGAATCGATCTCTTTACTTTTTCTGTGTCGATGCAATATGCCATTCTGAAATATCCCGGGCATCCGAAATTGTCTGCCGGCACCAGAATCAGGTCATAAGCTTTTGCCTTTTGGCAGAATGCAACTGCATCCTTCTCAAGCGCCTTCGGGAAAATGTAAAATGTGCCGGCCGGTTTTACAACCTCAAATCCCATATCGGTAAGTGCATCATAAAGCAGATTCATATTGGTTTCATATACCGACAGATCACTGGTCTCATCAAGACACTGCATGACTGCCAGCTGCGCGGTGGAAGATGGACAGTTGTGTCCGATGCCGCGGCTGATCTGCCCCATCATGACTGCCAGAATATCTGCATCTGTGCATTTTGGATTTATGGCCACATACCCGATTCGTTCTCCCGGAAGAGACAGACTCTTGGAAAAAGAATAACAGGTTATGGTATTGTCATAGAATCGTGCAGGATATGGTGCATCCGCACCTTCGAATATGATTTCACGATATGGTTCATCGGAAATCAAAAAGATATCATGTCCGAATTCCTGCTGTTTTTGCGATAGCATTGCAGACAGTTTTTCAATGGTTTGCGTATTGTATGCGACGCCGGACGGATTGTTTGGTGTATTGATCAGCACAGCCATGGTCTTTTCGTTGAGTGCCGCATTAAACGCGTCAAAATCAATCTGAAAGTCGTCCGTCTTTGGTGGTACTACGACCATCTTTGCTCCGGTTCTTCGAATATATTCCCGATATTCCGGAAAAAATGGAGCGAATACTATGATTTCATCTTCGGGCTTTGTCACAGCACGGAAGGCATGTGCCAATGCGCCGGCAGCGCCACTCGCCATAAAGATGTGTTTGCCCTCATAATTCATACCGAATCGACGGTTCAGACTCTGTGCGACGGCTTCCCTTACAGTCTCAATCCCCAGTGACGGACTGTATCCGTGTATGGTCATCGGATCTTCTTCCCGGTACATCCGGATTACGGTATCCGTATAATGCTGCGTGGTCGGTACACTTGGATTGCCCAGACTGTAGTCATAGACATTCTCATAGCCGATTTCTTTCCCACGCGCAGTTGCATATTCGCTCAGTTCGCGAATCACTGATTTTTGCGTTAACATCTGCTTGTACGATTCGTTGATCATTTCCCACTTTCCTTTCTAAGACTCATCCAAAAGCTGAATTTTGCCTCTTTTCAATACCAGTTGTTGATTTGTTTCCAGATATTTCAATACTCGGCTGACCACTTCCCTCGCGGTACCGAGATGGTTTGCAATGCGTTCATGCGTGATTGTCAGCTCTCTGCTCTCCTGTATCTGCGCTTCTTCTTTCAGATAGTTGAGAATCCTTTGGTCCATGCGATTCCACAAAATATCATTGAGCAATTGCAGAATCTGGTTCATTCGCCTTGCCATAATATCATTGACATAGTTGACAAATGCCGGATTATCCTGCAGTTTACGGTATTCCGCAATCGATATGACTTCTATCGTACTTTCAATTTCCGCTTCAATATAAATATCAAAGTTGATATTTTGGAATACGCAAGACGCGGAAAACAGACACAGTTCGCCTTCCTGCAAACGATACAATGTCACTTCCCGGCCTTCCGGCGACAGGATATATACACGCAGACAGCCTGAGTTGACAAAGAACAAACCTTCGCAGGCGTCCAGCGGAGAATGGAGTAATACGCCTTTTTCGTAGGTTCTTACCTCTATCGGGATATTTTCAATTTGATAATTGATCAATACTTTTTCAATCATTTATTATTCGCCTTCTATGATTGCCAGTGTCAGGATACCAATGATGACCAATGCCAGAAACAGATATTGCTTCCATGTCAGTTTTTCCTTCAAAAAGATGCGTGAGAATATCAGTGATACCACGCATACCGCAGAGATAATCGGTGCAGCGATTGCGCCGTTGCCGCTCATCGCAAATACATAGGTAAACTGTCCCGCAGTCTCGCATACTGCTGCCAGAACTTTGTCTCTTTGCTTTGGCAATTCAAATTTGACTTTTTTGATTTTCATGAAGATCAACAGCACCAGAGCGACCATGGCAAAAGTCAGCTCATAGGATGTGTTTGCAACCTGCTCGATGGTATCTTCATTGATATGCACCAGCGGACTGGTCTCCATCTCGAGGAAATAGATGTCGAGGAAGCTGCCGAGTGCATCGAGGATTGCGTAACAAAATGGCATTGCAAATGCGATGATTGCAAGCTTTTTGCCGATTTTCTTCTTTCGGTTGGTTGAACCTGTATTCTCGAGAAATCCCAATCCGAGGATTCCGACTACGATGATTAGAATTGCGGCAATCGAGCCTTTGGACAGACTCTCGCCGAGAAAGATCACGCACATCAGGGAACATAATGCACCTGATGTATTTTCAATCGGGTCTGAAATGGATTCTTCAATGAAGCGCATTCCAAAGAATGAAAATGCCATGGATATAATATAGCAAAGCGATACCGGTAAGTACCGAATCAGATTCATCGGATCATATCCGATATCCTGTGTGCACAATGTGAAGATGGCATGCAATCCCATTACTACACCGACGCAGACCGTAATTTTCAAATGTGCAAATTTTTCATCCGGCCTGGCGCCCTTCTTGTAAAACAATTCCGCCAATCCCCAAATGAGTGTTGTTGCTAATGTAAAAAATAACCACATGATGGTATTCCTTTCTGAAGGTTTCTGTTATTGTGTCAAATCCCCGTAGCATTCCGGTCTTCTGTCCCGGAACAGCCCCCAACTCATGCGATTTTCTCTGATCTCATCGAGATCGTATGTATGAATCAAAACCGTCTCGCTCTCGCGGTCCGCCTGCTCTGTCACTTCTCCTGTTTCGTCTGTCATAAAGGAACTGCCGTAGAAATTCAGGGACGACTCCTGTCCGCCGTTTTCCTTGCATGGCTTCACTTCCTCCAGACCAATTCTGTTTGCGGCTATCACCGGCATCAGATTACTTCCCGCATGTCCCTGCATGCAGCGTCTCCAGTGTGGCATACTGTCACATTCAATAATCGGCTCACTACCGATTGCAGTCGGATAAAACAGAACTTCCGCGCCCTGCACTGCCATTGCACGCGCGCACTCCGGAAACCATTGATCCCAGCAGATTCCCACTCCAATCGTGCCATATCTGGTTTCCCAGACACGAAATCCGGTGTTCCCCGGTGTAAAATAAAATTTTTCCTGATAAAAATGATCATCCGGAATATGTGTCTTGCGATAGACGCCTAAAAGGCTACCGTCCGCATCGATGACTGCAACACTGTTATAGAGGACATTGCCGTCTTTTTCATAAAAGCTGATTGGCATGACGATTGCAAGTTCTTTTGCAATTTTGCGGAAGTGCAAGACCGCATCATTGTGCTCAACCGGCTTTGCAAAATCATAATATTCGTATCTGCGCTCCTGGCAGAAATATTGCCGTTCGAACAGTTCCGGAAGCAGCACAATCTGTGCGCCCTCAGCAGCTGCCTGCCGCACAAGTGCCTCAGCATGTGCAATATTTTCTTCCACAACGGATGTGCAGCGCATCTGCACTGCTGCAATCGTTACATTTCTCATGATTTATTCTCCCTTCGGAATCGGAATCTGTTGCGTAATGCAATGAATATTTCCGCCACCTACAATAATTGCTCTCGCTTCTATCGGATAAATCTTGCGCGTCGGAAACAGAGCTTGCAGACATTCCACTGCGACCCTGTCATTTTCATCACCAAACTGCGGCACAATGATGCCGCCATTGGCGATATAAAAATTGACATAACTCGCTGCGAGCCGCTCTCCGGCTTCACGCATATCTTCGCCTTCTTCAAATACGAATCCGTCCAGCTCCTCCTGCGTGATGCAGACCGGATTCTTCGGAATCGGCAATTTATGAACGGTAATTGCACGACCTTTTGCATCCGTCTGCGCAAGCAATGCTTTTTCGCAGGCACGGCTCATCTCATATTGAGGATCGTTCGGATCATCGGTCCATGCCAGAACCACTTGTGCCGGACCCACGAAGGCACAGATATTATCCACATGTTCATTGGTTTCATCCTGATATATTCCGCATGGAATCCATACTACCTTTTGGGCACCGAGATAATCGCACAACTGTGCCTCGATTTGTTCTTTTGTCATCTGCGGATTTCGTCCTCTGCTGAGCAGACAGGCTTCTGTCGTCAGGATGGTTCCTTCCCCATCACTGTGAATGCTTCCGCCTTCCAATACAAAAGGATGCGCATCAAAACAATCCATCTGCAGAGCATCACAGATTTGTGCCGCGGCTGCATCATCCTTATCCCAGTGTGCATACAGCCCATCATATTCGCCACCCCAGGCATTAAATGCCCAGTCGATTCCGCATACTTCTCTGTCGTTCGTGATACAGGTCGGACCGACATCGCGCGCCCATGCATCATCAGTTTCAATGCAAAGGATATGGATCTTTTCATCATTGCAAAATACCTGCTGTACCTGATTGCGATGCTGCAGATCTGTCAGCATCCACACTTCTTCGGATTCCGCAATTGCGCGTGCAATCTGCGTAAATGCGGATTGTGCAGCCGTCGCCTGATGCGGCCATGATCCCGGTCTCACCGGCCAGATCATCACACAGCCTTTATGTTTCTCATATTCCGCAGGCATCCTGAATCCGTCTGCACGCGGTATCGTCTCTCGTTTCATTCACTGATTCCCGTTTCTTTGCTACGACAGTCTGTTTTTAAAGTCTTCGTAGCCGAATTTTCTGATGCATTCACAGGTGCCATCCGCTTTCATTCTGTAAATGGATGGCAATGGAATTCCATTAAATGTATTATTTTTGACCATCGAATAGATTGCCATATCTTCAAATACAAGGCGATCTCCGATGGAAAGCGGTCGGTCAAATGCGTAATCACCTATGATATCTCCCGCCAGACAGGTGTAAGAGCTGAGGCGGTATTTATACGGCTTTTCGCCCCACTCACCACTGTCGCGAAGCGGCGGACGATATGGCATTTCAAGGACATCCGGCATATGGCATGCCGCAGATGCATCCAGAATTGCGGTTTGAATATCATTATCCACAATGTCCATCACCTCAGTCACCAGATATCCGGCGTTGAGCGCAATTGCTTCTCCCGGCTCCAGATATACCTCCAGCGCATAACGCTTGCGCACATCTTTTACCAGTTGAATCAGAAGTGCGCGGTCATAGTCCTCGCGCGTGATGTGATGTCCGCCGCCCATATTCAACCATTTCATTTGCTGCAAATAGGTACCGAATTTCTCCTCCACTGCTGCAAGCGTAGTGGCAAGGTCATCCGCATTCTGCTCACAAAGCGTGTGGAAATGCAGTCCTTCGACGCCGTCTAATACAGTCGGATCCTGCGCAAGCGCTTTTTGCAGATTCGATGCGGTGACACCGAGTCGCGATCCCGGTGCACATGGATCATATATTGCATGATCGCCCTGTGTGGAGCATTCCGGATTGATGCGCAAACCGATTCCTATATGATGTTCCAGACATATGTCTTTGTATTTTTGCAGTTGTGCAATCGAATTAAAAACAATATGGTCGCAAATTTGTACCAGCTCATCCATATCTTCGCTTTTGAATGCCGGAGCAAATACATGATTCTCTTTGCCCATCTCTTCTTTCCCGAGACGCGCTTCATAGAGACCGCTTGCAGTCGTCCCGCTTATATAGTTTGCGATTAACGGATATTCACAATAATTAGAAAATGCCTTCTGCGCAAGGAGAATCCGGCATCCGCTTTCCTCCTCCACGGCTTTTAAAATCTCCAGATTGCGAATCAATTGTCCTTCATCAATTACATACGATGGGGTTGGAATCTGTCCAAAGTCCATATCTTTGCCCTTTTCCATTCTGTTAGTCTACCAATACCGGATTTTCGACTACCTGCCATGGCAATCCCCATTTGTTCAATGCTTCCATGTATGGATCCGGATCAAATTCATCTGTCGTGAATACACCCGGCTGTTTCCATTGGCCGGTTACTACCATCATGGCTCCAATCATCGCCGGTACACCTGTCGTATATGAAATCGCCTGAGAACCGACTTCTTTGTAACATTCCTGATGATCGCAGACATTGTAAATATAGATAGAGCGTTCTTTTCCATCCTTGATACCGGTGAAAATACATCCGATATTGGTCTTGCCGACGGTTCTCGGTCCAAGAGAAGCCGGATCAGGAAGCAATGCCTTCAAAAACTGAATCGGCACAATCTCCTGTCCGTTGTAATTGATCGGAGTTGTGCTGAGCATTCCGACGTTTTCCAGACATTTCATATGTGTCAGATAACTCTGTCCGAATGTCATGAAGAAGCGGATACGCTTTACTTCCGGCATGTTGCGGCCAAGCGCTTCAATTTCTTCATGGTGAAGCAGATACATATCCTTTTTGCCGACGCCGTCGAAATCATATTCTCTCTTGATGCTCATCGCCGGTATTTCAATCCACTTTCCGTTTTCCATATAGGAGCCCGGTGCTGATACCTCACGCAGATTGATTTCCGGGTTGAAGTTGGTTGCAAACGGATATCCGTGATCTCCGCCGTTGCAGTCAAGAATATCAATGGTATGAATTTCATCAAAATAATGCTTCTTTGCATATGCGGCAAATACGGATGTCACACCCGGATCAAATCCGGTTCCCAAAAGCGCGGTCAGTCCTGCTTCCTTAAATTTGTCCTCATAAGCCCACTGCCATGAATAATCAAAATATGCTGAGAATCCAAGGTCTTTGCAGCGCTTGTCATAAACGGCGCGCCAAGCCGGATCGTCAATGTCTTCCGGCTCGTAGTTTGCTGTGTCGATATAGTCTACTCCGGCAGCCAGACATGCATCCATAATGGTCAGATCCTGATATGGCAGAGCCACATTCAATACCGCGGTCGGTGCGTAATCTTTGATCAATTTGGTCAGAGCTTCGACATCATCCGCATCAATCTGCGCGGTTTTGATGACGGTCTTTGTGGTATTTTGTAATTTCTCTTTCATCGCCTCACACTTGCTGACGGTGCGGCTTGCGATCATAATCTCCTCAAATACATCACTGTTCTGGCAGCACTTGCTGATTGCAACCTGTGCAACGCCTCCACATCCGATAATTAATAATTTTGCCATTTTATATCTCCTTTCGTGCGGACTTTTCTTCTTCTTCGAGCAAGTCCTCTACATATCTCGGTAACATGAATGCACCCTTGTGCAGATTGGTTGTATAATACCATGTCTTGAGTTCACGCGCCTTCCATCTCTTCGCGTCGAGATCGCGAAGCGGATGATATTTTTTGGATGCAAATCCAAACATCCAGTACCCGGATGGACAGGTCGGAATATTGGCCTGATAGACACGATTGATTGGGAAGCTCTTGTATGCTTTGCGGTGCATCGCGCGGAATGCTTCCTCATCTTCATCATAAAACGGACTGCCATGCTGATATACCATGATGCCGTCTTCTTTCAGCGCACGGTAACAGCTTCCGTAAAATTCCTTGGTGAACAATCCCTCTGCATAGCCAAACGGGTCTGTCGTATCATTGATAATCAAATCATATTTGTCACGGCATCTTCGCAGGAAGCGCAAGCCATCCATATGTGTGACGGTTACGCGTTCATCGTCGAATCCTTTCGCCGTCTCCGGAAAGAATTTCCGGCTGATTTCGAGGAACATCTCATCCTGCTCCACGACATCGATGTGTTCAATCTCCGGATATTCGGTCAGTACACGCGCAACGCCTCCGTCGCCTCCACCGATGATCAATACATCTTTGACCTGTGGATGAACCGCCATCGGTACATGCACAATCATCTCGTTATAGATGAATTCGTCCGCTTCCGAAAAAATGATTTCGCCGTCAAGCACAATCATTTTGCCGAGTTCCTGTGTCTCAAAGACATCGATTCTCTGATATTCCGACTGCGCACTGTACAATTGTTTATTGACACGGATGCTTGTCTTTACATGCTCCGTCTCCATTTGTGAAAACCAAAAATCCATACTCTCTACTCCTTGATGACATTGATCAGCGCAACGGTCGGATCCAATGTTCCCTGCAGGCTGCATCCTTTTTCTTTTGCAAAATCAATATATTCAATAATCTCACTCGTAATACGCTCGCCCGGTGTCAAAATCGGAATGCCCGGCGGATAGCACATTACCAGCTCCGCACAAATGCATCCACTGGTTTCATGCAGCGGTTTTTGCACCTTTTCGGCATAAAATGCCTGTTGCGGTGTCATCACATTCTGCGGCTGAATGAATTCGCCGCAATACAGATCGCTGGAATCACGTTCATACAATCGCTTGATATCTTCAAGTGCTCCAACCAGTCGCTCGATATCCTGAATGCGATCTCCGATTGAGATATATGCAAGAATATTTCCAATATCTCCGAATTCAATCTGAATATCATATTCGTCGCGCAGCAGATCATATACTTCGATTCCGGTCAAACCAATTCCCTGTGTATAGACAGACAGCTTGGTTACATCAAAGTCATACACGCTGTCTCCATCAATCAATTCTTTTCCATAGGCATAGAATCCGCCAATCTCGTTGATCTCCTCGCGCGCATATTCTGCCATATGTGCCACCTTTTCGAAGGATTCCTCCCCGCGCAATGCCAGATTGCGGCGTGACAGATCCAGACTCGAAAGCAGCAGATATGATGCACTGGTTGTCTGGGTCAGATTGATAATCTGCCGCACATATTCTGCATCCATGCTCTCTCCGCACAGCAGAATCGAGCTCTGTGTCAGCGAACCGCCGGATTTGTGCATGGAGACTGCGGCCATATCCGCGCCGGCTTCCATCGCGGAGACCGGAAGATTTTGGTTAAAATACAAATGTGTGCCATGCGCCTCGTCAACCAGCACTTTGATTCCGCGCTCATGCGCAATCTTTACGATTTCTCTTAAATTGGAACAGATGCCGTAATAGGTTGGATTGTTAATCAGAATCGCTTTTGCATCCGGATTCTCATCCATCACCTTACGCACCGATTCCACTTCCACACCGAGTGCAATGCCAATCTTCGGATTCACTTTGACTTCCACATAAACCGGTACGGCGCCACAGAGAACCATGGCGTTGATGACGCTCTTATGGACATTGCGCGGAATGATGATTTTGTCTCCTGCTTTGCAAACGGACAGAATCATGGATTGTACCGAACTGGTTGTGCCATTGACCATCAAAAACGCATGCGATGCCGAAAACGCATCCGCAGTCAGCTCTTCCGCTTCACGGATGACCGAAACCGGATGACCGAGATTATCAAGCGGTTTCATGGAATTGACATCCAATCCAACACATTGTTTGCCCAGCAATTCCATCAACTCCGGATTGCCTCTGCCTCTCTTATGTCCCGGTACATCAAACGGTACCACTCTCTTTCGTTTGAATCGCTCCAATGCTTCACAGATTGGCGCACTCTTTTGCTCGAACTTATGCATTTCCTGTCCCTTAACCTTTTATTTCTCTCGATAAAAAAAAGCAAGTGATATCATCATCACTTGCTCGCTTATTATGCTATCTTTCGTTTCCGCTTTTCAGAGTAAATTTTGGCTACTCTTATTGACCGTTTCACAAGATGATGATAAACCCGATTATAAAGTAATCAACTTATAAAATTTGAGCTTTTAACTCAATCAATAATTCGCTAGGCAAAACTTGCTCCGTTTTTATCTAACATTATAAAGTATACTTTTCACCATGTGTCATGTCAATAGATTTCAATATCGATTATTATCTTTTTCCCAATACACATTTTAGCGTATAGCAAATGACAGCCATGCAAATTGCATGACTGCCCTTTGTTTTCGTAAAATATCTTTTACATCATGTATCCATGTGCTCGATTATATCCGATGCAGATTAGATTGGTATTCTTAATCAGGATATTCATTGCGACTAAAGCACCGATTCCGCAAAGTAATGATCCAAAAATGAACCACATAATTACGGTTGTACCGTTCTCCTGGAAAGTAAGACCATAGCGAGGTCCGTTTGCAGCCAAACGGTTACCAAGCTTATAATACCAAACATAAGCATAGATTCCGCAGGTTATAATACTTAACAAGATAAATGCCACAAGGCCTGCTGTTGATTCTCCGTCCCCTTCACAAGCTGTGTTAACATCCTGTGCCATCTTATAAACAAACCAATATCCATAAATTCCACAAGTGATGATTGTCAAAATTATGTACGTAATCAAACTACGGTTTGTCTGCAGAGGCCCCTGTCCCGGATTTACATTCCCGGTAAATTCATTACCGATATTTCTGAATTCTGAATGTAGGCTCTGCTCTGCATTATTGAAGGCCTGCTGCGCATTGTTCACGAATGAACCATTGTTAACTCCACATTTTGCACCGCACTCTGGGCAGAACTGTGATCCATCAGGAATACTCTTTCCACAATTTGAACAAAACATTTTTTCTTCCTCCTAGTTAAATAATTTAATAATACTCTTTAACCGACTATATAGAAATCCGTTAGTCGGATTAAATACTACAATATCTTGATTCGGAAACTGCATCCGAATCACATAAACAATAAGAAATACGACCACTGCACATCTGCAGAACCAAGTATATATCGGTTTCCATCGGTCTGATCTTGTTGTCTTGAGTATCCATAATACAAACCAGATGATAGGCATCATCCATAGTGGATGATAATAAAATGCCTCCTTAAAGTGCAAATGAATACATGCATGACACGCACGTGTCATTCCACAGCCCGGACATGACACACCTGTCAGAAATTTGATTGGACATCCGATACCTATTACAGATAAGAAGATATAAAACAGAATAATTGCAAGAATGGCAATCAGCCAATCTCTTATTTTTTTATATTTCATCATTTCCCTTCGCATATCAGATTCCAAGCTTTATCTAAAATTCAACAATTAGAGTTTATCCTATCTTCATTAATTATACAAGAAATCTTTTCACAATCTCGAATTATATTGTTCCGTTAATCTATTCTCATCCACAATCGTTTACCTAATAACCAAAAGAATAAACAAAACAACAAACTTCAAATTATCGATTATCTATTTCTATTTTTTTCAATCCATTCTGTGGCGAAATCAACAAGCTGACGCTGATTCATAACACGGACGGTAGCATCTCCGATTGTTGTCTTTACTATCTCGTACTTTTCCTCGAAAGCTTTGCCAATATCCACGAAATCCTCCCCATCCACAAGTAAAGTCTCAAAGCCTATCCACTTTCTCTCACCATTTTCCTTCACTGCACAGTGGACAGTCTCTGTTGTCTTACCCGGGTAATCAGCTCTTACATCTGCCAGATGAATGGATGTATTCTTGTCATAATCAACACCTAGCAGAAGTACCTTGCCATCCTGCTGATACAACTTTCCCACAGGGGAATTTTCCCCAAATATATCCACTAAATCATGGTTTTCTGTAAAGTATTTAGCAAGCTTGCCCCAGGCTGCCACTGAGCGAACAGGATGATCGCTTCTTTCACTTCCCGGCAATGTACGGAAAAGCTCCGCCACAGCTCCCATTGTATTTGTCGGTGTCAAATACTTGTCATAAGCTGGCCAGTTATCACGAATATCCTGCCACCACTCCTTTGGTTCTTCCCAGTGAACACCAGCCTCTGGATCCATATTCTTCCAACTCTGTGTAGGCATGATGATTGTACCCTCATTTCCTACAACCTCCAGCAATGCCTCAATCACTACCTGGGCACCACCGCAGACAAATCCAAAGGCAGACAGTGATGTGTGAACCATTACGATATCACCTGCCTGAATGCCAACTTCCTTTAATCCCTCTACAATGTGATTTTTTGTTACAAATTTTCTGTTTGCCATTATTCCCTCCTATGCAACTTCGTAGCGTTCAACTACTATTCCATTTCTAAATTCTAATCCTTTAAGATTATATTTTCTTGTTGCCTGGCAGTGCTTAATATTGTTCTTTCCACCAATAATAATTGGCAATCTAAGCACAACCATCTCAGCAACCATGTTCTTTTGAATCAGTGTCCAGTTAAGTGTTCCTCCACCCTCTAGCATGATTGTGTGAATCTCGTAGTCGTTCTCTAAGATTTCAAATGCCTTGGCTACCTCTATCACTTCGCCAACGGCTTCATGGCCTAAAATAATATCCGGCACTACTGTTTCATTTCCACCTATTATTGTCCGAATCCGTGCGCAAGACTCGCGAGCGAGTCTTGACTTAAAAATCTATATCGCACCATGCGCTTCGTTAATAAACATAGTGATTTAATCGTTTAAATTTGTCAACGAAATTTTACGAAAATTTTTGTAGAAATGAAGAATTTGTAGATTTCAACCAATTTTACCGGAAACATTTCCGGAAACTTCTGTTCTATATGTCTATTGTTTTTTACTTTGGTGTGTTAAAATACTGCCTCATTGCTATAAATATATAACTGCTAAGAAAAGGTCTCACCGTTACCATCCACAGTCTGTTTTATGATAAAAAAAGAGACAGACCAGAAATGGTCTGTCTCTAAAAAATACGATATTAGTCCTGTACGTAAGGCATAAGAGCAACGTGACGAGCACGCTTGATTGCTACAGTAAGAGCTCTCTGATGCTTTGCACAGTTTCCTGTAATTCGACGAGGAAGGATCTTGCCTCGCTCTGAAACGAATTTCTTTAATTTGTTGGTATCCTTGTAATCGATTACATTATCTTTACCACAGAATACACAAACCTTTCTTCTTCTACGGATTGGGCGTCTCTTTGCAGGTGCGCCTTCTTCTCTATTAAAAGCCATGAATTTTTCCTCCTGTTTTAATTAAACGGTATCTCTTCGTCAATTCCGTCAGGGATGTTCATGAATCCGCTATCTGCTCCGCTTGGTTCCGGTGCGCCTGCCGGACTAAATCCGCCATTGTTTCCGGACGAAGACTTGCTCTCTGCGAATTCAATATTCTCTACGACAACATCGGTAGTGTAGACTTTCTGTCCGTCTTTGTTTGTATAACTTCCGGTCTGAATGCGACCTTCCAAAACAAACTTGGTTCCCTTGTGACCGAATCTCTCGAGAAACTCTGCAGTCTTGCCAAATGCAACACAGTTGATGAAATCAGTCTGTGCTTCCTCTCCCTGTCTCTGGAAGCGGCGGTCAACTGCAAGTGAAAAACGAGCAATTGCTCTTGCATTGTCCCCCTGAGAATATCTGATTTCCGCATCGCGGGTTAATCTTCCCATTAAAATTACTTTATTCATACCTTATCCTACTTTCTAAGTTCTACTGCTCGTCTTTCTTGACGCATAAGAAACGAAGAACATTATCCATGATACGAACATCCATCTCAATCTGAGCTGGTGCAGATGTCTCTGCTTCGAACTGGATGAAATAGTAGAATCCTTCAGCCTGATGCTGGATTTCGTAAGCAAGTCTCTTCTTGCCTGACTCCTCTACTTCTGATACAGTACCGCCGGCACGAGTAATATACTCTTTTGCCTTCTCAACTACTGCAGCTCTCGCATCATCTTCGATCTTTGCACTTACGACGAGTGCCAATTCATACTTTGTCATGCGATTTTTACCTCCTTTTGGTCTCTGGCCCGTAAATCTTTACGAGCAAGGAATTTAATATACCACGAAACCATATATTATCAGAAATCACACACGATTGCAAGCATTATTTGGGTTTCTTTGTCAAACCTCGTGTATTTTTTTCTACCAGCCTGCGTGCAACCATGACCTGATGCCCGCATCCATTGCATTTCAGACGAAAATCCGCACCGACACGTAGGATTTCCCATGTATCGCTTCCGCATGGATGTGGTTTCTTCAATTTTACAATATCGCCCACTTCATAATTGTATTCATTCATAATGTCATCCCCTGCTCTTTTGCAAGTTCTCCGAAGACTTCACCAATGCGTTCCCGGATAATCATTGTATTTGCAGCCTCTCTGACATGAAGCTGGCTCTGATTGATGACCACAAGATACTTGCCCCGGAAATAATTAATAAAGGAAGCAGCCGGATAAACAGCCAGTGATGTGCCTCCAATGATCAACATATCAGCTTTCGCAATTGCATTTACCGCCTGCGCAACTGCGTCTTCCGGAAGTCCCTCCTCATATAAGGTAATATCCGGACGAATGATTCCTCCGCAGGTGCAGTGCGGGATTGCTTCCTGCGATGCAAAGATATAATCAGACGGATAGGTTTTGCCACAATTCATACAATAATTGCGCAATGCGCTTCCATGTATTTCAAAGACACGCTTGCTTCCGGCCTTTTGGTGTAATCCATCGATATTCTGCGTAACCACACCGATCAGTTTGCCTGATTCTTCAAGCTTTGCAAGATATCTATGAGCCTTGTTCGGCTCAATCTCTCTCGTGTCCATTTTCTGTCTATGAAACTCAAAATAGACATTTGGATTGTCTCTCAAGCAGCTGTGACTCAATAAATACTCCGGCTGATAACGGTCGAAGCGTACATCATGCTGATTGTACAAACCATCTTTGCTCCGGAAATCCGGTACGCCGCTTTCTGTGGACACGCCCGCTCCGCCAAAAAAACAAATCTTGTCAACGGCTTCCATCCATTGTGCCAGTTCTTTGATCTGATCTCTTGCTTCTGCTTCCATCTTTCCTCCTATAAAAGTGCCTGATAAATATCACGCTTGCTGACACCGCGATCTTTCGCCACCAGCTTCATCGCCTCTTTTTTGTCGATGCCCTGCGACAAATACTGCTCCATATGGTCTTCTATACTGATTTCCTCCCATGACTGCTGCTCTTCCTTGCGGATTTCCTCATGGGATTTGCCTTCGAGAATCAATACATATTCGCCTTTCGGCTCATGGTCTTCATAATATGCGATTGCTTCTTCAAGCGTTGTTTTCCATTTCTTTTCATGCTTTTTCGTCAGCTCTTTGCTCACTGTGATTGCACGGTTGCCAAGCGACTTCTGCAATTCTTCGAGGGTGCGTTGCAGACGATGCGGTGCTTCATACAGAATGATGGTCCTTGTCTCATTTTCGAGATCTTTGAGAATTTGTGCGCGCTCTTTTTTGTCTCGCGGCAAAAATGCCTCAAAGGCAAAGCGTCTCGTCGGCATCCCTGACATGGTTAATGCTGTGATACATGCTGCAGGCCCGGGAAGCGAAGTCACTTCGATTCCTTCTTCGTAGCAGATTCGCACGATGTCCTCCCCCGGATCGGAGATTCCCGGTGTTCCCGCATCTGTAATCAATGCGATATTTTTGCCTTCACGCATCCATTCTACCAGTTTGTATGCCTTTTCTATTTTATTAAATTCATGATAACTCGTCATCGGTGTCTTGATTTCAAAGTGATTCAAGAGCTTGATGGAGTTTCTGGTATCTTCTGCTGCAATCAGATCCACTTCTTTGAGTGTACGCAATACCCGATAGGTAATATCTTCAAGGTTTCCGATTGGCGTTGCACATAGATATAACATTCCGCTCATGATCCGTTCCCGTCTTTCTTTCCGTAGATTTGTAAAATCTCTTCCGTATAGACATTCGGCCTGTCATAGACAATCAAAGGCTTTTCCACTGTGATGCGGCTTTTTCCTCCACGGCTTCCTTCGATTAAAACCATATTTGGTTCTTTATCCACATAAGGATATACAAGCCGCATTCGCTTTGGCTCGATGTGATACTGCACCATCATAGAAAAGATTTCTGCCAGCCGAAACGGCCGATGTATCATATAAAACCGCCCTTGCGGTTTCAAAAGCCTTGCGCTTTCCCGGATAATATCCTCCAGGTTACACAGTACTTCATGTCTCGCAACCGCCTTCGGCTCCTGCGGATTGCGAATGCCATGCATTCCGATCATATAGGGCGGATTAGTGGTAATCACATCCATGGAAGATGCGCCAAACTGCTGCGATGCATCCTTGATATCGCCCTGCCGAATACAGATATGTTCCTCAAGTTCGTTATATTGCACACTCCGACTTGCCATATTCGCGCTTTCCGGCTGGATTTCCAACCCTGTATAATGACCGCATTCATAGCGCGCATACATCAGTATCGGTATAATCCCTGTTCCCGTTCCGAGGTCGAGAATCTCTTCTCCTTCTTTTGCTTTCGCAAAATCAGCCAGCAGCACTGCATCCATTCCGAAGCAGAATCGCTCCGGATCCTGAATGATGCGATATCCTTTTCTTTCGAGTTCATCCACGCGTTCCCATGGATTCACCAGATTATTGTTTTGCTGTTTCGTCATTTTTCTTTTTGTTCTGATGGTCGCCGGAATTGTGGTTGCGGCGACGGCGGTTCTTGTGATTTTTATGGTTGGAATGGTTTCCTTTGTTTGTCGATTTTTGCTCGTTATTGTCGCTATTATTGTCCTTTTCTGGCGTCTTCAGACTTGTTTCGTTGTCGTTTTCAACGGTTCCTGCGTCTTCTAGCTCTGCGAAAGCTTTCTCCTCTTCGGCGCTTACCTGAACATTCTTTTTACGTGATTTGAAGGTCAGCTGTTCCACCGGATACTCATGCAATTCCTTTGTATCACCATTGTCGATCAATACTTTCACTGTCTGTCGCAATACATTTACGCCGCTGACAATTCCCTGCAGTCCGTCAAAGGTATCTACGGTGTCACCGTTTGATGGTAAGCGTTTATTCAGATATTCGTATGTTTCCTGCTCGTTTTTCAAGCAACACATCAATCTACCGCAAACACCCGAAATCTTGGTCTGGTTCAGGGAAAGATTCTGCTCTTTTGCCATTTTGATGGATACCGGTACAAAGTCGGTCAGATATGATTTGCAGCAAAGCTCACGTCCGCAAATTCCAATACCGCCGAGAATCTTGGTCTCATCGCGCACACCGATCTGGCGCAGCTCGATTCTGGTTCTGAATACGGATGCGAGATCTTTTACCAGCTCACGGAAATCTACTCGTCCGTCCGCTGTAAAATAAAACAGTAATTTGCTTCCGTCAAATGTATATTCTGCACCGACCAGTTTCATTTCGAGTCCATGCTTTGCAACCTTTTCCTTGCAGAGTCGAAGCGCATCTTTTTCTTTTTCCTTATTCTTTTGTGCACTCGCCTCATCCTCATCCGTCGCAATACGGATAACCGGCTTTAGCGGCTGTACCACTTTTTCTTCCGGAACATCCTTTGGCGGAATGAGCACGGTTCCCATCTCAAGCCCCCGCGCAGTCTCCACAATTACATGATTTGCCATATCGATATCGTATTCGCCCGGATCAAAGTAATAAATTTTGCCGGTGTTGCGAAAACGAACGCCTACTATTCTTGCCATTGATAAATCTCCTTTATTTCCAGCAGTAACAACTCCATAATCAATTCAAAATTACCATTCGCCTGCAGCCGCAATCGCGCCTTCTCTATGCAGTCGAATGCTATTTGCAGTCCTCTGTAAGCGAGTCGTTCTGCCTGTTTTCGTATTTCCTGTAACTCGTCTCGGAAAATCAGCCCGTCAATCTGTCCGGTCGATTTCCAATATAAGACATCGCGATACCAGATTTGCATCAAATTCAGGTATTCTCCCATGTCATCCTTATATACTTCCATTTCTTTGATTCTGTCTCCGACATCTGCAATGCGCAGGTCGGATACTTTACGCACAATGGAAAGCACCTGATTCTTTTCCTCCGCAAACTCTTGCGAAGTCGACAGATGCACAGCCTTTCCCACATTGCCCTGAGCGAATGCCGTTGCGACATTTGCCTGATAGTCGGGAATCTGATGTTTTTCCATCAAATATTTTCGAATCAGATCATCCGCCACCGTCTTTAAGTCGATGCGTACGCATCTCGAGCGTATGGTCTGTAAAAGCATATCAACATTTGACGTCAGAAGCAAGATAATTCCGTAATGTGGCGGCTCTTCAATGGTTTTTAAAATTGCATTCTGCGCCTGCGGATTCATCTTTTCCGCTTCATCAATAATATATATTTTGTAGCGGCTGCTATACGGTTTAATTTCCATATCGCCAACCAGCTGTTCTCTGATCTCCTGCACGGAGATGACATTCGGTTTCTCGTGCTGTACATAAATGATATCCGGCTGATTCCGATGCATCGCCTGTTTGCAGGAACGACACTCTCCGCAGCCGCACGGATTCTTTTGCTCGCATTGCAGTGCCATTGCAAATGCTTCTGCCAGCATCATCTTTCCTGAGTCTTTCGGCCCGTGAAAGATATATGCATGCGATACTTTATCCAGTTCGATTGCACTCTTTAACTGTTCCTTAATCCTTTTATGCCCAACGATATCCTGATATCCGGCCATTCTTTTATTCCTTTGCCTTTTTATGTGATAATATCAAGCAACAATCCGCGAATCTCGCCGATTTTTGCCAATATGGACAAATGGTCTTTTTCATCTGCCACCAATGCGCTCGCAAGCTCATCGAGATTAGCATCCACAAGTTTTATAATACCATAAACGCGATGTCTTCCCTTGCGATCCAGGAAATTTTCACGCGAAAACTTGTGTGAACGATAAACGACTTCATTCAGGAAGTCTTTGACCAGTCCGCGGTATTTTTTCATATCGCGGATATCCATATGCTCCGCAATGCGATTTCCCTGCGCGGTAATGTCATTGAGCAGGGAATCCACTTTTGCCTGCAAATCCGCGTCCGTGATGGCACTCGCCAGTGTGAATTTAAATGATCCGTCCCCTTCAGGGACTTTTGCCGTCTCCGGCACCTGCGATATCGGTTGTGCCTGATTGACTTTCATGTGATCCATAGGCATCTCCTATCTCTCATTCGCCTGTTGTTTCATATAGGTTATAATTTCCCCTATCGTCTGTGTCATATCTTCATTGACAAAACGCCTGGTGACCTTTGCTTTTTCAAGATGTATTTCGGAGAAATCTTCGCAATCCGCCAGAAATCTGCGACACATTTCCGCATATTTCGGATGCGACTGCTGCCGTTCTCTAGCCAAAGCGCGCTCCAGACGCTCTCCGTCTTCCACCTCGATATAGATTGGCACCACCTTCGCCTGCCCGAAATAGGAAACAATATGTTCATATGCTTCCAATGTCACAATAATCAGATAATCATTTGTCGTAAAATCAATCTGTCCATCGTCCACCGTAAAATATTTCCACGGGCCGTGCACAGTCTGATAGCATCGAAGCTCAATGATCTTACCTGCCTCTTCGAGTTCTTTTACTTTTTGCTCATCGCAAAAATAATAATCGATTCCATCCTGTTCCCCCTCGCGGCGCGGGCGCGTTGTATATGGCAGGACGCAGCGCAACGGAAAATCCTGCTGCTTCAGCAATTCTTTATAAATGCTATCCTTTCCGGAAGCACTTTTGCCCATCAAACAATATAATTTTCCCATTTTTCATCCTTTACAACTTTGATTTTTCCCGGATGCGCCAGACCTTTGATTGCCAGTCCCGCATCCATACAGGATTTCAATTCAGTCAAATCCTGTTCCTCTATCCTCTCTCCCGGAATAAAAACCGGAATTCCCGGAGGATAAAGATAAATATATTCTGCACTGATCAATCCCGCAGCCGCAAACAATTCTGCATACTGCGACGGCATTTCGATTGCCTGTGCAATCGGATATTCCTGAATATGCGATGTTGCTTCGCGATGAACAGGGAGTAAGCATTCTTCCGCTTTCATCTCCTGCAGTGCAGCAATCAGACGTGCGAATCCTTCATCCGTATCAAATACCGAAGTCATCAAAATCACATAAGCATAGCTTTCCATCTCGACTTCGATCTCATAATCCTTGCGCAACCGCTCCGCCAGATTCCTTCCGCATATGATGATTTTGGATGGATCATCCATTTGCAATATAGTGATGCTGCATCGTGCAGCCTGCATGTAAAAGTTTTGCAATCGCTTCGCATATGCATCCCAATCCGCGGTTTTTGCATGCTCCAAAGCGACTTCCATCGCCGCCATCAGAACATAGCTCGGCGAACTTGTCTCATATATATCCAAATATAAGGAAAGCTGCTCGGAACTGATTCTGTCTGTACACCGGTGCAACAATGCGGTTTGCGTAGGCGCTCCAAGTGTCTTGTGAATACTCATGATGACCACATCTGCGCCCAGCTTTGTCGGCGTCTCCGGAAAATATGGATGCATTCCGAAATGTGCTCCATGTGCCGCGTCAACAATCAGCGGAATCCCGCTTTCATGCAAAAGCTGTGCAATCCTTGGAATATCACTCACGATTCCCTCATAAGTCGGTGATGTGATTACGCATGCATCAAATCCGTCTCCTGCTTCCGCTGCAGCTTCGACCGCTACTTCGACAGACCCAATCGTCACCGCGCCGTTGATTCCGTATTCATCCACTTCCGGATACAAATATACGGCTCTCGCCTGGCGTAATTGCATTGCATGATATACGGCTTTATGGCAATTGCGCGCCACAAGGATTTTACCTCCAAGCGGAACCGCTGCGCTGATTGCCGCCAGAATTCCGCAGGTGCTTCCGTTAACCAGATAAAAGCATTCTCGGGATTCATACAGTTTCGCCGCTTTTTCCTGCGCAGCTTTTAAAATTCCGGTCGCATCATGCAAATCATCGAACCCGTCTATTTCCGTGATGTCAATCCCATATGGGTATCTCCCCTGCATTTGTCTTTTATGCCCGGGCATATGAAACGGATACATATTTGATTTTTCTAATTGTTCCAATTGCTTCAAAATAGACATTACATAAACCGTCCCAGCTCCGGCATCCAGTCGCCGATAAATATTTCATCTTTACAAAAGCTCTCATAAATCGGCTCCATAAAGGTGCACAATTTATTTACAAGCTCATCCCATGGAATCTCCTGTCTATGAATCCCGGTATTTTTTTCCTGATTCTTGCAATAACTGATCCAGCGTTTTTTCATGTAGGTATAATGCGCATAGCCGCTCACCGTATGCACAAGCGATACCGTCTTTGGTGCCGTCCAGATGCGATGCAATTCCTCTACGACTCTTCTGCCATCCACTGCATTGCGATCAATAATCTGGTATGCATGGTCATAATAATCCATTCCGGAAATCAGTTCCAGATGACTCAGAATCCGACAAATGCAGTCCGCCAGTTCCAGCTCCGGCGCACACACGCGATAATCCAGTGTATCTTTGTGTATCAGCCCCCGATAGGATCGCAAATCCATATAGATTGGATGTTCTCCTTTGGACTCCAATTGCAAAATCAATGGCACACGCATATCCTCTACATGTCCTGTCGCGACAAAGCGTCGACTGCCATCCTCCCCTGCAATCGCTTCCGACAATTCCCACTCAAATTCGCCTTCTGCGAGCAGTTTCTCCTGCAGACTGGTTTCCGCAATTTCCATCTTCGACCGGAATAGCAGTCGAATCGGCAAATCCACACCCTTTCGGTATGCTTCTTCTCCAATCATCGCATCTGTTTCCAGCACAAATTGAACCGCTCTGTCTTCACACAGAATTTTATAGAGCAAGTCCTCCAGCAAAATCCCTTTCAACAGCTCCGCGAACGGCAATTGCATTTCTTTGCTCTTTTCTTTGAGCCATTGCTTTGTTACCGCTTCTCGCATTTAGAGCCACACTCCTATGATATTCTGCACCTTCTTGACCACTTTGCGCTCACGCGCATAAGCCATCAGATTTGCAATATTCTTATTCTCGTCATTGATATAGCTAAGTAATGCTTCCCGATAAATTGCGCGATCCATCTTGGCCTCATATTTCAGACAGTCGCAAATTACTCGCTCCTTATCATAGATTTTAAAGTCGATTCCCTCATATTGAATCTCTGTCTGTCCAATCAAAAGACTCTGCTCCTCCGTATAATACGGTATCACCTTCGGATAATCGAGCACGAATCTTGATTTCGACGTATTCTTATCCACCGCCAGGTTCCACGCGAATGGTCGCTCTTTGATATACCCATGCACAAACAAAGCGCTTTCCATACAAAGAACCGCATCCGGAAACAGCGCATGTATCAGTGACTCTTCCTGAAAGCGGTCCAAAGTATCTGTATAATATCCATTTCGAATGCGCACCAAATCCTTTGTTTCAACAAAATCCAGAACCCTACGATAATCGATTCCCAGTGCTTTCAAATGTTCTCTTTTCAAAATTCCATCATGCAGATTGATTTGCTCCTTCAAAGTCTGTAGGATTTCATCTGCTTTTTCATCTCTTTTATAAAAGGTTGCCATTTTTTCCGCTCCAAAAAATTTATCGTGGTAGATAAATTCATTGTATCAAATATTCCCTCCTCTGTCCATTCTCATCCCCCTCAGTCTCCCCTTCCTGTTGCGCTTTTCTACCCCGGCACCCTTTACCGACCGGTCAGGACACACGGCATTCGAAAGCAAGATTCTCAGCAAAGCCGCGCACCGCTTCTTT
>NZ_PDYG01000019.1 GCF_002735305.1 Agathobacter ruminis
AATATGTCAGCTACGCTGACGCAAATCTCGCGCCAAGTCTCGCGAGCGAGACTTGAATTGGAGGTGAAATAGTGGAACTGAACAAAGCGTATATGCGCATGGCAATTGAACTTGCGCAAAGAGGTGGCGGACATGTCCATCCGAATCCGCAGGTGGGTGCAGTGATTGTCAAAGAAGGCCGTGTGATTGGAAAAGGGTATCACCGGTCCTACGGGAATTTGCATGCGGAGCGCGAAGCATTGCAGTCAATTCCGGAAGGAGAAAATGCGGAAAATGCAACTGTCTATGTGACATTAGAACCATGCTGCCATCATGGAAAACAGCCACCGTGCACAGAAGCACTGATACAGGCAAAAGTAGCCTGTGTCGTTATCGGATCGAGGGATCCGAATCCGCTTGTATCCGGAAAAGGGATTGAACAATTGCGAAAAGCGAATATTACTGTGGTCGAAGACTTTATGAAAGAAGAATGCGACCGGTTAAATCCGGTATTTTTTCATTTCGTCAAGACGAAACGGCCATATGTTACGATGAAATTCGCGCAGACGGCAGACGGTAAAATTGCTTCCCAGACAGGCAATGCAAAGTGGATTTCTTCTGAAAAATCCAGAGCTGAAGTCCAAAAACTGCGAGGTGAACGCATGGCGATTCTGGTTGGAGTCAATACGGTTCTGGCGGATGATCCGCGTCTGAATTGCAGATATTCGGGAGGACGTGATCCGGTTCGCGTGGTATTGGATCATATGCTTCGAATCCCGATGAGCAGTCAAATTGTCAGAAGCGCATGGGAGCAGCCTACGATTGTGGTTGCCAAAGAAAATGCAGACGCACCGGGAAAGGAACAGAAGACTTTTGGGGAGCGAAAGGAGGCTCTTGAGACGGCCGGCATAGAGGTGTTGGTTGTGCCACAGACGATTGTGCATCCGGAAGAAGAAATCCAATTTGTGCTGGATTGGCTTGGAACCAGAAACATCGACAGTATACTCGTGGAAGGAGGTGGAACGGTCAATGCGGCTTTTTATAAGGCACAGGCAGTCGATGAACTGATCATATATATGGCTCCGTTCTTTTTGGGGGCGGATGGAATCTCACCGGTTGCATCATTGGAAATTAATGATCCCATGATGGCCGAACGGATGCGATTGCAGTCGGCAACGGCGATGTCGGATGGCGATGTATGCATCGTATATACCAAAAGGGAATAGTATTGTAGTTATAAGGTTATTTGGAATTTAGTCAGGGGTAAAAAATGTTTACAGGTATTGTAGAAGAAACAGGAATTGTACAGGAATTTCGCAAAGGAGGCAGCTCGGGACGAATCAAAATCGCATGTCATACAGTTTTGAAAGGAACAAAATGCGGAGACAGTATTGCGGTCAACGGCATCTGTCTGACAGTGACCGATTTATGCGAATGCTGCTTTACGGCAGATGTGATGGCGGAGACGACAAGACGAAGCGCATTGTCACAGATTGAAGTTGGGGAATCGGTGAATCTTGAGCGTGCCCTATCATTGTCCGATCGTCTGGGTGGTCATATTGTGTCTGGTCATATTGATGGAACCGGAGTCATTGAATCCATTACGCGAGAGGAAAATGCATATTGGTATCGCATTCATGCAAAGCCGGAAATTATGAAATATATTGTTGAGAAAGGCTCTGTGACAGTAGACGGAATCAGTCTGACCGTCGCAAATTGCAGTCCGGATACCTTCAGCGTTTCCGTGATTCCGACCACGCGCGCACAGACGACGATGGGCAATCGAAAAGTTGGGGACAAGGTCAATCTGGAAAATGATATCATTGGCAAATATGTCGCGCGATTACTGGGTGTCGGGGAAAATGAGAGCGGTCTGACCATGGAATTCCTGGAAGAATACGGTTTCTAAGAAAATTTTCTGAGAAAATGAGGTAAAGCAAATGGAATATGCAACAATTGAGCAGGCAATCGAAGAATTAAAAGCCGGAAAAATCATCCTGTGTACAGATGATCCGGATCGCGAAAACGAAGGAGACTTTATCTGTGCAGCAGAATTCGCGACACAGGAAAATATTAATTTTATGGCAAAATACGGAAGGGGATTGATCTGTACCCCGATGAGTATGGAGGAGGCACAGCGGCTCAATCTTGAACCGATGGTTGCAATCAATCGGGACAATCACGGAACAGCTTTTACGGTTTCTGTGGATCATATGGATACGACAACGGGAATCTCCGCACAGGAACGGGGACTGACTATGCGTGCCCTGGCATCTGAAACTGCGACTGCGGATGATTTTCGCCGCCCGGGCCATGTATTTCCACTGATTGCAAAAAAGGGTGGTGTGCTGGTGCGAAATGGGCATACGGAAGCTACAGTTGATCTGATGAGACTTGCGGGACTTCGACAGGTTGGCGTCTGCTGTGAAATCATGAATGAGGACGGCACAATGATGAGAACCCCGCAATTGTGGGAGATTGCGCAGCAATATGATATGAAATTTATCACAATTGCCGACCTGCAAAATTATTGTCGCATCCATGAGAAGCATGTTGTCTGTGAGGCAAAAGCAAAATTACCGACGGAACAGGGCGAATTTGAAATGTATGGCTATATCAACCAGCTGACAGGAGAGCATCATGTGGCTTTGGTCAAGGGCGACATTGGAGATGGTGAAAATCTGCTTTGTCGTGTACATTCGGAATGCCTGACAGGAGATGCATTCGGCTCGATGAAATGTGATTGCGGAAAGCAGTTGCAAAAAGCAATGGAGCTGGTTGAGCAGGAAGGTCGTGGTGTGATTTTGTATATGAGACAGGAAGGACGCGGAATTGGACTGATTAATAAAATCAAAGCATATGCATTGCAGGAGCAGGGATTTGACACAGTGGAGGCAAATGTAAAACTCGGATTCGCACCGGATTTACGCGAGTATTGGGTAGGGGCTCAGATTTTGCGCGATTTGGGCGCCAAGAGTTTGCGTCTGATGACCAATAATCCGGACAAGGTTTACGGACTGGACGGATTCGGCCTGGATATTCTGGAGCGTGTTCCGATTGAAATTGAACCACAGCAATTCGACCGCAAATACTTGAAGACCAAGCAGGAAAAAATGGGACATATTTTCCGGCAGATTCAGGTGGGATAGCGAAGATTCGTCTAAAACAGAACAATAAGGAGAACAAACATGAAAGAAATCAATTTACTCGAAGGCAAACTTGTCGCAAAAGAAGGAATGAAGGTGGCGATTGTCGCTTCCAGATTTAACGAGATTATCGTCAACAAATTGTTGGGCGGAGCTGTGGACGGTCTGGTGCGCCATGGCGTGCAGGAGGACAATATCACTGCAGCCTGGGTTCCGGGAGCGTTTGAAATCCCTACCGTAGCACAGAAACTGGCCATGAGCGGCAAATATGATGCCATTATTTGTCTTGGCACGGTAATTCGGGGGCAGACATCACACTATGATTATGTCTGCAACGAAGTTTCAAAAGGCATTGCACAGATTTCTCTGCAGCAACATATGCCGGTGCTGTTTGGAATCGTAACGACAGAGAATATTGAACAGGCAATTGCAAGAGCCGGAAGCAAGGCAGGAAACAAGGGGTATGACTGTGCACTGTCCGCAATCGAGATGGTCAATCTTATGGAACAGATTTAAAAATCTTAATAAATCATGGAAGAAAGTTTTTAAAATTATGTTTTGAAAAGAAAAAATTAATTTAATAAGCAAATTGAAAGATGACTTGACGAACAGACCGGGGTCAAGTAGAATTCATAGCCATGAAGACAAAGGCGTCTTGGAGAACTTCTGAAAGAAGAACTCTGAGGCGCTTTTTCTGTTTTGGGCCCGAAGCAGACAAATAATGAAGTGCGAGAGGAGAAAGCATATGAATGAACAAGTATTTAGCGTTTGGTTTTTGATCGGCGCAGCATTGGTATTTTGGATGCAGGCCGGATTTGCAATGTGTGAAGCCGGATTTACAAGGGCAAAGAATACAGGAAATATCATTATGAAGAATCTGATGGATTTCTGTATCGGAACGGTTGTCTTTATTTTAATCGGTTTTGGATTGTTTTTGGGAGAAGATCTCGTAGGATTCATCGGAAAACCGGGATTCGATATTTTCAGCAATTATGCGGATTTCGACTGGTCGAATTTTGTTTTTAATTTAGTTTTTTGTGCGACTACGGCAACAATTGTTTCCGGATCAATGGCAGAGCGTACGAAGTTTTTATCGTACTGTGTCTATTCGGCCGTGATTTCCGCAATCATTTATCCGGTGGAAGCGCATTGGACATGGGGAGGCGGCTGGCTTTCCCAACTCGGCTTCCACGATTTTGCAGGTTCCAACTGTATCCACATGGTCGGCGGTATTTCGGCTTTGATCGGAGCAGCAATTCTTGGACCTCGTATTGGCAAGTATGAACGAGATAAGAGCGGTAAGGTAACAAAAGTAAATGCATTCCCGGGACATAATCTCGTGGCAGCATCACTTGGCGTATTCATCCTCTGGCTTGGATGGTACGGATTCAACGGTGCAGCCTGCACCTCTGTAGAACAGCTTGGCAGTGTGTTTGTGACAACCACCATTGCTCCGGCACTCGCAACTGTAACATGTATGATTTTCACCTGGATCAAATATAAGAAGCCGGATGTATCAATGTGTCTGAATGCATCTTTGGCAGGACTGGTAGCAATCACAGCACCATGTGATGCGGTTGATGCATTGGGTTCTATTATCATCGGTATTGTTGCCGGACTTTTGGTTTGCTTCGGAGTATGGTTCCTGGATTACAAGCTTCATGTGGATGATCCGGTAGGTGCTGTCGCAGTACATTGCTTAAACGGAATCTGGGGTACACTTGCTGTCGGCTTATTTGCAACATCCAGTGCACCGGGATATTCCATCGCCGATGCATCCGGAAACCAGCTTGTAGGATTGTTCTATGGCGGCGGATTCAAACTCCTTGGAATTCAGGCACTCGGAATGCTTGCAACAGCAGCATGGACCGTTGTGACAATCGGCATTACATTTTTTGCAATCAAAAAGATTATGGGACTTCGTGTCAGCGAAGAGGAGGAAATCCTCGGTCTGGATGAGACAGAGCATGGCCTTGCATCTGCTTATTCAGGATTTGCAATCATGGATGTATCAAATACATTGAACATGTCAATCAATGAAAATACAGACATTGGAGTAGACGATTATGATGCAGCAGTTCCGGTTGTATCTGCACCGGTACCTGGTTCGAATATTTACAAAGTTGTTATTATTGCAAAGCTTTCCCGCTATGACAAGCTGCGTCGTGCAATGAATGAACTCGGTGTCATGGGAATGACGGTAACCCAGGTAATGGGATGCGGTGTTCAGAAGGGCTCCGGAGAAATGTATCGTGGAGTAGAAATGGATGCGACTCTGCTTCCTAAGATTAAATTGGAAGTGGTTGTTAGCAAGATTCCGGTATCGGATGTCATTGATGCTGCCAAGAAGGCACTTTACACCGGACATATCGGAGATGGAAAGATTTTTGTATACAGCCTTGATAATGTTGTGAAGATCCGTACCGGAGAGGAAGGACCTGCAGCACTTGCAGATGTTGAATAAGGAGGAAATCAAATGTGCGCAATACTAACTTATGCGGATGCGGAAATATCCGGTGAAGTGTTTGAAGAATTGTTGAACCGGACACATTCGCGTGGACCGGATATGTCCCGAACAGAGAAAACCGGTGCAGGATGGCTCGGCTTTAACCGTCTGGCGATTATGGGATTGAATGAAGCCGGAATGCAGCCGTTTTCATATCGAAAGCATAAGGTGGTTTGCAACGGAGAGATTTACGGATTCAAATATTTAAAAGAATATCTGAAGAATCTCGGAGAACATTTTGTGAGTGAAAGTGATTGTGAAATACTGTTGCCGTTGTATGAACGTTTGGGGTGCAAAATGTTTGCACTCCTGGATGCGGAATTTGCATGTGTGATTTATGACGGTGACAGAAACTGCTTTGTTGCAGCGCGTGATCCGATTGGAATTCGTCCATTGTATTACGGCTATGACAAAGCAGGAGCAATCCTGTTTGCATCTGAACCAAAGAATCTGGTCGGAGTGTGCGACAAAATCATGCCGTTTCCGCCGGGACATTATTATGACAACGGCGAGTTTGTTTGCTATCGCGATATGACCGAGGCAAGGCAAAAGGCGGATTCGGATCTCGATGCAATCACAGAACAGATTCATGACAAGCTGTGTCGTGGAATTGAAAAGAGACTGGAGGCCGATGAGAAGGTTGGATTTCTTCTCTCCGGAGGATTGGATTCTTCGCTGGTATGCGGCGTGGCTGCCAGACTGGCAGATCATCCAATCGAAACATTTGCAATCGGAATGGATGAGGATGCAATCGATTTGAAATATGCAAGAACCGTTGCAGACTACATTCACAGTAACCATCATGAGGTGATAATCAGCAGACAGGATGTCATCGATGCACTGGAACCGGTGATTGCAGCACTGGGTACCTATGATATTACAACCGTGCGAGCATCAATCGGTATGTATCTGCTTTGCAAATGGATTCATGAAAATACGGATATCAAAGTGGTTTTGACCGGAGAAATTTCGGATGAAATCTTTGGATATAAATATACAGATTTTGCGCCGTCGGCAGAAGCATTTCAGGAGGAAGCGCAAAAGCGTGTGCGTGAGCTTCATATGTATGATGTGCTTCGTGCAGATCGCTGTATCAGCGTAAATTCACTCGAGGCCCGTGTACCGTTTGGCGATTTGGATTTTGTGGATTATGTAATGGCAATTGATCCGGAAAAGAAGCGGAATCATTATGGAATCGGCAAATATCTGTTGAGAAAAGCCTTTGAAAAAGATGCGGTGATTCCACATGAGATTTTGATGCGCGAGAAGGCAGCATTTTCGGATGCGGTAGGCCATTCTCTGCGAGATGATCTCATCGATTATGCGCAAAGCAGATACAGTGACATGGAATTTGAAGAAGCATGCAGGAAATATTCTCATGCGACACCGTTTACGAAGGAATCGTTGCTGTATCGTGAACTGTTTGAACAATATTATCCGAATCAATCACAGATGGTGGTAGATTTTTGGATGCCAAATAAATCGTGGGAAGGATGTAATGTCAACGATCCTTCGGCACGTGTACTTTCAAATTACGGATTATCCGGACAATAGGAGGAAAAAGATGGAAGCTAGTAAATTGACAGAAGAATTTGGTTGTTTGGTATTTAACGACAAGGTGATGCGTGAGCGCCTTCCGAAGGACACCTATAAGGCTGTCCACAAGACCATTGAGAAAGGAACACATCTTGAACTCGATGTGGCAAACTGCGTTGCCGCAACCATGAAAGAGTGGGCAATCGAGAATGGTGCCACACATTTCACACACTGGTTTCAGCCGATGACCGGTTTGACCGCAGAGAAGCATGACAGTTTTATCTCTCCTTGTGAGAACGGAACCATTATTATGGAATTTTCGGGAAAAGAACTGGTGAAAGGGGAACCGGATGCGTCGAGCTTCCCTTCAGGCGGTTTGCGTGCAACCTTTGAGGCGCGCGGATATACAGCATGGGATCCTTCTTCACCTGCATTTATCAAGGACGGATCGTTGTACATTCCAACCGCATTCTGTTCTTACGGCGGAGAAGCACTTGACAAGAAGACTCCGCTTTTGCGTTCCATGGAAGCGCTTTCCCAGGAAGCAGTGAAAGTATTGCATGCACTTGGTTATAAGGATGTGCAGCGCGTCAATACCACAATCGGTTCTGAACAGGAATACTTCCTCATTGATAAGGAATATTACAAGAAGAGAAAGGATCTGCTTTTCACCGGCAGAACGCTGATCGGTGCACCGGCAACAAAGGGACAGGAGATGGAGGATCATTACTTTGGTGTGATCAAGCCAAAGGTATCCGCATATATGCACGATCTCGATGAGGAATTATGGAGACTCGGCATTCCGGCAAAGACAAAGCACAACGAGGTGGCTCCGTCACAGCATGAACTTGCACCTGTTTTTGAAACCGCAAATATCGCGGTGGACCACAACCAGCTGACGATGGAAGTGATGAAGAAAGTTGCGGACAAGCATAATTTCGCCTGCCTCTTACATGAAAAGCCATTTGAGGGAATCAATGGTTCGGGAAAGCATAACAACTGGTCTGTATGTACCGATACAGGTATGAACCTGCTCGATCCGGGGAAGAATCCGGGCGAGAACATTCCGTTTTTGGTATTCCTTATGGCAGTGATTGCGGCAGTGGATGAATATGCACCAATTCTTCGTCTGTCTGTTGCTTCTGCAGGCAATGACCATCGACTTGGCGGAAATGAGGCACCACCTGCAATTATTTCCATCTTCGTAGGAGACGAACTTGCAGATTTATTAAAGAGTGTGGAAGAAGGTCAGGCTTATCAGAGCGCGGGAAAAGTACAGATGGCTATGGGCGCAACTGTACTGCCACACTTCACAAAGGACAATACAGATAGAAACCGTACATCTCCATTTGCATTTACCGGAAACAAATTTGAGTTCCGTATGCCGGGTTCCGCAGTATCTGTTGCAAACGCAAATATCGTATTGAATACAGCGGTGGCAGAAGAATTGACACGCATTTACGAGAAACTGGAATCCTATAAGGGAGACGATCAGAAAGCATTTGTCCTTTCCATGTTGCAGGATATTTTAAGCAAGCATAAGAGAGTGTTGTTCAACGGAAACGGATATACCGAAAGCTGGGTAGAGGAAGCTGCAAAGCGCGGACTGTTGAATCTGAAGTCTCTTCCGGATGCAATGCCATATTGGATCAAAGAAGAATCGGTTGAACTCTTTACCAAACATCATATTTTTACAAAAGAGGAATTGTATTCACGCTATGAGATTTTGCTTGAAAATTATGCAAAGTCCATCCATATCGAATCTTTGACCATGCAGGAAATGGTACGCAAAGATTTGACCGAAGGCCTGATTGCATATCAGAACGATTTGAGCCATGAGGCAATGCAAAAGAAGCAGCTTCTGTCAGCAAGCGCCTGCACCATGGAGCTGTCCCTTCTCGAAAAACTGGATGCGGCAGGAACTGCAATGCAGGAAGCTTTGGAAAAACTTGCAGGAGATACACAGCTTGCGGAACAGAAAGAGGATGGACTTGAGACTGCACAGTTCTATCAGCAGACAATTCTTGCGGATATGGATGTATTGCGCAAATATGCCGATGAGGCAGAAGCATTGATTCCGGAGAAGTATCTGAGCTATCCGACCTACGGCCAGATGTTATTCTCTTTGCGTTAATCAATGCATATAAAGGTAGATATTTAGGAAGGAAAACGGGAAAGAATGAAAACTTGGATGAATGACCACGATGCCTGTGGAATCGGAGCGGTAATTAATATTGATGGACATGCGGATCATCGCGTCCTGGATGATGCACTTTCGATTGTTGAAAAACTGGAACATCGTGCAGGAAAAGACGCAAGCGGAAAAGTCGGCGATGGTGTTGGTATTCTGGTTCAGATTTCACATGATTTTTTTGCACGCAAGGCAAAAGAAATCGGGATTGAATTAAAAAATGCCGGGGATTACGGAATCGGTATGTTTTATCTGCCACAGGATGCCATGAAACGAATGTTTGCCAAGCGAATGCTCGAAGTGATTGCACAGAAAGAAAATCTGCATGTGCTTGGCTGGCGTGATGTGGAAATTCATCCGGAAATCCTGGGCGAGGCGGCAAAAAATTGTATGCCTTATATCAGCCAATGCTTCATTGAACGACCGGAAGATGCAGAAGCAGGTATGGCATTCGAGCGCAGACTTTACTGTCTGCGACGCGAGTATGAAAAGTCGTCAGAGGATACGTATATTTGTTCTTTTTCTTCAAGAACCATCGTATATAAGGGAATGTTTCTGGTTGGACAGCTGCGCCGCTTCTATGAAGATTTGATGGAGGAAGATTATAAAACTGCCATTGCACTTGTGCATAGCCGTTTCTCGACCAATACCACTCCGTCATGGCAACGCGCACATCCATACAGAATGATTGCCCATAATGGTGAAATTAATACCATTCGCGGTAACAGTGACCGTATGCTTGCCCGTGAGGAGACCATGTCTTCTGAAGTGTTCGGAGGAGAACTCGGAAAGGTATATCCTGTCATCGCTTCGTCCGGATCGGATTCGGCGATGCTCGATAACACGCTGGAATTTTTGTATATGAACGGCATGCCGCTTCCGCTGGCAATGATGCTGACGATTCCGGAGCCGTGGACACACAACGATTTCATGGCGCAGGAACGAAAAGATTTTTATCATTATTATGCGACAATGATGGAACCGTGGGACGGACCGGCAGCAGTCCTGTTCACGGATGGAGAATTGTTTGGTGCAACCCTGGATCGAAACGGGTTGCGACCTTCCCGTTATTATGTGACAAAAGACGGACGCCTGATTCTGGCGTCCGAAGTTGGCGTTCTCGACATTCCGGATGAACTGATCGAATGCAAATCCCGCCTGTCACCGGGACATATGCTTTTGGTTGATACCGTAGAGGGCAGAATCATTTCGGATGAAGAATGTAAAGAGAGATATGCAAAGGCAAAGCCATACGGGGAATGGCTTGATCGCTATTTGCTGAAGCTGGATCAGCTGAGTATACCGAATCGCAAAATTCCGACCCATTCACAGGAAATGCGCGATAAATTATATAAAGTATTCGGTTATTCCTATGAGGATGTGAAAGAGCAGATTCTGCCGATGGCAATGAATGGGGTAGAACCAACTGT
This sequence comes from Agathobacter ruminis, assembly GCF_002735305.1. GTDB lineage: Bacteria > Bacillota > Clostridia > Lachnospirales > Lachnospiraceae > Roseburia > Roseburia ruminis. The sequence goes on from NZ_PDYG01000019.1 coordinate 10,789, forward strand.
GTCGATGGGAACCGATGTACCGCTTGCGATGCTGTCCGGACACCATCAACCGCTGTTTTGCTACTTCAAGCAGCTGTTTGCGCAGGTGACGAATCCGCCGATTGATTCGCTGCGTGAGAAAGTCGTAACAGATACAACTGTATATATCGGTTCGGATGGAAATCTCTTAAAAGAAAAGAGTGACAATTGCCGTGTGCTTGAAGTGCAAAATCCGATTTTGACCGGTGTGGATCTGATGAAAATGGAAGCATTGGACCAGCCGGGATTTCGCGTGAGAAAAATTTCGCTTTTGTATTACAAGAATACGCCGGTTGAGCGTGCACTCGAACAGTTGAATGTATCGGTGGATCGTGCTGTGGCAGATGCAGTGAATATTATTATTTTGTCAGACCGTGGTGTGGACGAAAACCATATGCCGATTCCATCGCTCCTGGCGGTATCATCCGTGGAGCAACATTTGGTGCAGACCAAGCGCAGAACCGCAGTGTCAATCATTCTCGAGAGTGCGGAGCCACGAGATGTACATCAGATTGCAACGCTGCTTGGCTTTGGTGCCCGCGCGATTCATCCGTATCTGGCTCATGAATGCATTTCCGAACTGATTGATATCGGAATCCTTGACAAGGATTATCATACTGCAATCAAAGATTACAACAAGGCGCTTTTGGGAGGCGTTGTCAAAATTGCAGCCAAGATGGGAATCTCAACCTTACAGTCGTATCAGTCTGCGCGTATTTTTGAGGCAATTGGTTTGTCTCAAAAGTTTGTGGACCGCTATTTCACCGGAATTACCAGCCGTGTGGGCGGCATCGGAATCGAAGAAATCGGAGAGGATGTGGAATTGCGTCATAATCGCGCATTTGATCCGCTTGGCTTACCTACAGAGACCGGCCTTGATTCCATCGGATTCCACTCTTTAAGGAACGGTGATGACAAGGAAGATCATATGTATAGTCCGAAGACAATTGTGACACTTCAGCGCGCTGTGCGTGAAGGTGATTACGAGCGATTTAAAGAATATGCACAGATGGTTGATGATGAAAACCGGCCGCATACATTGCGTGCCCTGCTTTCGTTCGTTCCGGCGAAGAAACCGGTTCCGATTGAGGAGATTGAATCGGAGGACGAAATCGTGAAGCGTTTCCAGACCGGAGCAATGTCTTATGGTTCATTGTCAAAAGAGGCGCATGAGACACTGGCCATTGCAATGAACAGACTTGGTGGCAAATCCAATACCGGAGAAGGCGGTGAGGATGTTGCGCGCTTCGGAACAGAGCGCAACAGCGCAGTAAAACAGGTGGCGTCCGGAAGATTCGGTGTGACAAGCCGATACCTCCAGAGCGCATCCGAAATTCAGATTAAGATGGCACAGGGCGCAAAGCCGGGTGAAGGTGGTCATTTGCCGGGAAAGAAGGTCTATCCATGGGTGGCCGGAACACGATTTTCAACTCCGGGTGTGGCATTGATTTCGCCTCCGCCACATCATGATATTTATTCCATCGAAGATCTGGCACAGTTGATTTATGACTTAAAAAATGCGAATGACCGCGCAAGAATTTCGGTAAAACTCGTATCGGAAGCAGGTGTCGGAACCATTGCATCCGGCGTTGCAAAAGCCGGTGCACAGGTAATCCTGGTGTCAGGTTATGACGGAGGAACGGGAGCTGCTCCGTCTTCATCGGTACATCATGCGGGACTGCCATGGGAGCTTGGCGTCAGCGAAGCACATCAGTCGCTGATGGACAATGGATTGAGAAGCCGCGTGGTACTTGAAACAGACGGAAAATTAATGACCGGTCGTGATGTTGCCATCGCAGCTTTGCTTGGAGCGGAAGAATTCGGTTTTGCAACCGCACCGCTTGTATGTATGGGCTGTATGATGATGAGAGTGTGCTCAAAAGATACCTGCCCTGTCGGAATTGCAACGCAGAATGAAACATTGCGTAAGCGTTTCTGCGGCAAGCCGGAATATGTAATGAATTTCATGCACTTTGTTGCGAGACAACTGCGCGAAATCATGAGCGAACTGGGATTTAGAACCGTGGAAGAAATGGTGGGTCATACCGATTCGCTGTGCATGCGCAGTGTGCCGAAAGCGCGCTGCAAGGATGCTGCAGATTTGAGTCGTATCCTGGATCAGAAATATGCAGGCCGCACAGATACCCATTTTGACAGCAAGGCTGCATATAATTTTGAACTGGAAAAAACACTCGATGCAAAAGTATTGATCCCGGCCTATGAAAAATTTAAGAAAAATACAAGTGCGGGACCGCTGAATCTTTCGGTGGAAATATCAAGTACAGACAGAAGCTTCGGCACATTGTTGGGCAGTAAAGTGACAGCGGATTTTGCAGACAGCCTTGCGGATGACAGCATTTGCGTCTGTGCACACGGCGGCGGTGGCCAGTCCTTTGGCGCATTTTTGCCGAAGGGAGTGACACTGCGTCTCGACGGTGATGCAAATGACGGATTCGGAAAGGGCCTGTCCGGTGGAAAACTGATTGTGAAACCGTCCGATTTGGCAACTTATCCGGCACATGAAAATATTATCATCGGCAATGTGGCACTTTATGGTGCAACAGCCGGAAAGGCCTATGTTTGCGGAATTGCAGGGGAGCGATTCTGTGTACGTAATTCCGGTGCGGTTGCCGTCGCAGAAGGCTGCGGTGATCACGGACTGGAATATATGACCGGAGGTCGTGCTGTGATTCTGGGCATGACAGGAAAGAATTTTGCGGCCGGCATGAGCGGCGGAATTGCCTATGTACTCGACCGTGAGCATACCCTTTATCTGCGCATGAACAAGGATATGGCATCACTTTGCGAGGTGACGGAAAAGTATGATATCGCAGAATTGCGACAGATTATCGAAGATTATGTAAAAGAAACCGGTTCGCAGTTTGGCCGGGAAGTCCTGGATCATTTCGAAGATTACATTCCGGACTTCAAAAAGATTGTACCGAATGATTATCAGAAGATGCTGACAGCAATCAGTAAGTATGAGGAGCAGGGCATTGATTATGAGCATGCGGTGCTCGAAGCATTCAAAGAACTGACAGAGTAAGAGAGGAAGAATGAAAGATGGAAAATGCAATTAGAAACAGAACCATTTCACCACAGGAGCGAATCCTTAACTTTGATGAATTTCATAAACCTCTTGAACATGATGTTCGAATTGAACAGGCGGGTCGGTGCATGAATTGCGGTGTCCCTTTTTGCCAGTCGGCGATGAATCTGAGCGGAATGGTGACAGGATGCCCGCTGCACAATCTGATTCCGGAATGGAACGGAGAAATCAGTTGTGAGCATGATGCACATGCATTTTCACGATTGCAAAAGACCAGCAATTTCCCGGAATTCACGGGGCGTGTCTGTCCGGCATTGTGTGAAAAAGCATGCATGTGCGGGCAGAGCGGAGACGCGGTTACCATCCATGACAATGAACTATATCTGGTTGAACAGGCCTTTGAAAAAGGCTATATCAAACCACGAATCCCCGCAATCCGCAGTGGAAAGCGTGTGGCGGTCATCGGAAGCGGTCCTGCAGGGCTGGCTGTGGCCGACACATTAAATCACAGAGGCCATGTCGTAGATGTCTATGAGCGTGAGGACGAAGTCGGAGGTCTTCTGATGTATGGCATTCCGAATATGAAGCTCGACAAATCCGTGATTCGCCGTCGTCGCAGTCTGATGGAAAAAGAAGGCGTTCGCTTCCATACCGGCTGTAATGTCGGTATGGACCGGGAACTGGACGAAAGACTAAAAGAATATGATGCGCTGGTCTTTTGCTGTGGCGCAAAGCAGGCACGCATGCTTGATACAGCAGATCCTGCGAAGGTAAAGAATATTATTCCCGCAGTCGAATTCCTGACACAAACCACGAAAGCACTGATGAAAGCACCGGATCATACGGTTGCTTCCTTTAAGGAAACCGGCGGTTATATCAATGCGGCCGGCAAACATGTGGTGATTGTCGGCGGTGGTGATACCGGAAATGACTGTATCGCAACCGCAATCCGTCATGGGGCAAAGTCCGTCACCGCACTTGAGATGATGCCAAAGCCTCCGAAGGAGCGCCTGGCTTCAAATCCGTGGCCGGAGTGGCCGAAGATCGAGAAAGTCGATTACGGTCATGAGGAGTCCATCTATGTCTTTGGCAGGGATCCCCGCGTCTATGAAACCACAATTAAGCGTGTGATTCCGGACAAAAAAGGTGCCATCAAACAAATCGAAACTGTACAGGTTTCTTTTGCAAATGGCAAACCGGAATATGTGGAAGGAACCGAGAAGACCATTCGATGTGATCTGCTTTTGATTGCAGCAGGCTTCACCGGTTGCGAATCCTATACAGTGGATGCGTTTTCCATCAAATGCGGTCCGCGCAATACCGTTGCAACCGCACCTGATTCATATCGTATCCCGGATACCAAATACTTCGCCGCAGGCGATATGCACCGGGGCCAGTCTCTCGTGGTCTGGGCTATCGCAGAAGGACGCGCCTGTGCCCGCGAAGTGGATACCTATCTCATGGGTTATACCAATTTATAACTTTTCAGAGAATTATCTCAGTCGGGATTACAATCTCCGACTGAGATAAACGCTCCGCGAGGATGCACAGAGATTTGCATATGAAATATGTCAGCTACGCTGACGCAAATCTCGCGCCAAGTCTCGCGAGCGAGACTTGAACATCTGAGTCTCTCCCATGGGTTTGACTTTCGCGGAAGCCTATGATAGGGTTATAGTTAACTAGTTAACCTATGAAGGGGGACAACATGAATCTGAAAGATATTGCCCGTGAGGCCGGTGTCAGTGCGGTCACCGTATCGAATGTAATCAATGGGAACCATCACAAAGTGTCTCAGGAGACCATTGAGCGAGTTATGAAAATTATTGAGGAGCATGATTATCGTCCGAATGCCATGGCGCGAAGTCTGGCCAGTAAGAAGAGCCGGATCATTGCGGTCGTGATTCCGAACCTGTCAGATGATGATGATTTTGCTTCGAGTCCGTATTATGCGCATATGCTGTCACATTTGGAAAAATATATCCGCAGCCGTGGGTATTATATGATGACGCGATGTGTGGGCGCATGCGGCGAAGTGGTTTCGCTGTTTTCAACCTGGAATGTGGATGGTATTGTATTCCTGGGACCATATGACAAAGAAGAAGATGCCATTCTTGCAAAGCTGAAGGTACCGATGGTGTTTGTAGACAGCTATAATACCAGAAAAGATATTGCAAATGTCGGAATTGACGACCATAAGGGCGGCTATCTGATGGGGCGTTACCTGATTGGACTGGGACATCGCGAGATTGCATTTGTGACACCGAAGATGGAGGAGTCAGGAGTTATTCGCTCACGATATGAAGGATTTGTCGAGGCATGCAAAGAGCAGAATGTGCCATTTACCGGAGAGAATGTGTTTATTGCGAGCACCTTTTATGAAGAGGGGGTGCGCGTCGGAAAGCAGATTCCGTTTGACAAGAAGAAGTTTACCGCGGTGGCGGCAATGTCTGACCTGTTGGCCTTTGGTGTGATGAAGGGTCTGCATCTGACAGGAGTGCGCATACCGGAAGATATTTCAGTCATTGGATTTGACGGATTGCCGGAATGCGATTATGCATATCCACAGCTGACCTCCATTTCGCAGAATATAGTGGAAAAAGCGAATCGAGCCGGGGAACTGCTGTTCCAGATGGTGGAAGACAGCAAGGATGTGGCAGCCAATATTATTCTGGATGTCGAATTAAAAGACGGAGATTCGGTTGCACCGATGAAGACCGGAGTATAAAGACAGGATATCGGATCAAAAGAAGCCTGAGCATGGGAAATTACTGCCTTCCCATGCTCTTTTTTTGTACGTTACGAGTTTAACGATTAACGAAAAGAGGGTAAAAAGCGCACAAAAGCGAAATGCAATTTCTGTTAAAATGCGACAAACTTGGGATTGGGTACTTGACTTTACCGGTAAACCAAATTATACTCCATCTTAGTTAATCGGTTAACGGAATTGAGAAAAAATATCGTTAACAGATGGCAAAACAAAAGAGTGGAGAACGATTTATGAGAAAAAGAAATTTTGGGATCGGTATCCTTGCAGCAATGCTGATGCTTACTTCCTGCGGACAGACCGGGAAGGAAACACAGGTGACAGGCGAGACTGGCGAAGCACCGGAGTGGGCAAATGCTTCAGCAATTTATGAAGTGAATATTCGCCAATATACCCCGGAAGGCACGATTGACGCCTTTGCCGAACATCTTGACGAAATCAAGGACATGGGAATCGATATTATCTGGCTGATGCCGGTACATCCGATTTCAGAGACCAAACGGTCGGGAAAACTCGGATCCTACTATTCGATTACGGATTACTGTGAAATTAATCCGGAATTCGGAACCAAGGAGGATTTCGCAGAACTGATCGAACTGGCGCATGAAAAAGAGATGCATGTCATGATGGACTGGGTTGCCAATCATACAGGTTGGGATTGCGAGTGGATTACAGAGCATCCGGATTGGTACACACAGGAAAACGGCGAGATTATTTCCCCGAAGAATATGGGATGGCCGGATGTCGCAGATTTGAATTTCGACAACAAGGACATGCGTAAGGAAATGATTGACAGCATGGCCTACTGGGTCAAGGAATTCGATGTGGATGGATTCCGATGCGATTATGCGACCGGAGTGCCGGTTGACTTCTGGGAAGAAGCGAGAACCGAGTTGGACAAAATCAAACCGGTTTATATGCTGGCAGAGGATGGCAAGACCAAAGCCTTATTGAATCAGGCATTTGATGAGAATTATAACTGGGATTTGTATGACAACATGGTTGCGGTTGCAAACGGATCAAAAACCGCAGACCGGTTGAGACTGTATCTTGGAAAGAATTATCCGGAAGGAACCTATCCTTTGAACTTCCTGGACAATCATGACAAGAATTCTTACGAAGGAACCATCGTTGAGAACTTTGGCACGCAGGAGATTCCGGCATTCTGGACTTACTTGTTCACGATTCCGGGGCAGCCGCTGGTATACAGTTCTGATGAAATCGGATATGATCATGCGATTGCATTTATGGAAAAAGACACGATTGCATGGGATAAGGGAACGGCCGATTACAGACCGCTGATCAAGGCACTTTCAGAGGTGAGAAAAAATCATCCTGCATTATATGCAGGCACAGCGGGCGGCGAGATTACCGAAATTGAAACCGGAAGCAAGTCAATGGTTGCTTTTTCGAGAACCAAGGATGATGACACCGTAGTGGTGCTGATCAATCTCAGCAAAAATGAATTGCATGTAAAAGGAGCAGACTTCGCGGAATATGCGAATGCAACTGTTTTGATTCACGGACAGGCAGACGGTGCACCGGAGACCAAGAGCAGAAAGATTGACAGATCCGAGTTGCAGGATCAGACCTTTGCTCCGTGGGAATATTATGTATTATCACTCGATAAATAGGCGGCAGCTGACGCCCTGTTTATAAAACTTTTAAACTTATAGTTATTGGAGGAAGAGAAATGAGAAAAAGACTACTTGCTTTGACAATGATGTCTGCTTTGACTGTAACCGCTTTTGCCGGCTGCGGAAGCGACAAGTCAAACACCCAGAAGCCTGCAGGCAACGCAGCAAGCGCAGAGAACCCACAGGCAGTAAGCTTAAAGCTTTGGACTTCGGAAGAGGATTATGAACTGACCGAAGATATGTGCGCAAGATTTGATGAAGCACATCCGGAGTACAAGTGTGACTTTGAAATTACAATCATCAATGTAGATGAGTCGGTTGAGCAGTTGGAAACTGACCCGGATAATGCAGCTGATGTATTCATTATGCCTTCAGGATCTATCCCACAGCTGGTAGAAGAAGGTCTTGTATACCCAATTACATATGATGCAGATACTTTAAAAGGACTTTACAGTGAGGGTGCTTTGGATGCCTGCTCCATGAACGGAGAATTATATGGTGTTCCATTTACTCCAAACTCATGGTTCATGTTCTACAACAAGAAGCTTTTCAATGCAGAGGAAGTAAAGTCTCTTGAGACAATGATGGCAAAAGACCTCGGCGATGATACTTACAACTTCGCTTGCAGCCTTTCAAACTCATGGTATATCGAAGCTTGGTTCTATGCAGCTGGATGTACTTTGTTCGGAGAGGACGGAACCACACCTGATGATTGTACATGGAACAATGCAAACGGACTTGCTGCCGGAGAATATATCATTGACCTTGTAAACAATCCAAAATATATCGAGGACAAGGACGGTATTGCAGGAAGCCTTATGAAGGAAGGCAAACTCGGAGCAATCTGTACAGGTACCTGGGGATATCCTGAGTTGCTTGAGGCACTCGGTGATGACCTTGGTGCAGTTGCACTTCCTACCGTTGAAATCGCAGGTAAGACCGCAAACCTTTCCAACTTTGCAGATTACAAGTGCTTCGCAGTAAAGAGCAACACAAGCGCTCCTCTTGCAGCACAGCAGCTTGCTGAGTTCTTTGCAAATGAAGAGAACCAGTTACTTCGTTATCAGAAGAACTCTACTCCACCAACTGCACTTTCATTGACTGACAATGCTGACATCATGAGCGACATTTCTACCTGTGCACTTCTTGCTCAGACAGAATTTGCAACTCCTCAGCCGGCAATTTCTCAGATCAATGCATACTGGACTCCGGCAGAAGCACTTGGAACCGGAATCGTAAACGGTGAAATTACAAAGGCAAATCTGCAGGAAAGCTTGGATAGCCTGGTACAGAGCGTAACTACAAAAGCGTTTGAATAATAGACAATAAAAAACAGGACAACCTTATGAAAAAAATCACTTTCATAAAGGCCTTCCGTGAGGGCGATATCTTTTCGAAGATATCGTACCTCATTTGGGGTCTTTCAAACATGGTGCGGGGACAGATCGTAAAAGGACTGGCATTTCTCGCAATTGAAATTACATACATCATCTTTATGATTACAAGCGGTGTGAATCACATCGAAAATCTGCTTACCCTTGGAACACAGGAACAGGGGATGGTATTTAATGAGGAAATCGGAATTTATGAAATCGCTCAGGGCGACAATTCCATGTTGTTCCTCCTTTACGGCGTTGCTACCATTGTATATTCACTGGTAGTCATTGCGGTCTGGATTATTTCAGTCGGATCGGGAGAACGCGCGCGCATCGCCAAAGAAAACGGACATCATGTTCCGGGATTTGTGGATGAATGCAAAGCTTTATTGGATAAGAAAATTTATCGCACATTTTTGGCGATTCCATTTGTGGGAATACTGGTATTCACCATTACTCCACTGATATATATGATCCTGATGGCATTTACAAATTACGATGCGAATCATCAGCCACCGGGAAATCTGTTTAAATGGGTCGGACTTGAGACTTTCCGACAGATTTTATCAGCAAATAACAATATCTCCGCAACCTTCTGGCCGGTACTCGGCTGGACACTTGTCTGGGGTGTGATTGCGACATTCTCATGCTATTTCCTTGGAATGTTCCTCGCAATTCTGATCAATTCAGACGGCATTCGCGGAAAGAAAATCTGGCGCACAATCTTCATGCTTACCATGGCGATTCCGGCATTCGTATCTTTGCTTGTCGTATCGACCATGCTTGGCAGCAACGGTATCATCAACGTGCTGTTGCAGAAGTGGGGATTCACAACGCAGGCACTTCCGTTTTTGACAAACGGAACATGGGCAAAAGTAACCATTATCATTGTCAATCTTTGGATCGGTATTCCGGCAACCATGCTGATGGTAACGGGAATTCTGATGAATATTCCAAAGGAATTGTATGAGAGTGCAAAGATTGACGGCGCAGGACCGGTAAAGACATTCACGAAGATTACATTCCCGTATATGCTCTTTATCACGACCCCGTATCTGATTACCAACTTGATTGGTAACTTCAATAATTTCGGTGTTATCTACTTTATGACCGGAGGTGGTCCGAGCACACTGGATTATTACAAGGGCGCCGGAAAGACAGACCTTTTGGTTACCTGGCTTTACAAGCTGACCAAGGACAACAACGACTTTAACTATGCGGCAGCACTCGGAATTATTATCTTTGTTTTGTCCGCTACCATCTCATTGATCACATACAGCCGATCAAAAGCAATTAAGGATGAGGAGGGATTCCAGTAATGAATACAAATCATACAATCGGAATGAATATCGGATATCGAAAAGGAACTCTGGTTTCCGGCCTTCTCTTTTTTGTTGCACTGTTTTTGCCATTCATCAAGGATGGTGATCACAACAGAAATATGGTTGGATTATTACCAAAACTTTTGACGGCCGACATGCGAGTGACCGGAAAGATTTTGTATCTTGCGATTCCTGTTCTGGCATTGGTGTTGCTTGGAGTTGGCATTGCATTGTTTATGCGTCCGAGCCGCAAAATGGCAATCTGCTATTCCATTGTTGCAGCGCTTGAGACCGCACTTACCGTATTTACTTTGTTTAGCTCAAAGAGTCTGCTTGACAAGGCACATGTGCTGGAACACAAGTTTATGGTATCGCATTTTGGCTTTGGATTCTGGATCATGCTTGTTTGCGGATTCGTCACTTTGTTCTGCGCAATGCGCACCGCAAAAGTGCATCCGGGATACATTTTGCTTACGATTTTGAGTGTGATCTGGTTATTCCCGATTACATGGATTATCCTGACTGCATTCCGTGCAGAGAGCGGATATTATGTCGGTTATTTCTTCCCGAAGGGATTGACCTTTAACAACTTTGTACAGCTGTTTTCGGATACTTCTCTGATTCATTTCGGAAAGTGGTGGACCAACACATTGCTGGTTGCAACCTGTAACTGTATCCTGACCAGTCTGATTGTTTTAATGACAGCCTTTTCTTTGAGCAAGACCAGATTCGGTGGCCGAATGATGTTGATGAAAATTATGCTGATCATCGGAATGTTCCCTGGATTCATGTCAATGGTTGCTGTCTATAACATTTTAAAGGGAATCGGTATTGCCCAGACACTCGGTGCATTGATTTTGGTTAATGCAGCCGGAGCCGCAATGGGGTATTATATAGTGAAGGGATTTTTTGATACAATCCCGAAGTCACTTGATGAGGCAGCTTTGCTTGACGGAGCAACCAAGTGGCAGGTCTTCACAAAAATCACGATTCCGATGTCAAAACCGGTTATCATCTATACGGTACTGACATCATTCATCGGACCGTGGGGCGACTATATTTTCCCTAGCATGATGCTTGGTGACAACCAATCTCAGTATACGGTTGCACTTGGTTTGAACTGGTTGACCGATTTTAGAAGAATTGATGCGTATTACACGCAATTTGCCGCTGGTGCACTCCTGATTTCACTGCCTATCGTAATTTTATTTGTGGCACTCCAACGATTCTATGTCGAAGGAATGTCCGGAGCAGTAAAGGGGTAACTATGGAAAAATGGTTAGAAAGTGTATACAGCGATGGAAGCCCGCAGTTTGTGGTCCCTCCACTCCCTAAGATGAAGGAGCGGGTATCCATTCGCTTGCAAGTATACAACGATGCGAAGGTCAGACACATATTCCTGCGCACAGTGCCGAATGGCGCGGAATGTTTGACCGAGATGCATCCTCTGAAAGAGACAAACGGACTAACAATTTATGAGGCTTCTATCGAAATGACTGAGCCTAGGATGAACTATCAGTTTCATCTGGTTACCGAGGATACCATCTATTATTACACACAAAACGGAATCACGACCTATATTCCGGATCATACCTATGATTTTGTGCTGCTTGCCGATTATGTGCAGCCGGAATGGGTCAAATCTCAGGTGTTCTATCAGATTTTTCCGGAGCGTTTTTGCAACGGAACCGATCAATGGCCAATGGAATATGATGATGAGCATAAGCTCGATTTTTATGGCGGAACACTGGATGGAATTCGTGAAAAGATTCCGTATCTGAAAGAACTTGGTGTGACGGCAGTCTATCTCAATCCGATATTTGAGGCGCCGAGTACACACAAATATGACTGTAGCGACTATACAAAAGTCGATGCCGGATTCGGCGGGGATGAAGCGCTTGCACGTTTGAGCAAAGCGCTTCATGAAAACGGAATGAAACTGGTGCTTGATATTTCCATCAATCATACAGGAACGCAGGGACCGTGGTTTCAGAAGGCGCTCCATGACAAAAACAGTATGGAGAGAGGCTTTTATTTCTTTGAAGCAGACAGCGATGAGTATAAAGGATGGGCCGGATACAAGAGCCTTCCGGTACTCGATTACAGAAATGAAGAGTTACGCAACCGGATTTATCGTGACAAACATTCTGTTTTGCGCAAATGGTTACAGCCGCCGTACTCCATTGACGGCTGGAGATTTGATGTGGCAGATGTATTTGCACGCAATGATGAAATCCAACTGAATCGTCCGCTGTGGCGCGAAATTCGTACCGCAATCAGAGAAGAAAATCCACAGGCTTATATTCTTGCCGAGGATTGGGGCGATTGCGGAACTTATATGCAGGGCGATGAGTGGGATGCGCCGATGAACTATTTTGGATTTGGTCGCATTATCCGCCAATATCTCGGAGCCGGCGATCTGTTTGGAATGCGCAACGAAATCATTCGCAATGTGCCGTATCGCATGACTGCGGAAGATGTGGAGGCGCGTGTGCGCCAGCATCTGGCCAAGATTCCGTTTGTATTCTGGCAGAATCAGTTTAATCTGTTTGACAGCCATGATGTATCCAGATTACATCATGAAAATGTAGACTGGGAGAGTTATCGCGGTGCGGTTATTTTCCAGTTTATGATGATAGGAACTCCTTCCGTTTATTACGGAGATGAACTGGAAATTGAAGGATGGACTGAAAATGACGGGGGATTCCGTGCGCCGATGCCATGGAATCGTGTGAACGAAAATCTTCATGAGACTCCGTTTTATCATTTATATCAGACACTTTCTCATCGCAAATGTGAATATTCCTCACTTTGCGAAGGCAGCATGAAATTCCTCTGCGCCGAGAAACAGGTGATTGCACTTGCGCGTTTTGATGAAACGCAGGCACATGTGATGGTGATGAACCATAATGATACGGAAATTACCATGACGATTCCGTTCGGTGCAATTGGTTTGACAAAAGAATGTGGGCTGGAGGAAGTATTTGCAGAAGAACCAAAATGTCAATGGTCGGATGATCGCAATTTAACCATCACAATTCCGGCACACAAAACCTATCTTTTTTACGGACAAAAAATGCAGGGGGGAAACTAAATAACAAAAAGGGTTATGATGAAAGACATGAGAGGAAAGAATTATCGAATTACCGTGCTCACCAGCCGATTAATCAGACTTGAATACAGTAGCACGGGACAATTCGTGGATGGCTATACGCAACTGGTGACATCGCGTGACTTTGCTTCGCCGGAATATGATGTGAAATACAACGGTGACTGTCTCGAGATTGAAACCGGAGATCTTCATGTATATTACGACCAAAAAGAATTCTCTCCGCAAGGGTTAAAGATTACGCTTCAAAAAGGGTTTGGAATCTATGGCTCTACCTGGAAATACGGAGACAAGGTTCGTACACTTGGAGGAACAGCGCGTACGCTTGACAATGCAAACGGAGCTGTTGCGCTGGAAGATGGACTGTTATCCCGCGAGGGATATGCGATTTTGGATGATTCCAAAAGCGCGGTCATAACGGAAGATGGATGGATCAGACCTCGTGAAATTGATGGAATTGACATCTACTTCTTTGGTTATGGTCATGATTATCTGGATTGTTTGAAAGATTTTTATCATTTATGCGGAAAGACACCGCTGTTGCCTAGATATACACTTGGTAACTGGTGGAGCCGTTTTTATCCGTATCAGCAGGATGAATATGTAAGTCTGATGGATCGCTTCGCACAGGAGCAGATTCCGATTGCTGTTTCGGTGGTTGATATGGACTGGCATATGACCAGCCTGCCGGAAAAGTACGGAAGCGGATGGACCGGATTCAGCTGGAATCCGGAACTGTTTCCGGAACCGGAACGCTTTTTGCAGGAACTGCATGAGAGAGGACTGCATGTGACTTTGAATCTGCATCCTGCAGATGGAGTGAAAGGCCATGAAACACAATATGTTCCGATGGCAAAAGCGCTTGGAGTTGATTACAAGAATGAGGAGCGTATCCCGTTTGAGGTGACCAATCCCAAATTTATGGATGCTTATTTTAAATATTTATTGCATCCGCTCGAAGAACAGGGCGTTGATTTCTGGTGGATGGACTGGCAGCAGGGAACCACATCGGAAATCCCGGGTATTGATCCGCTTTGGATGCTCAATTATCTGCATTATAAAGACAGCTGCCGCAAGGGCAATCGAGGACTGACATTCTCGCGCTACGCAGGAATCGGAAGTCACCGCTATCCGGTTGGCTTTTCGGGAGATACGGTCAACAGCTGGGAGTCGCTTGATTTTCAGCCGTATTTTACCGCGACTGCAAGCAATGCGGGATATAGCTGGTGGAGCCATGATATCGGTGGCCATATGATGGGAGAAAAAAATGACGAGCTTGCAACCAGATGGGTGCAGTTCGGAGTCTTCTCGCCTATCATGCGTCTGCACTCGACCTCGAATCCGTTTTACGGAAAGGAACCATGGAACTTTGGAACCGATGCGAATCGCATCATGCAGGACTTTATGCGCCTGCGCCATCGTCTGATTCCGTATCTTTATACTGCAAATTATGAGACATCGGAGCAGGGCATTCCTTTGATGCAGCCGCTCTATTATCACAACGATTGTGATGAGGCATACCGGCACGGCAACGAATACTATTTCGGAAGCCAGCTTTTGGTCTGCCCGATTACAAAGCCGCAAAATCAAAAGACCTGTCTCGCGAAGACTGATATTTATCTGCCACAGGGAATCTGGTATGACTTTTTCACACACGATGTCTATGAAGGCAATCGGACAATGGAAATGTATCGTACCCTTGATTCCATTCCGGTTATGGCAAAGGCCGGTGCAATCATTCCGCTTGCGGAAGATTACAGCCGTGCACATCTGCATAATCCGAAATATCTCGAATTGCAGGTATTCCACGGAGCAGATGGGCAATATACCATGATAGAAGACGACTGCAGCGACCAAAAGCTTCAGCAGTCCCGCTATCAGACAGAATTTGTATACCGTTGTGATCCGGAAGAATCCGTATTGACCATGCACCGCACCGGCAATCATTTTCCGGATGAAATGAATCATCGTGTCTACAAAATCCGCATCATCGGGGTATCGAATCCGACAGCGGTTCGCGTGAACCAGACACTTCGAAAAGAAGGGATCGATTATCATTATGACGAAAAGCTGTCTCAGCTTCTCTTGACGATTCAGGAGCCGGACTGCGATCAGTTTGAAATCGCTTTGACGTTGCTGGATGGCCAGGTTCAAAAAACGGATGCCCGCGCTGAGATTTTTGACAGACTTAATCGCATGCAGATCTCATATGATCTGAAGGCACGCATCTACGAAATTGTCTGTGCATCCGCACCGCTTTCCGAGCGAATGCGACGCCTTCACGACCTTCGTATCGATGCGGATATCAGCGGAGCAATCTTTGAACTGCTATATATGTAAATTCCCTAAATAATTTGTTGTGACATAAGAGAAGAGCCGTCAATCCTGACGGCTCTTTTCGCGTGTGAATAGTACTTGCGCATTGCCTGATGCATGGGGTAAAATGGACTTATCACAGTGTCATAAGTACCATATGGGTGATGTGTTTGGATGGAGAATTTGAAACTCATGACATTAAAGGAATTGATTGGATTGCTCCGAAAGGAAACGGATGCAAAGCGGATTGATGAGAAGAGAGAAGAGATTGCCCGGCTGATGCCAAAGGTACGGATTATGTTTGATTTTGATCAGAGAAATCAGGCGCATCAGTATGATTTGTGGCTGCATTGTATTCATACGGTGACGGGATTGCCAAGAGATCTGGATGATGACATGATCTATCTGGGTGCATTGCTTCATGATATCGGGAAACCGGATTGCCAGACGCGAGGACGGCGGGCGGATGATGAGGATATGCATTATTACGGTCATCCGAAACGCAGCATGGAGATCGTACGCGATGAGGTGATTCCGGGGTTATTGGATCAGGACGGGTTTGAAAAAGAGGATGCGCGCAGGCTGATTTATTATGTGGAGCATCATGACGATCGCATGAGTGTGGATGAGCGATGCGTGAATGCTTATTTTGACAAAGGTGTCAGTCTGGAGGAATTTCGAAATCTGATGCATTTGCAGGTAGCGGATGCACTGGCGCATGTACAGATTCCTATCGTGGCGCAGAGAGTGGAAAAATGCCGGCTTCTGTCCGGCGCGTATGCGTGTGAGGTTTTTCGGAAACGGGTATAGGAAAAAGGGGGGAATATCGTGGGTGATATCGATATCAATGCGGTTTATAATGCGGTAATCAAGCGGCTTCACTGGGCAGATGCGATATTGATCAGTGCGGGTCCGGGAATGGCTTCCGCCGAAGGCTATAAAATGATGGCGGACACCGATGATTACAAGAAATATTTTGGAGAATTCCGTGAAAAATATCAGGTGACAGGCATTTATCAGGCGCTGTTTGCGCCGATGACGACGGATGATAAGGCGCGGTTCAGAGAACAATTGCGCAAATATCTGGTGGATGATTATGAGGGGAGCGAGGTATATCGCAATTTAAAGAAACTCATGACCTTCAAGCCATACTTTGTGGTGACAAGTAACGAGGATCGCCATTTTCAAATGAACGGGTTCGAGGAAGAATCCATTTATGAAATCGAAGGAAATTTTTTCGGACTGGAAAAAGAATCGACGGAGTGGCTCGCACAAAAACAGCGCTTTCGGGACTTTTTGCAGGCACATGAGGGGAAGAATATCCTGCAGCTGGAATTTGGAATCAAGGCGTCGAACAAGACCGTGAAGGCGCCACTGATGCTGATTGTATCCAAAAATCCGAATATGCGCTATGTGACTTTCAATACGGCGAAGGAAATCAGCATCCGGATTGATATTATGGATCGCAGTCTGGCTGTGCCGGGAAGAATTGCGGATGCGTTGAAAATACTGGATGTTTTGTATTAAGTTTTATGATAAAATAATAATGCAAATGTGTTTATTTAAGGAGGAAGGCTATGGGTACAAACAAGTATGCAGGAACGAAAACGGAGAAGAATTTGTTGGAAGCATTTGCCGGTGAATCACAGGCCCGAAATAAATATACTTATTTCGCTTCTGTGGCAAAGAAGGCAGGATTTGAGCAGATTGCCGCACTGTTTCTGAAAACGGCGGACAATGAAAAAGAGCATGCAAAATTGTGGTTTAAAGAGCTTGGCATGCTGGGCGATACTTCAGAGAATCTGAAAGAGGCTGCAGAGGGCGAGAATTACGAATGGACAGATATGTATGATCGTATGGCAAAGGAAGCGGAAGAAGAAGGCTTCCCTGAACTCGCTGCAAAATTCCGTGGAGTGGCAGCCATTGAAAAAGAACATGAAGAGCGTTATCGCAAGCTCTTACAGAATGTGGAAATGCAGGAAGTTTTCAAGAAGAGCGAAGTGAAGGTATGGGAGTGTCGCAACTGCGGACATATTGTAGTTGGAACAGAAGCCCCTGAGGTTTGCCCGGTATGCAATCATCCGCAGGCATTCTTCGAGGTTCGTGAAGAAAATTACTAATAGCGGCTTATACATTTAATGGAGGGATTTTTATGAGAATTTATCGTTGTAACAAATGCAAAAACACAGTAGCTTTTTTGACTGAGAAATCCGGTTGCACACCGATGTGCTGCGGAGAAGAAATGGTCGAAATGAAAGCAAACACAACGGATGCCGCAACGGAGAAACATGTTCCGGTTGTCAGCATTGACGGAAACAATGTCACCGTCTGTGTGGGGGATGTGGAGCATCCGATGCTTGAAGAACACTACATTCAGTTTGTGATTCTTGAGACAAACAATGGATTCTTTAAGGCGGATTTGAAGCCGGGCGATAAGCCGGTTGCCAAATTTGTATTGCCGGATGGGGTTGTTGCAATTGCTGCCTATGAATTGTGCAATTTGCACGGATTATGGAAGAAGGAATTATAAAACCATAAGGATTGCAGAACAAAGAGGACTTCGTTTGGCGAGTCCTCTTTTTGTTGACAAATAGCGCAAAGATTTATAAAATATCTTCGATTGAAGTTAGGAGTGTGAAACATGAACGAGGCAAAGAAAAGAAATCGAATCATTGCTCTTGGCGCAGCGGTAGCTGTTCTTTTTGTGATGCTTTTTTCTTTGTACTTTCTTGCAGATCACGCAGATCATATTGCGCATTGTCATGAGAGTGAATGTCCGATTTGCCGTATGGCAGATCAATGCGCAACTGTCGTCAAACAAATCGGATGTGCATTGGCGGTTGTGGCAGCAATTGTTGCCATCGTAAAATGGATTTCGATTTTCGCTTATTTTGTCGAATGGAAAATCGGCAAATCGACTCTGATTACCCAAAAAGTGAGAATGAACGATTGAATTCAAAAAGCTACAGACCCTACTTGTAAACCAAACAATTTGTAGTATTTTGGAGGAAAATCATGAAAAAATTAATATCGTTACTCGTTGCAGCACTTGTATTGACACTCGCTGTCGGATGTGGAAAGGCGGATGCAAAGAAATCAGATTCTTCATCAAAGGAACTCTCTGTTGTCACGACCATTTTCCCGGAATATGACTGGGTAAAGCAGATTGTGGGAGATACATCTGAAGCTGACATCACCATGCTTTTGGACAATGGTGTGGATTTGCACAGTTACCAGCCGAATGCGGATGACATTATCAAGATTTCAGACTGCGATGTGTTTATCTATGTCGGAGGCGAGTCTGATGAATGGGTGGATGATGTTTTGAAAGAGGCCACCAACAAAGACATGGTTGTCATCAACCTGTTAGAGACACTTGGCAATCGTATTAAAGAGGAAGAAGTCGTGGAGGGCATGCAGGGAGAAGAAGAGGAAGAGGATGCCGATGAGGAAGAGGAAGGCCCGGAATATGATGAGCATGTCTGGCTTTCACTCAAGAATTCATCCGTTCTGGTTCAGGCAATCGCTGACGGAATCGCAAAAGCAGATCCGGACAACAAAGACGCCTATGAGAAAAATGCAGCTGCTTATATCAAACAATTGCAGGATCTGGATGCAAAATATGAGGATGCGGTTGCAAATGCGGGAACAAAAACTTTGTTATTCGGAGACCGTTTCCCATTCCGATATCTGGTAGACGATTACAAGCTTGATTATTATGCTGCTTTTGTCGGATGCTCGGCAGAGACGGAAGCCAGCTTTGAAACCATCACTTTCCTGGCGGGAAAGGTAGATGAGCTCGGATTAAAGAATATTATGCAAATTGAAAGTGCGGATGGCAGGATTGCACAGACCATCATCGATAATACAAAGAATAAGAACCAGACGGTGTTGACTATGGATTCCATGCAGTCGGTAACCGCACAGCATGTTGCGGATGGTGCAAACTATCTTGCAATCATGGAAAAAAATCTTGAAATTTTAAAACAGGCTTTGCAGTAAAGCAGAAAGCACAATGCCTGTGGAGGTGTGATATGTCATATATGATCGCCCGCAATCTGTCCGTCGGATACGAAGGCCAGGAAGTGCTGGCAAATATTAATTTTGAAGTGAACAAGGGAGAATATCTGTGTATTGTCGGAGAGAACGGATCCGGAAAATCCACTCTGATGCGCACCATTTTGGGACTGCAGCCTGCAATATCAGGAGAAGTCATGTTCATGGACGGGTTAAAGAAAAATGAAGTAGGTTATCTGCCCCAGCAGACAATGATTCAACGCGACTTTCCAGCATCGGTGGAAGAAATTGTGCGTTCCGGTTTTCAGGGACAAATGGGATGGCGTCCTTTTTATTCGAAAGAACAGAAACAAAAAGCACTTGAAAATATGGAACGAATGCATATCGTAAATCTGGCAAAGCGCTGTTACAGGGAATTGTCCGGAGGACAGCAGCAAAGAGTACTGCTCGCACGCGCCCTGTGTGCGTCACAAAAAGTTCTGCTGCTGGATGAGCCGGTGTCAGGGCTTGACCCGAATGTGACGGCAGATATGTATGACCTGATTGCATCTCTCAACAGGGACGGGATTACCATTATCATGATTTCCCATGATATCGGTGCGACCATTCGCTATGCAACACATATTTTGCATGTGGACAATCGTCATACATTTTTCGGGACAAAGGAAGAATATCTGAAAAGCCCGGAAGGTTTTATTGCTGCGCATGAGCAGGAATTGGAATGTGAAGGAGGCAGAAAATGAACTGGATGGAAAAGCTTTCTTTTTATTTTCAATTTCCGCTTGTGCGGTATGCTCTGATTGTCGGCGTGCTGATTGCCCTGTGCTCGTCACTTCTGGGCGTGACGCTGGTATTAAAACGTTTTTCCTTTATCGGAGACGGCCTGTCGCATGTGGCATTTGGCGCAATGGCGATTGCTGCCATATTAAATATTGCAAATCAGACATTGTTGATTTTACCTGTCACTATTATTTGTGCGATTTTGCTGCTTCGGACCGGACAAAATGCTAAGATAAAAGGAGATGCCGCCATAGCGATGCTCTCTGTCGGAGCATTGGCATTTGGCTATCTGGTCTTAAATGTATTTCCGACATCCGCAAATGTATCCGGTGATGTATGCAGTACCCTGTTCGGATCGATGTCCATCCTGACCATCCGCAAAGAGGAAGTCTGGATTTGCATCATATTATCGATCCTGGTGATTGCATTCTTTGTTCTGTTTTATCATCGGATTTTTGATGTGACATTTGATGAGTCATTTGCACGATCTGCCGGCACAAAGGTGGACTGGTACAATCTGTTGATTGCCGTTATCATTGCAGTCATCATTGTATTGGCAATGAATCTGGTGGGCTCGCTTTTGATTTCCGCATTGATTATCTTTCCGGCACTGTCGGCAATGCGCATCTTCAAAAGCTTTCGAGCAGTCACAATCTGCTCCGCGGTGATATCCGTAATTTGTGCCCTGCTTGGTATGCTGGTTTCGATTCTGACGGGAACACCGGTAGGATCCACCATCGTGGCTGTGGATGTTTTGGCATTTTTGATTTGTTATATCATAGGAATCGTAGGAGGTAGAGGATGATAAAATATGGGAAAAAGCAAACCGCTGTATTGGGCATGATGATGGCGGGGAGTATTCTGATGAACGGATGCGGGTTAATTCAAAATAGTGTACACTCTGATAAGAATACGCCAAAAGGGGTTCAGGATGTGCTTGACGAGCAGACTGCGACACAATCCACGGAACCTGCTGCTACAGAACAGGATACCACCAATTATGGATACGGTGATGTAACCAATGTGGACAAGCCGACCGGGGATTTTGAAATCACAACAAAGGATGGCGTGCTTGATATTACCGATATGAGCAGCGAGATGGTCTATGCAATCGTCTATAATATGGTGACAGATCCGGACCAATTCGTTGATCTCCCTGTCAAAATTGACGGTGGAATGTCCGTTTACGAAGATCCGCATACCAAGAAGACATATTATGCATGTCTCGTCTATGATGCGGCCGGCTGCTGTGCGGAAGGAATTGAATTTGTTCTTGCGGATGGAGACTATCCGAAAGAAGGAACCCAAATCACCGTCACCGGAACCTTCACTACCTATAATGAAGGCGACAAGCAATACATCCAGCTCAAGGATGCTACGGTCACAACCAACGCTGAACAGTAGCTGCCTGCAAAAATTAGGCAAAATCGGCAGAAAAAGTAGAGAAGTGTCTTTATTTTGGCCGGATAAGTGCTATAATCGTACTGATGCACTTAAGGTGAATGAGAAAAGAATATGACTCGGAGGAACTATTTTCATGAGACAGGAAACGAAATGTATCGAAGGCGGATATACTCCTAAGAATGGAGAACCGCGTATGATTCCGATTTATCAAAGCACAACTTTCAAATATGATACCAGCGAGGACATGGGCAAGCTGTTCGATTTGGAGGCAAGCGGATATTTCTATACCAGATTGCAGAATCCAACCAATGATCTGGTGGCTGCAAAGATTTGTGAACTCGAAGGCGGAAGTGCAGGAATGCTGACTTCATCCGGACAGGCAGCAAACTTTTTTGCCGTCTTTAATATAGCAGGTGCAGGAGATCATGTGGTTGCATCGACTGCAATTTATGGAGGAACCTATAATCTGTTTAATGTGACAATGCGCAGAATGGGCATTGATTTTACATTTGTAGAGCCGGATTGCACAGATGAGGAGCTCGAGGCTGCATTTAAGCCGAATACAAAGGCCGTATTTGGTGAGACCATTGCGAATCCGGCGTTGACGGTATTTGATATTGAGAGATTTGCAAATGCTGCACATCAGCATGGTGTTCCATTGATTGTAGATAATACATTTGCAACGCCAATCAACTGCAGACCGTTTGAATTCGGTGCAGATATTGTGACACATTCGACCACAAAATATATGGATGGCCATGATGCAACCGTCGGAGGTGCGCTGATTGATTCCGGCAAATTTGATTGGATGGCACATGCTGACAAATTCCCGGGGCTTTGTACACCGGATGAATCTTATCATGGAATTACTTATGTTGAAAAATTCGGCAATGAAGCTGCATATATCACAAAGGCAACTGCACAGCTGATGCGTGACCTTGGATCAATCCCGTCTCCAATGAACTGCTATATGCTCAATCTTGGACTGGAATCTCTTGCGGTTCGCATGCAGAGACACTGTGAGAATGCGCAGAAGGTAGCAGAATTCCTTCAGGCAAATCCGAATGTCGAATATGTAACCTATCCGGGATTGCCGGGAGATGTTTCGTATGAATTGGCACAGAAATATCTGCCAAACGGCAGCTGTGGAGTCATTTCCTTTGGCGTAAAGGGCGGCCGTGCAGCAGCAGAACAGTTTATGAAGCATTTGAAACTTGCAATTATCGCAACACATGTGGCAGATGCACATACCTGCGTATTGCATCCTGCATCAGCAACGCATCGTCAGCTTTCCGATGAGGAACTGATTGCCTGCGGTGTAAAGCCGGATATGGTTCGACTTTCCGTCGGCATTGAAAATGTGGATGATATCATTGAGGATCTGTCTCAGGCACTTTCCTCTATTTAATACAACATGTCAAAAAGGAGCATGATGTACCGACCCCCAAAAGTTAGACCAAAAAATCTAACGATTGGAGGTCGGTATTTTTAT
>NZ_PDYG01000020.1 GCF_002735305.1 Agathobacter ruminis
CGCGTTCCCAATGATGTTCCTCCACCGGTCTATATGGCCCAGGAAAGTGATCAGGAATATTGGGTGTTTGCGTAGAAAAGACTGTGCAGGAGAAGTGCAAATAGTTGAAAGAACAACCTCGATTAAAGAAGCGGGCGCGCGCTTTGCAGAGAATCTAAGCCTTGGCGCCTATCGTGTAACAGAGGGGTGGGTTGAGCAGAATTGCAGCAAGTGGGTTGAGGAATTGAGGAAAGTCTATTAGAATAATATAGACAGGTTTGTTATAACCCCTACCTTCGCTTCGCTTAGAGGAAGGGGTCTTATCCGACTGAGATGAAAGGGGAACATATGAAAAAGTATCAGGATTTAATTTCGGTCATTGTACCTGTGTATAATGCCCAAAAGTATTTGGAAGAATGTATTGAATCGATTTTAAACCAAACCTATCAGAATTTCGAAGTCTGGTTGCTGGATGATCATTCGACAGATGACAGTCGAATGATCTGCGAATCGTATCGTGATCGGGACATGCGATTCCATGTGCTGACTGCACACAATCCGGAGCATCTGGGATGCGGTGCACTCCGGGATCTCGGGATACAATGTGCGACCGGGGACTATACAATCTTTATTGATAGCGATGATACCTTTGAGCCGCATGCACTTGAACGCCTGCTGACTGCAGTCAAAGAAGAAAAGAGTGATATTGCAGTCGGCAATTTCACCAAGTATCTCGAAGCAGATCAGACCTTTTTGTTTCATGTCCATGAGCCGGATTATTTCGTAAAGACCTACAGTCCGCGCGAATGGTTCCAGGAAGGACAGAAGCCGGAATTCTACACGCTGAACTGCTTTACCGTGGCATGGGGCAAATTGATTCGCACAAGCCTGTTGCGAAAAGTATCCTATCGTTCGGATGTGTCATCGGAAGACGATTATACACAATACAAATTATATCTTTTGGCAGATCGCATTACCTTTGTAAATGAGCCACTCTATCTGTACCGTGTGCTGGAAAACAGCAATTTCAGTACAGCGAAACGGTCCACGAAATTTCCGCGTGAGGCACGCGAGGAGCGCATTGCGCTGCTCACTGCAATCGGATTCGATACTTCAAATGAGTTGGAAATGTACAAATACCGCATTCGTATGCAGCGTGATGCCTATCTGGATGAGCACAAGCCGGTAGAATACCGCAATGCCTGTGCGATGCTTGAAATTCTTGAAAAATATCATGCGTTATAATACAAAACAGCAGGACCCGAAAGGTCCTGCTGTTTTTTGTTCGTTTTGATTAATAACAATATGCACTGTCAAAATTGATTACTATTTTGTTTGCCTGATAGTAGGTACCAAAAGTAGATGAGCCATCCAGGTTGCATAAACTTTTTTCGTATTTCTTCATCGACCGTGGAATCAATGACTCCATCTGGTTGTTTTCATGATATGCATACAACAACTGATTGTCTCTGTAAACCAATACTGTAAAGAATACATAATCAAATGTTTCTTTCGTTGAAAGGTTTGCAATTGAATAATATGCTCTTTTTTCTCCAAGCATTTTGTCTTCAATATGCTCATCATTGGACATCATTGCACCTACATTCCATTTTTTTGCTACCACTTTCTTGGCTGTGTAAGTAACCTTCTTTGATGCAGGAATGTAATAATTTCCGCTTTTCTTCGGATGCGGAAGTAACAGGATGGTTGTCTTGTTTGGCTCAAGGCAATAGTTGCTGTCTTTTGAGCCAGACTTCATTGCAATCGATTTTTTCTGTGCATCATAATATTGCGCACTCGCATAAATTTGAATTGGATAGACATTCTTGTTTGTTACGAATGCAACAGTATAGCAAGGGCACTCTTCATAACGAACAGATACCTTCTTGAGTGCTGTCGCACTGTCTACACCAACTGTCACAGCACATTTGTAAATCTTCTTTGCGCACTTTGCAGTGATGGTCACCTTTCCCGGACGAACACCGGTTACCTGACCTTTTGCATTGACAGTTGCAATCTTTTTGTTGCTGGTTGACCATGCAACCTTTGCAGGTGCACCAACCAGTTTCAAAACAATCTTTTTGTCTGCAGCAACTTCTGCCTTTGTCTTGTTTAATACGGCGCTTACCACAACCTTGCAGGATGCGCTCTTTCGACCGCTCTTTGCAGTAATGGTAACAGTTCCTGCTTTGACTCCCTTAACATTTCCCTTTTTATCGACCGTAGCAACCTTCTTGTTGGAAGTTGCATATTTTACATTGCTGTATCCGCTTAACAGTGAAACCTTTATCTTTTTTCCGGCATTCACTTTGTAAGTCTTTGCTGCAGCTTTTGCCTCTACGGTTGCAACTGTCTGAGGTGCAACGATTGGCGAAGTTACCGCCATGCTTAAAATCAGACACAGCGCGGTCAACATTTTTTTCAATTGTTTCATAATGGCCCCCATCTATTTTTTTTAATTTACATACGCCTGATTGATAATTACTTTTACGGTTGCCGGCTGGAAGGTATATCTCTGTCCGCCGCTGTAAACATAATAATGTGCTTGAATATTGATTGCACGATTTGGTTCCATCTTGCCAAGATACTGCTCCTGTACATCAAAGAGATTGCCCTGTGCATCATACATCAAAACGATAGCACTCACACCTGTGTAAGTGGTCTTGGTATTTGTGTTGGTCGCTACTGCGGTAAATCCTTCACTTCCATTGACCTGATTGGTCACCTTGATATAATTGGAACCATATGCTTTCTGATAGCATTTAGATACTTCACACTTTACCTGAGCTCTATAAGGAACGATAAATTTATTCTCAGCATCCTTTGGATTATCCATCATCAATACAACTGTTTTTCCCGGCTCAACACAGGAAACTGAATCAGATGGTGTATAATTGGTCGGAATGCTCTTTCCGTTTGCATCGTAATACATTGCAGTGCCTTTTACGAATACCGGATATAAATTGTTGTTTTTTACAAATGCAAGTGTGTATCTCGCACACATCTTGTAAGTAGCACTTACCTTTTTTACTGCAATATTTCCATCTACATCCACATTCAATGTGCACTTGTAGGTCTTCTTCTTGCAGGTTGCAACGATGGTAGTCTTACCAGGACGAAGTGTGGTTACCTGTCCTTTTGCATTTACGGTTGCAATCTTCTTGTTTTTGCTGGTCCATTTTACTTTTGCAGGCGCTCCTTTTAATTTCAAATTAAACTTCTTGCCTGCTGCAGTTCTGACATCAGTTTTGCTTAATACAGCACTGACATATACAACGGCCTTTAATGATCCGTTGCTTCCCTTTGCGGTGATGGTAACCTTTCCGGCCTTAACCGGTGTTACAACACCCTTCTGGTTTACCTTTGCAATTTTCTTATTGCTGCTGGACCATTTAATCTTGCCTCTGAGTCCAACGGTGTACAAAGACAGCTTCTGACCCATCTTGATTTTGAAGGTCTTGGTGGTCGTCTTTGCTTCAACAGTAGTTGTGGCTACCTGCGGTACAGTGACCGGGGCAACCAGCGCAATGCTCAGTACGAGACATAACGCAGTCATAAATTTTTTTAAACGTTTCATGATTTCCCTTTCTATAAAAGTTGTATTTTGTGGTCATCAGCTAAATTTTCAGCTAGTAGCCCACATTTTCATAATTATAGTCATTTTATTGAGCAATTCAATCCGACTTTGTTACCATTCTCATTATGCGAATATTCTATGTTTTCATCTTCCCTGAAGCGCCCTGTATTTCTTGTACTTTTCGGGAAAATAGAATCATTCATCCAGTTATTTTCTGACATTCTTCAAATGCAGCTGTTACATCAGCATGAACTTATTTAAAAAGGACATCCGAAGAAGGATGTCCTTTTAACTCTTATAAACATAATGTACTATCATACATATTTTGATATAACTAAGATGCTCAACGAAATAACCAGAATTACTAAAGCAACTACTGCAATTAAATCTTCTTTATTTCGCAATTTTTTATAATTTAATATATTTTCTACCAAATAAGAAACAGCTTCTATCAATAACAGTTCATATGGTTTCTCTCCTAGTAGAAACATAATAATAAAAACTATTGTTAAAAATGTTCTAGTAAACAATAAACATTTTGATTGTGTTTCTCTGTAAATCTTAATATCTTCAGATAATTCACTCTTTGCCATAACTCTTCTCCCTATTTACCAAGTTTTTCCTTCACTTTCTTATATGTCTTTTTTGGTGATACCATCAGGAATATCTGGCAGAATTCCTTTCCGATACATTTCCACACATTTTCTTTTGAATTCATAACTATAACGCATAAAAATACTCCTCCTTACTGAACTTTACAATGTCCAGTAAAGAGGGTACATATCAAACTGCATGTGCTTTTTATTTTCTGTTTTCGTCTGTCTATGATAGTTTCCAGACCACAGCTTCGTATGGCTTCAGTTCCCGCTGCGTATGATTGTCATAATTGCCAATCAGTACTTCACCACGCAACTGCTCTGAGATCGTATCCGGGATATCGACATAGTCGTCGAGGAAGTTGCATAATACGATCAGCTTTTCATCGCCGAGTGT
The DNA here is from genome assembly GCF_002735305.1 of Agathobacter ruminis. GTDB lineage: Bacteria > Bacillota > Clostridia > Lachnospirales > Lachnospiraceae > Roseburia > Roseburia ruminis. The sequence goes on from NZ_PDYG01000020.1 coordinate 4,550, forward strand.
GCGGCTGTATGCAAAGATATACGGATGATCCGGTATCAGCAATTCGTATCTGCCATCGACGATGACCGGATTCTCATGGCGCAGTCTGATGAGCTTGCGGTAATAATGGAATACAGAATTCTCATCTGCCAGCTCTGCCTTGGCATGGATGGTCTTGTAATTTGGATTGACTTCAATCCATGGTGTTCCGGTAGTGAATCCCGCATTGGCGCTGTCATCCCACTGCATCGGAGTGCGCGCGTTGTCACGGCTGATCTCGCGAAAATATGCGAGTGCCTGCTCGTGCGACAGTCCGTCGCGCTCTGTCAAATCGCGATATGCATTTAAGGTCTCGACATCTCGATACTGCTCGAGGGATTCGAAATACGCATTGGTCATGCCAAGCTCTTCTCCCTGATAAATATATGGGGTTCCTTTTTGCATATGCAGACAGGTTGCAAGCATCTTTGCCGAAATCTCACGGTATTCTTCGCTGTCATTGCCAAATCTGGATACACAGCGCGGCTGGTCATGATTGTCCCAAAACAGGCTGTTCCAGCCATTCTCGGCCAAGTTTTCCTGCCATTTGCTCATCACGGTGCGAAGCTCCGGCAAATCCATCGGCAGTGAATCCCACTTGCCATGGCGATTCTCATGTTTGCTGCTGCCCGATACATGCTCGAATTCAAAGATCATATTCAGCTCATTGGAGTCCGATCCGGAATACAGCAGTGCCTGTTTGTCGTCTACACCCGGGCACTCACCCACCGTAATCAGCGGATATTTTGAGAGCACACGCTCGTTCATCTCTTTGAGATATTCATGGACATGCGGTCCGTTTGCCCACTCGGCATCATCCGGCAATCCCGGCTGTTTCGAGATCAGACTGATGACATCGAACCGGAATCCGTCGACACCCTTCTCACACCACCAGGTCATCATGCGATAGACTTCCTCGCGTACTTTCGGATTGTCCCAGTTCAGATCCGGCTGCTTTTCCGCAAACAGATGCAGATAGTACTGTCCTGTCTGTTCATCCAGTTTCCATGCAGGGCCGCTGAATACCGACTGCCAGTTGTTCGGCTCGCTGCCATCCTCTTTCGGATCTCTCCAGATATAATAATCACGATACGGATTGTCCTTGCTTTTTCGGCTCTCCAAAAACCATTTATGCTCATCCGAGGTATGGTTTACCACGATATCCATCATGATTTTGATGCCCAGCTGATGTGCTTTTGCAAGCATCTCATCAAAGTCTGCCATCGTGCCAAACTCGGTCATAATGTCCTGATAATCACTAATGTCATATCCATTGTCTGCATTCGGCGACTGATATACCGGCGAAAGCCAGATGACATCAATTCCCAGTTCATGCAAATACTCCAGCTTTCCGGTGATTCCCTTCAAATCTCCGATGCCGTCTCCATTCGCATCTGCAAAGCTGCGCGGATAAATCTGATATACGACCGCGCGCTTCCACCAATCTCTTTCCATGTTGCACCTCCTAAACTAGTAACTCGTCACCCTCATTATAACGGCGACTGTCCATAATATGCGCTGGCCCCGTGTTTGCGGTAAAAGTGTTTCTCTTTGATATTGTCAGGCGCCGGTCGCACATCCGGATTGATGAGCTCTGTGTTGCGCGCCATTTTTGCGACCTCCTCAAGGAC
>NZ_PDYG01000021.1 GCF_002735305.1 Agathobacter ruminis
CATACGCGTTTACAGAGCAGGGAATCTATATGCTGGCAACGGTTCTAAAGGGAGAAGTGGTGAGAGTTTTAAAACCGGGCGGACCTCTATTTGCGAGTGTCCTACATCCCTGTTTTGATGGAAACTATGATACTGGTATAGGAAGACAAGGCCAAGGAATAGAACGGCAGGTTATAGTTAAAAACTATTTTGAACCTAGAGAATGGGAAAAGCGCCACTTTATCAAGGAACAATTCCTGTAATATGGCGACATCGAACTTTTGAGGATTATGTTAAAACCTTTGTGGGCGCAGGATTGACAATTGTTGATTTAAATGAGCCAAGGGCTACAGATGAGCAGGCTAAGATTTCTGTAGCGATGGCGTGGATGCAGAAAATCCCTCTGTATTTATATTGGGAATTGAAAAAGTAATGGAAAGACGGAAATTATGACATTAAGAATGGAATCACATGATTCTACGAATGATTCTAAAGTGATTCTATTTTTCCGAAAAACACAAGAAATACAGGGTGTTTCAAGAAAGATAAAATAATAGAAACATTGAATTTACCAGTATTTCACACGAGAAAAAGAGTTGAAACAGGGGAGATAGAATAATAACGTAATAAGCCGTGAGACCTTTGAAATAAAGCAACAATGGTGATGACATAGCGTCTTGACATTGCTTGAATATGGAAGTAATATAACGTATATACGGATGCTGTACGAAAGAACGTATAAATGCAAAAAGGTAGAGAGAGGAGGGCAAAAGTTATGCTGTATCCGGAGATTTCTTCTAGAGAATTGATAGAAAAACTTGATTCAGATGATTTTTATAAGGTTTATGGAAATCCTGTCAAATGTAAAATATTTGATACAGATAGAATCCTTATGTCTTTTGATTTGTATGAGCGACTGTTCGGTAAGGTCGTTTTAGATAAAGAGAATACAATAGAAATGGACGATTTTATCAGAGCGTTAGTATTGCAAAGGCTTCATGAAAATCCGGTCAGTTTATCTGATACGGAGGACGGATATTCACTTTCTATGGAAAGCGAAGTTTACGACTTCTTAAATCGAAATACATTGAAAGATTTTGGGATTACGCTTGAGAAACTTACCTCTTATTTCTTTGAGTGGATAGCTGCTTGTCCGGAGGAGTTTAAGATATGGATAGAAGAAAGTGTAATGGAAAAGGGAGCGGAAAATGACAATTAGTGAACGTATTTTTAAATTAATGGAAGAACGTGAAATTACCCAGATGGACTTTTCGAAAGCTACAGGAATAGCACAGAGTACTATTAGTGATTGGAAACGAAAGAAAACGAATCCGTCTGCAGATAAAATAATGATTATTTGCAATGTGTTAAAAGTGACTCCATATGAATTGTTGCAGGATACGGTTCAATCTGTAGAGGAATTGGATTATCGAGTGGTTACAAAAGGCACAAAGGAATATGATCTATTGCTTGAAATGGAAAGTCTTAAGAAATCACAGAAAGAAAGATTGCTGGGGTATATAGAGGCTTTAAAACATTAGGGCGTCGTGGGAAGTGTAATGATGAGGTAAAACTATGGTGGAACGGGACAAGGCAGTGCTTAATATGCAATTGACTTTGATACCAATACTATCAAAGGCTTGGAATAAATCTTATTGTGAACTCTCTGATATTTTTAAAGAGTATGATGTGTTAGGGTATATTGATGTATGCTATGAAAAATATAATTCTACCGGAAACCGAGGTATTATCGAAGACATACAGGATTATATAGAAATGCAGGGCGGTAAATTGGTTGAATAAAAAAGTAATGTGCAAAAAATGCACATTGTAAACGCGGATGCTCTGATTTTGCAGACGGTGTTTGCAAATTTAAAAGTACGAGGTGTTCTATGGGAAAAGAAAAACGTTTGCTGTACTTGCGAATGATATAAAGGATATAAATGTTAGGGCTGGAAATGCTGCGAAAGGCGCAGTAAATCAGCTTATGACTTTAAGGAATTGGGCTATAGGCTATTATATTGTCGAGTATGAACAGGGTGGCAGGGATAGAGCAGAATATGGCAGTAACCTTATGGAAAATCTTGAAAAGAGTATCAATGATAAGGGTATGAATGTGACTCTTTTTAAGGCATGCAGACAGTTTTATCAGACATACCCTCAGATTCGTTCGACAGTGTCGAACGAATTCGGAGTGCTTGTTGATAGTCAAAAAAGTTCGACAGTGTAAAAAAGCTACCAAAAATAAAGAGCGAAGATGTTTAACATGGAGGAAAAGATGGAACTCGTTCCGGCTACAATTCAAATAAACGAAATCGAAAATCTGATATATACAATCAGGGATAAACAAGTAATGTTGGATTATGACTTGGCGGCTTTGTATGGTTATGAAGTCAGAGCATTGAATCAGCAGGTTAAGCGAAATGCTGGACGGTTTCCTGATGATTTTATGTTTCAACTTACGAAGGATGAGGTAGAAGTCGTGAAATCACAAATTGTGACTTCACCAAATTCAAATTTTTACTCTGGACAAGGGGGAGGCCGCAGAAAACCACCATA
>NZ_PDYG01000022.1 GCF_002735305.1 Agathobacter ruminis
GAATGCGATATCTTTGTGGCCCTGCTCAAAGAGATAGTTTGTAAGATAGTATGCTCCATAGAAGCTATCCGAGATGACAGAATTCACTTCCTTCTTTTCATCTGAAAAATCCAAACAGTATACTGCAATTTTATTTTCGGATTTTAGGAACTCACAATAGGATTTACTAAACTCACCCAACAGTACAATTGCATCAAGATTCCCTTCTTTCAAAATGTTTGGCAGGATGCAATCCTGCTCCATTTCTCGGGAAATCACTTCCAAAATCCCATAATCGCCCTGTCCAACCAATTGTGTCACAAGCATCTGATACATTTGCAAATAAAAAGAATTGTATTTGCTGAAATGTTTCTCATGAATCAGGATGCCAACATTCTGCTTCCTTGACCCGCTCTCATTTTTTCCCTTTGATGGATGTTGATATCCCAAATCATCAGCCAGAGCTATGATTTTTTCGCGCAATTTGTCGCTTACACCCTTTTGTCCGGACAAAGCCTTTGAAACCGTTACGACACTCACACCTAGCTGATTTGCAATATCTGCAAGTTTTACGTTTTTAGCCATCAATTATCACCATCATTCTTGTTTTTTTCTATTTATAAAATACCGTAAACACAAATTAATTTCAATAATTAACTAAATTTAACTTAAATTAATCTATTCCTTTCATTCTAAAAACCTTATTCTAAAAACGTGTATTTTTGCAGCGACCGGTCTAGGCCCCGTGCCTCTCCGGAAAGATGATTTGCATCGTCTAGCAGTCCTCTTACATTGCTAAGCTGACAATTAATCGTTGCAGTCACCTCCTCGGTGGCTGCAGCTGCAGACTCCGAAAGATTCACGATCTTTTTGATTGATTCCAAAACCAGCTCTTTGCTTTCAATCATTCCTGCAACATTTGACGTCATAGCGTTTAGGCTAACCGTCATTTTTTCCATATAAGACGATATATTTGCAAAGGCGGATACCGTCTCATTCATTGCAGCCGATTGTTCTACCAGATGCTGTTCTGTATCATGTACCCCTTCCACGGTTTGCTCAGTTGTCATCTGAATCTTATGAATGATAAGTTTGATTTGCTCAACTGCTGAGGTTGATTCTTCCGCCAGCTTTCGTATTTCATCTGCGACAACTGAGAAGCCTCGACCTGCAGTTCCGGCCCTGGCCGCCTCAATGGATGCGTTAAGAGAAAGCAAATTCGTCTGGGCTGCAATGGCCTGTATTGTTTCGATGATGCCGCCGATATCCTTTGTTGCATCTGCCACAGCTGTTATGTCCTGTACCAATTGTTTGGTCTTCTCTGTTGCACGATCTGCTTTCTCGTTTAAGGATTTGATTTCTGCTCTGCCATAATGAACAGCTTCTATCATGTGCTTTGAATCATCATCGATTGAGATTGCGGATTCATAAGTATGATTCAGCTGCTTCGAAAAATGAGACATCTCCTGCAAACAGTCTTCTGCATTTCCGACCTGATTCGCAGCTCCTTTTGCAATATCCTCCACCGCTGTGTTAATTCCTTCCATCGAGCCTGCCATATCATCGATTGTTTCTGCAACATATCGGCTCGACTCGTTAACACGATTAGAAAATCCATATATTTTCTTTAAAATTTCGCTGATGCCATCAATCATCTGCCGAATACTATTGGCAAGCAACATAAATTCATCTTTATGTTTTGAACGGATTTCTGTTGTGAAATCGCCCCCGGCTACACGTTCCATTGATTTAGAGAAGGAATTCATCTCATGTCCAATTCCCTTCGATAGCAACCATCCGATTGCAGTTGCCAGTCCACCTGCAAGAATAACCATAACCAGCGTCAAAATTTTGATTGAATTCGCGCTTGCCAAAACAAGATCCTTCGAAACGATTGTACATAGAATCAGCCCTGTATCTCCAATCTCAGAATAAAATAGCAGGGATTCCTTTCCTTTGTAGCGAATGGTGCTTTTACCGGAGGTTTCATTTGTATTCTCCTCCAGATATGAAAGAGTTTCCGCATCGTCTGTCAAATCCTCACTGTCTGTCAAAACGCGTCCATCCCGGGTAATCAGCATAGATACACAGCCCTGATCCTTCGTATTTTGGATTTGTTCAAGCACCATTTCCATATCAACATCAATGAACAAATAACCATTTCCTTTATCCAACTTTCTGATATATGAAAGTGCATAGTTATCAGTTGAAATTCCGGCTGCATCATCTAATATGGAATGTCTTCCTGCCCAAATCCCTTTTCCTTTTGTAATTGTACTTCCTTCTTCTGATTTTGAGAAATCCAGATAGACACTGTTATCTATTTTTGAAGATGCGGAGCTGATACTTCCGCCGTTTTCTGATAAGATATGATATCCTTCCACATAATCACAGGTGGATCGAATTTTATTTAGAAATGTACTGACAGCTGTCGCACAATCACGTGCCTTAGTTGTCTTTTCGCCTGCATACTTTGAATAGTAGGCTCCGACATCCTCATTTCCGATTATTTCTGTTGCTTTATCTTCCACATTATTGCAAAGCAAACCCATATAGGAATTGACCGCATGAAGCTCCTCACTCAACAAATTTTCGTACTGTCCCACGATAAATTTTGCAGAGACCTCATATGAAACAATTCCCAATACAATCATCAAAAGAACCGGAATCATAAACGCAACTGCCAGTCTATAAGCGATTTTTTGGGTTCTTACTCTCTTTGTTTTTTTCTTTTTATGTCCCATGGTATACACTCCTCAAACGTTCGGTCTGAACAAATCCCAACCGAGATATGATTCTTTAAGTGTATACCTCCTGCTCACGCAGTTTCATCAAGCATCCTTGCTTTTCTATATTTCATTCTTGCAATGAGTCAAATCCTTGCATTATTGATTAAGAAGTCTTAGGCATTTCTTTCATCATTTATAACATGAATCAGTGATCCGCCCTCAATTACTCTCTTAAGCTCGGTTTTCAAAAAAGCCGGACGAATATCGTTGTTTGAAAGTTCATCGAGGTCAACCCATTCCAATTTCTCTTCATCATCAGTTGAAGATTCAAATAAAGCCTCCTTAGGCGCATCCATTAAATAGTAATGCTCTAACACATGACAATCTTTGCCATCAATTACCCCTCCTACGCCATGAAAGAAGTTCTCGCATATTATAGCAATACGTCTTGCTGTGCATTTCACACCTGTTTCCTCGTATGTTTCTCTTTCAACGCAAGACTTGGAATCCTCTCCCAGATGAACGCCACCACCGATCATATAGTAGTATCCTCCAAATTTTGACTTCACAAACAGCATCTTATTATCGCAAACAATAATAGCTCCGGTCCTATACCTAAACCAATAATTGTCCTTTTCCATGCCACAATCAAAATATTTCGGAATTCTCACAAAAAAGTGCCCATCATCCTCCCCGACAACTTTTCCGCCATTCTTTTGCATGACCTTCTGTGAGGCAATATTATCTTTATTTACCCGGAGATATATCTCGTCCTCCGGTATTATTTTCCTTGCCTCCTGAAGAGTTAGTTTAAGGCCCGCTGTGGCATAACCTTTTCCCCGTTCATCTCTCCTGATGCTATAACCTATATGGCCTGCGCCATTCTTAAGAGTTTCTGTGAGATGATGTCTGATACGAAATTCTCCAACCAGACGCCCATCATCCCAAAGGTAGTAGTATGTTTCCGGCACAAACCAGTCAGGCATATTAACCGGGTGTTCATAAGAAATCAACGTCGGTAAAACCTTCTCGATATAATCATCGTAAGAAACTCCGTTATACGGATTTGTTAATCCATTCTCATCTTCCGGTAATGCAGTGGTGTACTCCCACTGAGCTTTTGCATCTATTTCATTTATTTTCCGCAGTTCCATTTTTCCTCATCCTCTACCCATGCTGTCCTTATCGGCCGGTCTTCAAATAACTGAACTTTATCATTTGCCATCTGCATGTTTCCCCCTTATCGGTTCTTCATCATTTATTTGCACATCTTCCTCAAGCTGCATAATATATGCCATCATTCTGACCAAATATTCCGGAGGGGCGCTTATTCCCTGTTCCCACTGCTGAAGAGTTCTTACGGGAATTCCAAATTTAGCGGAAAATTTGCTTTGTGATAATCCGGTTTTCTTTCGTAATTCCTTTATTTTTTCTGAAATATCCATACTATCATCTCCAAAAACATCTTTATACTTTAATAAAGTATAAACCAACTTGTATACGTTGTCAACGTATGCATTCTCTCATTGGGTACAACAATTTTTTCCCAAAATAAAACTGCAGGCAATCACAAGGATTACCTGCAATCTATTAACATTATCTGTATCAGCTAATGTTATCAACACCAATCTAAACTAATCCTAGATGCTTCTCAACCAATGAAACTGTTTCTTCTACGCTTCTTTTGGTGTCTCGCTCAATCCAGAAATAATTTCCTGCCTTTATTTGCGCATATTTTTCTGCATTAAGCGAATATAGAGTTTCATTACAAGTTCTTTTCGCACTTTCAAAATCAATCGCACTGTGTATATAATCACTGAACCCCTGATGATCCGGTCTATTGCAGTAATCGTCAACCAAATCGGTAGGTTCTTTGATCATAAAAACTACTCTTGATGGATCTGACAATAAATCAGCCTGTTCTACTGTCAAATGGCAATCGCAAATGACCTTTGTATTTTTAGAAAGTCTGATCAAATCTAACACCACAAAATCAAGTTGTTCGCGAGTATTAGAGACTAGCCAATTCCGATACTCTTCAACAGACCTTCCAAAGAATTCGTCAGCATCTGTAAAAGTCATATTCATAGCAGGCTGATGCTCAGCATTTGACAGCAACTGATGACTTGGGAACATCTCATCAATGTCATAAACTTGAATACCATATTTTTTTCCTAATGCTCTTGATACGGTAGTTTTTCCTCCGCATGGTGTTCCGGTGATAAAATATACGTTTTTTAAATACTCTTTAATTACATTATCTTGAAATATCATAATGCTTCTCCTTTATTTATTAGTATGCTTCTTATGTACTTTATAAGCATGAAACTAATAATAAAGTCTCATGCTATCAGATATTTCTTAATCTCAAAAATGCCACCATAGTAGTATTCTCCCTTCATTATCATTAAATAATATGTCTATTGTAGATAATCACTATCTAAATATAGATATCACATTTCTCTTAAGCTTGCAATCTGATTCACCATATAGTTGGCATAATCCCTTGCAAGATTCGTATCATAAGATATATTTCTATCCTCTGCATATTCTATCAAGGCATCTTGTATCAGACTATGATATCTTTCATGAGCATGGTTCAGTGCCCGTTCGCCGCCCTCTTTCTTAGAAAGGACAAGCCCATTCTTAATACTATACGCTTTTCAAAATATAATGCTTTTACTGTTTTCTATCTGGCTGACAAGTTTTTCGAAGAACTGTATATAGAAAGACAGACGGGATCTCCAAAGTTCCTCTGCTGCTTTCGTTCCCAAAGGTATATCTATGATCTCTCGAAGCTTTTCAAGACGCTTTTTGGCGTAATCACGTTTTTGTTCGTATTCCATTCCAAGAAAGCCGTCATTACTGAGAATCTCGTGAATGCGGTAAACATCAAAGCGATCGATATTGTCAGCATCACCCACAGAAAGCGCAAAAGGCGTTCTTTCTCCTTCAAAATCTGCTTTGTCATCTACATGAATAGCTATTCCATAGCAGATATCGTTTATTCGATCTTCTGACAGGCCCAGCCCCGCGAGAAATGGGCGAGCCAGTTGCGCTGCCCGTCTTCCATGTTCGATCCAGCCGTTCTCTCCGAAATCCTCACAATATGAAATGTCGTGAAGCAAGCAGGCTATTACCATCTCCGTTTCATCAAATCCTTCTTTTCTCGCAATCTCAAGACCTATATTGGCCACCCTGTAGGTATGCTCTAACCGATAGTTTTTGCCCGCTAAATGCCCCTCAGCGTTCAGATATAAAGAATCCTCAAAAGTCTTTTTCAAAAATACTTCAGTTTGCTCTATTAGCTTATGATTTAACATATACCGTCCCTCGCATTTACTGGATACTTAATATGAGTTTAACTCGATTTTAACGCTGCGAATCTCTTCTAACAAGCTAAATTCGAGTTAAAAATATGAAACATAGATTTTAAACATGAAATATGCTGTCACCCTGTTTCATTATAATCATTAGGAGAAATCACTCATCCTACACTGCGATTCTACCCATTCTCTTCGCTGAATCACGCTGAGCCATTCCTCTGGAATGCAATCGTAGCCATAGTAAATTCCGGCTAGTCCTCCGGCGATGGCAGCAATCGTATCCGTGTCATCGCCCAGATTTACAGCCATGAGCAAGCAGTCTTTAAAATTATCCGTTTTTATCAATGTCCATAGAGCAGCCTCCAACGAATCTAGCACATAGCCACTACTTTTTATCTTTGATTCAGGCACCTCGTGAAACTCTGATAAATCACGAAGTCTGCCGTAATAAGCCAATTCCACACGATCCATAATGTCTTTCTCATAAAAAGCAAATCCCATATCCAGACCTTTTTGCAATCTATTCTTCAAGGCACCTTTCGAATCAAGAATCCCTTTCATGCAGAAATAATATAAACCGCATGCCATCTTGGATCTTAAGTGATTATGTGTAAGACCGGATACAGCATGAATCACCTTTATTGCATCTTCATCTGACATGTTACTGGTATATGCATAAATGCATGCCGGTAAAATCCGCATTAAAGAACCGTTCCCATTAGAATGTTCTGTTGTTCTTCCACAGGTGAATACATCATGTTTCTTTTCAAAATTTTCAATAGCGAAAGAGCATGTATTTCCGATATCGAATGCTTCACCGAAAGGCGTATACTCTCCGTTCTCATACCAATCCACAAATCGGGTCATGATATCTTCTAAATCAATTTCTCTCAGTTCACGAATGCTATCCAACAAGGCCAATGTCAAACTACTATCATCCGTCCATGTTCCTGCCGGCATATCATAGGTCCCATGACCTTCCATTCCAGCAACCGGTCCTATCGCTCTGTTTCGGATTTCTTCTCGATCCATAAATTGAACCGGGCAGCCCAAAGCATCTCCAACTACTACACCCATAATCCCGTCCAGACAAATATTTCTATCCATACATTAAACACCCTTTCCTATTAGGATTCTCTCTGCATTTTCAAACAAAACTCTTTGTGCATAATCTTCGCCATACTTTTCGACGATCTTTTCTGCTCCGATTTTTGCTTCCGGGCTCTTGTAGTCCAACCGATGCGTGTCCGTTCCCACAAAATCAACAAGCTGATGTTTTAAGAATTCATTAGCAAGAATCTTGCGTGCTCCTCCGGAAACGCGCCCCCTGTCCTGCTCTACGCTATAGAGATTCACTTGTGTAAAACAGCCCTTTTCTTTTAATTTTTCTATGTTATTGATAGGGTCGTCATAAATGTCCGAATACCTTTCTATATGGGCAATCACAGGAATATAACCGCCTTCGATCAAAGCATCAATACAATAATCTACTTCCTGCATGCCTTTGGTTTGTTTCGGTACAAACTCTGTAAGAACATACTTTGTCCGATTTAGTGTCGGTAAGTGCCCCGATTCCAGATTACGGATGACAAAATCCATGTCACTTCTGCGGCTAATCACCTCGCATCCACGATATAATTTTAAATCTGGGTATAGTTTACCGACCATAAGGCTGATACTCTCAAATCTTTCGTTGTATTCTGCGATTCTACTTACGACTCCCTCTCCATGGTTTGTAAAAAAGATTCCCCTTACACCCTGTTCATAATCCATTCTGATAAGCTCTAAGGACATTTGTAAGTTTTCTGATCCGTCATCTACTCCATATAGCATATGTGAATGTATATCGATTATTTTCATAATAAATATCCCCTTTCGTCTTACATACGATTCTTTTAGTTTCCTTCAATGATGCGCGCCATCTTTGAATAAACTCATTATATATCAATTTAAAAAAAGCTTAAGGCTTTTGGTATCGTTTCGATACCTTTTGGTATCGATTGTAAACTATACAACCTAACTCATCACATAAAAAAGTGCATAGCGAACTACATCAACAAAAAAGGCTTGCCTTACAGTTACCTTTACATTACCAAATTCAATATTCTTTGAACCCAGCTTCTCTTTGCGAACCATATCTACAAAATAATCCTGATATGACATCTCTCTGACAGTCATACTTCCCATCTCTTTACCGAAAAAGCCAAACTCCTTCATAAGAATGAAAAGCTCAAGATTGCTAAAGGTTGCAAAAACCGCATCCAGTTTAGCCTGTGTTTTAGCATCCATATCAAATCTGGCATTTGATTCCACATCAGAGTTTTCATCTACAAGCAATTCTTCAAAATTTGGAATTGCTTCAATTGAAGCTTTATCGGATAAAAGCATGGCTTCCGCAGGCGACAGTCCAAGAGTCCGTAGGTGCCCCACCCCCTCCCTAGGGGCAAACAAAAAACTTCGTGATCGCCTACTTTTTTCTACCAAATATACACACAGTTTCTTTTTGTGTGAGCATTTACTTGGATTTTAACTTGATTTTTTTTGATAATCATCTATAATTAAAGTAATTATACACACAACTTCGCTTTGTGTGAGCGTTTACTTTAGGAGGTGATTCTATGCTCCTTACATATCAGGAATGCATAGATAAATTTGGTAGCGATTATAAAATAAAAAAAGAAATAGCTGACGGGATGCTCTTTATGAAAGAAAAAGGCATCTATTCCACCAAACGTAATTCTTCAGAGATTGATGTTATCATGCTCAAATACCCAAAAGCTGTGTACACCGGAAGAAGCGCCTTTTACTATCATTCCCTTACGGATGTAATCCCTGATCACTATTATCTTGCAACAAGAAGAACCGATACAAGAATACGTGATTCCCGCATACGACAATCCTTTGTAAAGGATGACATTTTTGAAGCCGGCATATCACAAATGCAATACAACAATTCCCAAATCCGCATATATAATATAGAGCGTATGCTCATAGAACTCATGCGTTTTAAAGCAAAGTTCCCCATGGATTACTATAAAGAAATCATACAGAATTACCGACGACTTTCGTTTGACATGGATTTTGGGCTTGTAGAAGAGTATGCTGCCATGTTTAATAACGGTGCAAGACTGATGGATATGATACAAATGGAGGTACTGTAAATGAACTTATTTGAAGAAACCGAAAGGATAAAATCTCTAGGATACAATGAAGAAAATGCCCAGTCAAAACTCGGTCAGGATATCATTCTAAAAGCAATTGCCGACAGTGGTATGGCCAGAAACGCAACAATAAAAGGTGGCGTTGTAATGCGTAGCATTTCCAACAACTCCCGTCGTGCCACACAGGATCTCGATCTGGATTTCATTCGCTATTCTATATCAAATGATTCTATCCGGCATTTTGTCGAAAAACTCAACTGCATAGATGATCTGACAATTAAGCTTGAAGGAAATATCCTAGAACTGAATCATCAGGACTACAAAGGTAAACGTATTTTTATATCCGTAACTGATGCTGAAGAAAATACCATTTCCCTAAAAATGGATCTGGGTGTCCACAACGACCTTTCCATAGAACAGGAGGAATATGCCTTTGACGTTGGTTTTCAGGAAGATGCCGTCAGTCTTCTTATTAATTCTCCGGCACAGATGATCACGGAGAAGCTTAAATCCATGGTACGTTTTGGCAGTCGCAATACCCGGTATAAAGATGTATTTGACATTTGCTATTTAAGCGAACGTGTAAAAATGGATCAGCTTACCGACTGCATACAAAAATACATATTTGATGATGACTCCTTAAAAAAAGTCTCCTCCATGAATGATATAGTAAGTCGTATAGAGCGTATGTTCACTAATACCGGCTATTTGCGAGAGCTCCGAAAATCTGATAAGAATTGGCTTGACATATCCATAGATGAAGCTTTAGAAAAGGATCTTGATTTTATAAAAAGCATACCTCTATAAACATAATCTCCGTTCTGCCACTTAATAATGTCACGCAACCAAAAACGAGCCAAGAAACGCCTTAAATTCAGCATTTCTTGGCTCTTGTACATTACTCAAGTTCAAGGATTTCATCCTTGTCTCTGGTTGCCTGTCATTGCAAAATCGTTTATTTTTGGAGATTTTCCCCGTGTCTTCTTTGCATGGTATAAAAATGGCACTAAGCTGTGATTGTATGGTTCTTAAAATGTTTTTTTAATGCTTCAACTGAATATATACGTGCAAGGTTTTCAAGTTCCTTTTTCCACTCAGAAGATATGGGAATGTTGATTTGTACGTTATCGCTTTTAGGTCGTGCCATTTATCTGCCCCTCCATACTTTCAACAATTCACCAACTGTAAAATCGGTTTCCAAACTTTCTTCTCTTAAAAGCTTCCTCACAAACTTTGCGTCAAACTTATCGTTGGGAGCCATTGTACCTTTAGCTATCTCAAATGCATAGGAGTCCATCAGCTTTACAAAAGACTTGTTCTGTTCCATCCATTGTTCAATATGTCGCTTTCTTGCAAGATGTTCCTTATCTTTACTCTTGTCTCTATTTTTATATGCAAAAGCGGCATATGCCTTTTGTGCTGTTTTATACCCATACCCCTGAGCATCATCAAGAACCTCACCAGTATCGGTTGACACTATACAGTATCTCATTTCAAATGTGTCATATGCGGGAGAATTATTCCAAGGTTCTTCCTTGTCTACAACTGCATCATGATGTGTGGTTACTTTGTATTGGATTGCTTTGTAGGTTTTATCCATGATTTTGTGTTCCTTCCAAATCTATTCACTCTATTTTCCAAACGAATCCTTTATCCTTTGAAGTTCTATTGCTTTACAATACCGCGTATATTCCATCCCCGCATCATAGAATGCTCTTTTCTTTTCGATCTCCTCTGGGTATTCTTCCGTAATTGGAATTCCATATTCTCTACAAAATTTCTCATGATTAAATGTAATCAATCGTTCCGGATGTTCCTCGCATTCCTTAATCGATTCATCGAGTTTTTTCTTTTCTTCTTCAAGGCTTTCCTGATCATACCCAAAGAAAGATATTTCATGTAAAAAATCAACAATCACATCCATTATGTTATCCTGTGTCAGCTTATTATCTGAAACGAGAAAACTTAACGCCTCTTTTTGTTCCGTAAATTCATATGCATATAAAGGAAGATTCTCAAGCTCCTCCGTACCCATTAATTCATCTGCGTGAATTAGTCCTACCACCTCACCTAATATAATATCCTGCGTTTGCGATTTATACACAAATAATATTCCCTGCTTTTCCGGACTAGCTTCTGCATTCATCTCACATAGTTTATTCAGAAAGTCCTGAAACCTGGCAGATATACTTTTATTAAATTCTCCGATTGTAATATCATCAAGGTCCTTTACTTCCCATAGATTAATCGGATGCTCATAAAAATAGGCAGATTCTATTGATTTGTGATCTGTTTCTATCAATACCTGTTGAATAGTTTTCATATGATTATATCTCCCCCTCACAATTATACCATTGGTATATTGATAATAGCATATTCCAATGGTATAATCAATGGAGGTTTTGATATATAATAATTTTTTTGAGGGAGTTACTTACTATGAATGTTTCATTAAATATATCCAGATTAAAAGAATGCAGAGAAAAACTTGGCATCAGCAAATTAGAAGCGGCCAAAAGAATGCAGCTTTCGCAACCGGCATATTTGCGATACGAAGCGGGCACCAGAATACCCTCTATTCAAACAATAACAGTCATTGCAAATGTTCTAAATACATCTGTTGAGTACTTGACAGACCAGTCTGATGATCCTATGCCTGTTTCATATACCATATCTAAAACAGCCGATCCGGAATTATTTGAAATAATCAATATCTGCAAAATGTCAAATGATAACATGGTCAAAAGATTATCCACCTATGTTGCCAAATTGTCTGAACAAAAATCAATCAAATGAAGTACGCTCACAAGATGCGCGAAAAAAGCAGGTATCCAAGTGAATACCTGCTAAAAGTAATCATTATTAAAATTACTATTGTTCATTCTTATCTATTTTCTCTTTTCCAGGCGTACGTTAGCATATCAATGCCCCGCTCTCCATTTCGGATTTTCTTAACCTCATCCACACAAAATTCCACAGCTTCATCTATGAATTCATCGGACATTTCTTTAGTGAAAAAGAAAACGGGCTCTTCATCCATGGGCAGAAAATACGAATTCATATCCTGCATAAGCCCCTTTGTGTCAAAAGCGCTGATCTGATTCAAAGCCTCGTCCTCAAATCTGTCAGGTACTATAAGATCATTCACCAATCCATACTTATTGATAACATATGGGTTTATTATCTCATAGTCTTTATGTAATCGCTCCACATTTCCGGGAAGCACCGGATTCCAATGATATCTGTCATATACAAAGTGCCTGTACAAAGCGTCCTGCACAAGGTGCAAATAGTATCCTAAATAAAGATCATCCTTAAGCATTCGCTCTCCGAACATTTCCCTGTATCTGTCAAAATCGTAGGTTTTCTTTGTCCCGTCCTGAACATTTACTTTCATATGGGCGTTCCCATACTTGTTTCCACCAACTCCCGCGTCAACCACTACAGCCCCGAACTTAAGTCTGTTCGCATCATTAAAGGATAATCGCTTTTCCAATTCATTTGTGATTGCTAAATGTATAATACTTGATGCCATACGCCCCCTACAAGTCCAAGCTGTTTTCATTTAACAGGAAATCATACACATTGATTGTAGTAATTCCTGTCTCATCACGTCTTATGTTCATTGTATCGTTCACAACTATTATCTTCTTAAAAGAATCATTTACATTGATCAACGATGCTTTTTCCTGTTTGATCTTTTCCTCATCCGGCAAACTGAATGCAGACTGAATATAATATTTCTTACTACCTAATGTTGCCACAAAATCTATTTCTAATTGAGACCGTTCTCTTCTTCCGGTATCATTGTTTCTTCTAATTGGCACAACGCCAACATCAACTTGATATCCTCTTGTCCTCAGTTCATTATAGACAATATTTTCCATCAAGTGAGTTTCTTCAACCTGACGAAATCCAAGTCTTGCATTACGAAGTCCTACATCTTCAAAATAATATTTTAATGGTGTTCCAATATACTTTCGGCCTTTAACATCAAATCGTTTTGCCTCACTTATCAAAAAAGCATCTTGTAAGTATTCAATGTATTGTCTGATTGTATTACCGGATATCTCTGAATTAAGCTTGCTTTTAAAAGTCGCCTCAATTTTGTTCGGATTTGTTAATGATCCCATCGCCGATGCCAATACATTTATTAAATCATTTAGTTCCTGCAACTTTTCAATTTGATTTCTATCCTTGATGTCCTTAATATAGGTTTCCTCAAATAACGAAATCAGATATTTAATTTTTTGCTCTTCCGTCTTCATTGACAAAACAAGCGGCAACCCTCCATATAATGCGTAATCCGCATAGCCGCGATACATATCTCCATCATAGATCTGCATGAATTCCTTAAATGTCAAAGGAAATACATGTATTTCATCTCCACGTCCGCGAAACTCCGTAATAATATCTTTAGACAAAAACTTAGAATTGCTACCGGTAACATAAATATCAAGGTTACATTTATGAAGCAGTGTATTCAAAACTTCCTCAAAATCATTTAAAAGTTGCACCTCATCAAGCAGTATATAATAATCATCTGCATCTACTGTCATGGAATCGATATATGCCAGGATTTCATCAGGGTCACGATATTTTCTATTGATTCTTTCGTCCAATGCGATTGAAATAATGTGATTCTCCTGAACTCCGGTATTGAGTAAGTATTCTTTAAATATGTTAAAAACCAAATACGATTTCCCGCATCTTCGTATGCCTGTTATAACCTTAATCATTCCGTTATGCATGCGATTTTTTAAATCTTCCAAATACTTATCTCTCAGTATTACCATACTATGCTCCTTTTGAAAATTTGTGGCCATTTGTCCATTATTTTTAATTATATTAATGTGAAGCTGTTACGTCAATCTAACTTTGAAAATTTGTGGGCTTTATACCGTATTTTTTTACCTTTCACATCGCCTATAAATTTAAGCATATTAGGCATAATAAAGCAGTTACGAGCTTCCCCAGTCTGAGCAAGTTCAAACCACTCATCTCCCATAGCGTTCCATGCTATAGTAGAACTATCTTGTTTCATTTCTTTCAAAAAAGTTCCTCCCTTTTATCCCACCATTTTTCTTTACTATATCTCTGCACTTTATTTTTAAATCGTTTTCAATCTGTTCAATATACCTAACACAATGCTCGAATCATTTATCAATGAAATACCAAAACACTTCTTGCCGGCATCCTTTATAGAAGCCCCTATATGATAAAACGCCTTTCCGTCCAGCATGATAAATCTATCATGAAATACTTGCGTCTTTTTAACAGTCAGCTTCGGATACTGCGCATTAAAATTCTCCACATCTTTATTCGTAAGCGGTGCGCTGGCATATGTAAAAATTGTAACATCAACACCGGCATTCTTCTTTGCCAAAACGTTCAGCGTATTCACATCCACATATCCATCAATCAATATAATATCACTTTTGGCCTTCTGTATAATAGTTGTAATCAAACTAAACGCATCATAAATCTGCCCATCAAAAAAGATCTTCTGCTCCGATTCGGCATGATCTTCGATATACTGAAACACCCTATCAAATCTCTCATCAGTACTTTTCTGATATTCCAGTTGTTTCAATTCTATATGGCTGACCTTCTCAAAGAGTAAAGCATTGTTGGCTATAAACCGACGCATTTCACGGAAAGCACGCATAATAAATATGCTTTGTTGTTCAGCCACTTCTCCCTTTAGAACCGTTGCCAGCATATAGATTCCCTGCTCTGTAAACGCGTATG
>NZ_PDYG01000023.1 GCF_002735305.1 Agathobacter ruminis
GTAATCAGGATGCGAGCTTTTGCATATATGAAAACCAAAATATTCTTGCAAAGTGAAGGGTTACCGGGTTTATGGACTGAGGATGTTTATCATAAAACAGACTGTGAATTATGACATTGCTTTTTCTTTTATGACAATGTCTTCTCTCGGGAGAATCGAAAGCAGCATCGCCTCAAGGTCTCCGTTTGCCTTGACTGTCATTCGCCGTCCCATGCGCTTGATTGCCTTATCCGCCGCAATATAGATAATCACCTGGTCATTGCCGTCCGAACCGGCAAGCATTGTTTCAAGTTCTGACGCTTTTTGCTCGTATTCCCCAAGTGTCGCAAAGCGAAGCCAAAGTTCCTTTTGCGTATCTTCAAACGGGACGATGCGATCGCAGATCAGTTTCCCGTTTTCCTCATCCTCCGCCGAGACGCGACCTCGGACAAATACCTTCGCATCCGTCTGGATAAAGGATTTATAATTCTCATATACTCTTGAAAATGCAAGCACTTCCACAGAACCTGACAAATCTTCGACTGTAAAAATGCCCATTGCCTGATTGCGCTTGGTATATTTCTCGGTTCGTTCCGTAATCATGCCGCCGATTGTCACATATTCACCGTCGTGCACTTTCGTCGTATGGGTGTCTTCGTCCACCATAAAATCGGTTGCCTGTGCGGTCACATGGTCGTGCATCTTTTCCATATATTCCTCGAGTGGATGTCCACTCAAATAGATGCCGAGCACTTCCTTTTCAAACCCGAGCATAATTTCTTTATCAAATTCTCCGACATCCGGATAACGAATTTCAAATTCTTTTTTTGAATCCTCATCCACCAAATCAAACAGGCTCATCTGGCCGCTAAGAGAATCTTTCTTTTCACGGTTAATGGTATCAATCAGCTGTGCATGAATGGTAATCATCTGCTTTCTCGTACCGTCGAGACTGTCGCATGCACCGGCTTTGATCAGGTTTTCCACCGCGCGCTTATTGATATCACGTCCTGTCACACGACGCACAAAATCCTGCAAAGTCCTGTATTCGCCACCATTTTCGCGCTCCTGCAAAATGGCATCGATAACCGGTCGGCCGAGACTTCGGATTGCATACAGTCCATATCGCACGGCACCGTTTTCTGCCGAGAATTCTCCGGTTCCGCGATTGATATCCGGTGGCAGTACCTGAATTCCCATTTCGCGCGTCTGCGCAAGATACTCAGCCAATTTGGTGGAATTGTCAATCACTGAGGTCATCAGCGCTGCCATATATTCCACCGGATAATAATTCTTCAGCCATGCTGTCTGCATACTGATGACAGCATAAGCAGCCGCATGCGATTTGTTAAATGCATATGCGGCAAAACTGAGCATGCGATCGTAGATGCCGTTTGCAACATCCTCCGGGATTCCGTTGTTGACACATCCCTTGATTTTGCGTTCTTCGCTTCCATGTACGAAATATTCGCGCTCCTCATCGATGACATATTTCTTTTTCTTGCTCATCGCACGGCGGATATTGTCCGCCTGTCCCATGGTATATCCCGCAAGCTGCTGTACAATCTGCATAACCTGTTCCTGATATACAATACAGCCGTATGTCGGCTCAAGAATCGGTTTGAGCATCGGAGTTGCATAAACCACTTCTTCCCCGCTGTTCTTACCGCGAATATAATCCGGAATAAAATCCATTGGGCCCGGGCGATAAAGCGAAATACCTGCCACGATATCCTCGAAGCTCTGCGGTTTTAATTCCTTCATAAAGTTCTGCATTCCGCCGGATTCTAACTGAAAGACACCGGCGGTCTTTCCCGTTCCAATGAAATCCAATGTCGCTTTATCATTAAAATCAATATGATCGATGTCAATCTCAATGCCCCTCGACTGCTTTACATTCTTGACTGCATCCTTAAGCACGGTCAGCGTACGAAGTCCCAGAAAATCCATCTTGAGCAAACCGAGTTCTTCGAGCTGTACCATATTATATTCCGCAGTCGGACTGCCGTCATTTGCGCGTCCCAACGGCACATAATCGCTTGCGATACCCGGATAAATCACCACGCCGGCTGCATGTACGGAGGTATGGTTTGGCAGGCCTTCAAGGCGCTTGCACATCTCAATCATGTCGTGAATCTGTGGATCTGATTCATAGATTCCGCGCAATTCCGGATTCATCTGCAAGGCTTTTTCGATGGTAATATTGAGCTCCATCGGTACCATCTTGGCCAGCCTGTCCGTCTCCGAATACGGAAAATCCAATGCTTTTCCAACCGATTTGATGACACCGCGCGCAGCCATCGTACCAAAGGTTACAATCTGTGTCACCGAATCCTGTCCGTATTTTTCCTGCACATATTCGATTGCACGATAGCGCTCCGCATACTCAAAGTCCACATCAATATCCGGCATGGATACACGCTCCGGATTCAGGAAACGTTCAAACAGCAACCGATATCGAACCGGATCGATATTTGTAATTCCGGTGCAATAACATACACGGCTGCCCGCTGCAGATCCACGGCCCGGTCCAACCCAGCAGTCATGCGTGCGCGCCCAGTTGATATAATCCCAGACAATCAAAATATACTCGACGAATCCCATCTTTTGGATAACGCCAAGCTCGTATTGCATATCTTTATAAATCTGTTCGCATTGCTCCGGAGTATATTCCCCGGTATTGCGATATTTCTCGTCAAATCCCTTTTCACACAGTGCATTCAGGAATTCCCATGCGCTCTCATATCCTGCCGGGATTTCATATTTCGGAATCTTGTAATTACCAAATTCAATTTCGACCCGACAGCGCTGTGCAATCCGGTCCGTATTGTCAACTGCCTGCTGCGCATAAGGAAAGAGCTGACGCATCTCTGCCTCGCTCTTGACATAATACTGTCCGCCGTCATAGCGCATGCGGTCCTCGTCCGATACCAGCTTTCCCGTCTGAATACAAAGCAGCACATCATGAGCCGTTGCATCCTCCGCATTCGTATAATGACAGTCGTTCGTACATACCAGATCAATTCCAAGCTCCTGGCTCATGCGCACCAGCAGCGGATTAATTCTCTTTTGATCCGAAATACCATGATCCTGCAATTCCAGATAAAAATGATCTTTCCCAAAACAATCCCGATATTTCTGTGCAACTGCTTTCGCCTCTTCATAAAAACCGCGCACCAGATTTCTCGGAATCTCACCTGCCAGACATGCGGACAGCGCAATCAGACCCTCGTGATATTTCTCGAGTGTCTCAAAATCCACACGCGGCTTATAATAATACCCTTCTGTAAATCCAATCGAAACGATCTTCATCAGATTGGCATAACCCGTATTATTCTCTGCCAGCAGTACCAGATGATAATATCTGTCATCTCCGGCGCCCAGTTCACGGTCAAATCTCGATCCGGGCGACACATAAATTTCGCATCCAATGACCGGATTGATTCCCTGCGCCTTTGCCTCTTTATAAAATTGTATAACGCCATACATATTGCCATGGTCCGTAATTGCAGCGCTCGTCATTCCCAATTCCTTGACTCTTGCCACATAATCCTTAATTTTGTTCGAACCATCCAACAGCGAAAACTCTGTATGTGTATGCAAATGTGCAAATGCCATCTTTTATGCTCCTCATTCTACTGACAATCATCTTATTATACCCGATTTTTCCATACATTCCTACCCCCGCATCAATTTTTGAGGTTCCCATTCACAGTCTGTATTTTTTAGGCATCCTCACCCCATGCCCCCGGTACGCCCTTCACTTTGCAAGAATATTTTGGTTTTCATATATGCAAAAGCTTGCATCCTGATTTTCATGTGTTTTTTGAATGCCTGTACAATTTTGAAAAAAGTTTTATAGCTGGCGGACACACAAAACTTTCGTATATGTACTTCTCATCTAAAGGATACCCGGGTGAATTGGAGTGCGCCCTAGTGAAATAAAAATGAGTTTTGATGTTTATAGGCATGCGCCGCCACGGAAGGCGGCGCAAATGCGATTGCAACACGACGTTGCGTAATGCATGGTGCCTATAAACACAAAACTCATTTTGTCATTTCACTTGGCAAACGGAGTCTGAACCCGGGTATCCCTTAGACTGAGGAGTACATAATATCAATAAATTAAGTGTCCGCCACTTCATAAACCTTTTTCCAAAATCGTTCATTCATCAAAAGACACATGAGTGATGCTCGCCTTTTGCATATTGAAAACCTTAAATATTCGCAAAATGTGAAGGGGTTACCGGGGGCATGGGGCGAGGATGCTACTGTAGTACATGCTGTGAATGGGAACTTTTTGGCAGGGAGGCTTGATGTAGGAAAACTACGAGGGTATAATAGATGATAGTTTCCGACGATACGGAAATGCGGGAGAGGGTTTTATGTATCAAAAGAAAAAAATTGCTTTATTTATTTCGCATATTTATGGTGAGTATCAGACCAATCTATGTCAGGGTGTGGTGGAACAGGCACAGGAATATGGATATCGTGCCGAGATTTATGCCACAAACGATGGGGAGGATTTGGGTGATTACTCCAAAGGCGAGACCAGTATTTTGAGTATTCCGAATTTCACGGATCTCGCCGGTATCATTTTCGCGTCAGGTACATATTTCTCGCCTGTTTTACGCGATAAAATCCGCAGAAAATTGTTAAAACAAAAAGATTGTCCTGTTGTGGAAGTCACAGAAAGTCCGACAGAATTTCCGGTGGTATGTATGGAAAACAATCGCACGGCCGGAACACTGACAGAGCATTTGATCAGTGCCCATCAGCTGAAACGTATCTGTTATCTGGGAATCGAAGAAGATAATTATTTTTCACGGCAGCGCCAAAAAGCCTTTGAAACAACAATGGGTCGCAATCAGTTGCCGGTGGAATCATGGATGATTTATCATCTGTGCGGATTAGATGATTCTGCCGGATATGAAGAAGCCTTTCAGCAATTCCGTGAGGGACAATTTGAAGCCGTTGTTTGCTACAACGATGAGGTTGCACTGCGATTTTGGACACTTGCGCATGATCATGGGCTCGAAGTACCAAAAGATTTTGCAATCACCGGATGCGACAGTTCGGAGCAGGGGCAAAATATTACACCGCCGCTGACGACTGTCACATTTCCGACATATCAGGTCGGAATCGCTGCCGTGGATTTGTTGATGAAACAGGGAAAAGCCAATGCAGAGCAATCCACCACTGTATTTGCGGAACCGGTATACGGTGGTTCGTGCGGCTGCAGTTATCATCGCAATGCGCTGGGATTCAAGTATGACAATGCCCTCAATTCACGGATTCGCAATCTGGAAAATTCCATGTTTACCTCCATGAAAATGGCGGCAGATTTTTCGCATGTGACCGATCTCGACGCGGGAATGGATCTGCTCGAAGAATATGTCAACTATATCGATGGATGCAAAGAATTTTACCTGTGTCTTTACAATGATTGGGATAATGTCACAAGCAGTGCGCTTTCTCTGGCAGAAGAAAACGATCCGGATTATGATTTGTCGGGCATTGACAATGATACCCTGCTGCTAAAACTTGCACTGCGCGATGGAAAACGCCTGCCGGAATGTTCATTTTCGAAAACCTCACTTTTGCCTGACTATCTGCAGAAGAATCAAACCTCATCCTATGTGGTTTGTCCGCTCTTTTTCGAAAATCATGTTTTTGGCTATCTGGCAATGTCCTTCGCCGATAACCGCATGGGATTTCAGTTTAAGCTCGTGCAATGGCTGATGAATATCACAGCATTGCTTCAAAATCTGTGTGAAGCCAAGCATACACAGGCGCTTGCAAAGCATCTCGAGTCCGTCTATCTGCGTGATACTTTGACCGGACTGAACAACCACCACGGGTTTATTCAGCAGGAGCAGATTCTCTTTGATCACTGCAAAGAAGGCGACTGTCTCATTGCAGTTCTGATGGATATGGATCTTCTGAAATCCATCAATGACCAGTTTGGGCATACGGAGGGAGATTTTGCGATTCGCACAATTGGTCAGGCGATTCAGCAGGCCTGTGAATCCGATGATATCGGTGCGCGTTTCAGCGGTGACGAATTTTATATTTTATTGCATGGCACAAAGCCGGAACGAGGCGATGCTTTTATCGAGAATGTAATGCATTACCTCTCCAATTTTAATGCCTTAAGCAGTAAGCCATATACCATTTCAATTTCCAGTGGCGCACATACCATCCCGTTTGTCAAAGGCATTACGCAATCTGCCATTGATGCTGCATTTGATTGTGCAGATGAAAAAATGTATGCGCAAAAGCGCTCAAAAAACAAAACAATTCTTCGCTAAAAAGCACGAAATTCAAGCAAACACAAGCCCACCGCTTAACACTAAGCGGTGGGCTTCTAACTTATCTGCGCCAATCAGCGCAGAACATTTTTGCGATATTCACTTGGCGATACCCCACAACATTGGCGAAATACCTTCAGGAATGTCTTTTCATTTTCATATCCGACATATTCCCCGATGTCTGTGATACGCATATCCGTTTCTTCAAGCAGTCTGCGTGCTTCTCCCATACGCACTTCTTTCATGAAATCTTTGAAATTCTTTCCTGTATATTGTTTGAATGAATAAGAAAACATGGTATAGTTCATCGAAATTTCGTTGGAAACCACAGCCATATTCAAATCTTTTCGAAAATGATTCTTGATATAATCGACTGCCTGTGCAATCTTTTGCTGGTTGGAATCCATATCCTGCGTCTGATGAATCCGCTCGTGGAACGAAATCATCCATGATGAAAATTCTTCTTCAAATTCATCCAGATTCTCATAACACATCACCTGACGCAGGCGACTGAATGCCTCCTCGTCCTCCTCCCGAAAAGAATTCCGATAAAACTCCTTTGCCTGCGAAAGGAACATTGTCATTTCCCGATTGAAATCTGCCATTTGAATATATCCACGATGCACCGTGAGGAAGAAGCGATCCCACAATGCCGTCAGTTCATCGGTCTTTTCGGTTCCGATCAATTGCAGTCTTTGCATGCGTGATGTCTCTGTCATAAATTTGTCACCCGACTCTTTTAATTCCGGGCGTATCTGTGGCTGTGTCAATACATCGTCATATGTAATCTTACTCTGATTACCTGCGCAATAAGCATATGCACGTGCTTTTTTTGCCTCTTCATATGCATTCTTTAATTCAACGATTCCGAAATGCTTCCGGCTAATACCGACAGAGCGGTCGTCCATCTCACTTTTCAGGAACACATCCAATGTGTCCTCCGGCACTACCACAACTGTGCCTTCCTCCATCTCCGGAACCAGATAGTATGACTGGCTATCCTCGATTTCGCAATCGCGTCCTGCACATAATACAAAATATCCGTTTTGCCAAAAGGCTTTCTCGTATTTTTGAATCAGAAGCGTCATTTCGTCTTCCGTCACTTCATCGGTGATAATATGCCGAATCTGTGCGATTCCGATTTTGCGTTCTTTGTGATAATGTTCCTGGCGCTGTGTAATCTCGCGCTCTAACATCGTTAAGACTTCTACGATTTTTTCTCGTTCCACCGGCTTTAAGATATATTCGCGGACACCATTACGCATCATCTCCACTGCATAGGAAAAGTCATCATATCCGCTGATTGCCACAATAATCGGAGGATTGTCAACTTCTTCGTGAATCCGGCGCACCAATTCGATTCCATCCATCTTTGGCATACGAATATCCGTAAACATCACATCAATATCCTGTTCACGCACCACTTCGAGCGCTGATTCTCCGTTGGAACATTCCATGATGACTTCCACCGGAACTCCACTTCGCTGAATCATCGTCTTTATGCCTTGTCGGATCAATTTCTCATCTTCGACAATCAATATCGTCTTCACTGTTTTTCCTCCCTCGTTTCATCCGAGTTTTGCGCTGCACGTATAATTGCTTCCCGATCGGTTGCGCTGTTTTGTAAAGCCTGTCTTTTGGGAATGCGTACCGCCACTTTTGTATAACAACCCAGTTTGGTTGCAAATGTCAATCCATAATTTTTGCCAAATGCCATCTGAATACGGTCATGCACATTTTTCAAACCGATACCGTTACTCTTACTCGTGCCGCCGGTCGGTTCGACAGCCTGATCCATCCGCTTCTGCAATGCGATAAATTCATCTTCTGTCATGCCGCTTCCGGCATCCGTAATCTCAATCACGCAGTCATCGCCCTCGTACCATCCTTTGATATAGATGGTCGCATCTTCCGCCATAGGCTCGATTCCATGCAGGACAGCGTTCTCGACAATCGGTTGCAAAGACATCTTCGGCAATTCCTGATTCATCATCGACTCGTGCAAATTCAAAGACAAAAATACAGTAAAATCATATCGCAGGTTGATCAAAACCAGATAGCTCTTGATATATTCTAGTTCTTCTCTTAAGCTGACATTGCCCGATACCCAGCGCATACTATAGCGCAACAATTTGCCAAGTGCAGTAATCGCGTCGCTGATTTCATATTCTTCGTCAATCTCGGCCATCATCTTGATAGACTCAAGAACATTATAAATAAAATGCGCATTGATCTGATTTTGCAGCGCACGAATCTCAGAATTTTTCACGAGAATCTCTCTGTCAATGTTCTCCTGATTCAGCACCTGAATCCGGTCGAGCATCATATTAAGCTGTGTTCCCAGCTCGCCCATCTCGTCATTGGTCTGACGAATGATACGGGTATCCATCTCGCCTTTGGAAACGCGGCGCATCTCGTTCATAATAATATAAAGCTGACGCAACATCAAGCGAACCAGCAGATTGATAATCACCGTCAGCAATGCAAGTGCCAAAATCATGGACAGTACAAAGACATTGCGCTGCTCATATACACGATGGATTGGATCTGTAATATCCTCAACCTGAATCAGCTTTCCACCGAACTCATCCACTGAGAGCACGGTAATAATCAAATGGCGTCCGGCTTCTTTCCGATAATGAACAGGTTCCTGTGTACCTTCATACTCGTCTAAAATTGTGCGCATAATCTGCTTATACTCATCTGTCTGCTGTTCTCCAAAATAGAGACGGTGATTGGAATCCACGAAACAGCTGAACTCACTTTCGTTCTCATCATACAGGCAGGAAAACATCGTCTCCATTCCAACGGCAGCCTCAATATAGCCGATATGGCCGTTGTCATGGTCCTCAATTTTGGTGATGCAGGACATAATCTGTTCATCCTGACTGGTGGTCAGCGAAGAGAATGCC
The DNA here is from genome assembly GCF_002735305.1 of Agathobacter ruminis. GTDB lineage: Bacteria > Bacillota > Clostridia > Lachnospirales > Lachnospiraceae > Roseburia > Roseburia ruminis. The sequence goes on from NZ_PDYG01000023.1 coordinate 9,203, forward strand.
GTATCATAATATCCGAAATGCCATCCTTCGATCCTTGCCTCTTTGCTCCATGCGAGATTTTGCATGCGCTCTGCATTATAAAGAATCGGCATCACTTCCTGCACATTATCTGTCACAGAATAGACACGCACCGCATACAGTAACGGGTTGTTGTATACCAGTCGTTCCAGATTGGTGACATCTGTCTTTTGAAAGTCAATCAGTTCTTTGGTAGACAGTTTTTCCCCGAGATATGCACGATTCAGTACATCCTTCATCTCCTCGTCCGAGAGAAAAAACTGTGTCGACATGTTAATGGAATCCAAGCCGGTTCCAATGGCATTTCGTGCCTGATCCATCTTGTATTCCATGTAATGGGAATGTTCCTTAATGGTATCAATTTCCATATTTCGAAACAGTAATCCGGCAAGAATTCCAATCGGGATTGCCGTAATCACGAGAATCACGATGGTAAATTTAATATTAAGTTTCAATCCGCTCACCCATTCACGGAATTGTCTGATCATATACTACTCCATTCCCAATCGTTTTTTGTTCTCGTTCATCTGTCTGGTACTTTCCTCCATCAGAAGGCTCCAGCCCATCTTGTCACGTTCTTTGCGATACTGTTCAAAAATCTCATCAAATTCTTCATCCGACTCTGCCAGAAGCAATTGTTTGATGGTCACACCCCACAGCTTGTCCGTGCGTTCTTTTGCCAGTCCGACCTCTGATTCACTGTCCACAAAAATATCATACTGGCCGAGGTAGGTCGCATATTGCATCGTCCAGTCTGCCATCTGCTTAATCGGTTCCTGAAATCCACTTGTCCATTTCTTTTCCATAATCGTATCCTGCAGCATCCAGTAGGTTGATGCCGCACCATACAATTTGTCATATTTTTCGCGATCTGTATTCAGCAGTTTCTGCACATCCGGGCGTACCACATATTTACCGTCGATGATATCATAGGTCTCACCTTCCACGCCAAGGCTCGTGCGCATCTGACCATACTCGCTGAGCAGATAGTCGATAAATGCGATTGCGCGCTCCGGGTGCTCACAATTTTTTGAAACCAAAGTGACGGTCCATCCGTTGATGCCACCCGTCGCCAGAATCGGATCGTCTCGTTTGGAATTGCGCGGGCCTTCCACTGCGATATAGATGGAATTCGGATCCTTGGAGTATAGAATCTTTTGCTGATCCTGCACATCTGTCCACTGATACATCAGGCAAAAATATCTGCCCTCCGACAATTTCTCACTGGTCTGGATTCGCGAATCCACAAAAATATCGTCTTTCAAATAGCCTTCCTGATACATCTGGCGAAACATCTTAAGCCAGATATGATATTCAGGATCTGAATAACGGTCATAATATTGTCCGTCTTTCTCATACGGAACTGCCAGGAAATTCAAAAGATACTGATCGAATGAAGTGCATCCGGTCTCGTTAAAAACATGTGCACCGACCGGAATCAAATCCTTTCCGTCCACTTCCGGGAACATTTGCGCTGCTTTTTTTACAGCATTATGAAAGCCCTCGGGGGTCGACATGTCCGGGCTTCCGATTGCCTCATAAATGTCTTTTCGCACCAAAAAAGTCTGGTTGGATGTAATATTGTCATTTTCCTCAACATCCTGTGGCGTAATGCTTGAATTCGGATAACCATAGACATTGCCATCCGGCATGGTAAACCAGTCCACCACCTGCGAATCTGCCACCTGATAAAAATATGGATCATATTGGTCGGCGAGCTCATTGAGCGCATAGACCTGACCGTTTCGAATCATGTCCAGGTATTGCGGTTCCCACCAGCCAAGCGTAATCACATCCGGCAAGGTATCCGATGAAATCAAAGCATTTAATTTTTCTTCTTCCGTGCCAAGTGGCGTAATAAAATTAAGGGAGACACCGGTCTCCTCTGTAATCTTTTTTGATACCAGATTCTCTCCCCATCCTGTCACAAACCAGGAATAGTTGACATACCAGTCCAGCGTAATCGGATCATCCGCATACTTTTGCCATGCAGGAGCATTTGCCTCCACTTCGGTTCCTTTTTCGGTCGTCTGTGACTGACCGGTTGCGGATGCCCCGCAGCCTGTCAACATAATTCCGGCGAGCAGCCCTGCGATGATCTTAATTTTCCTGTTGCTCCCAAAAACGAAAGATTTCGTCATAATACTGTTTCCTCATTTCCGTTGTTGCATTAAAAATTTCATGCTTTGATTGCGGATAGCGATGAATCGCGATCTGCGCCCTTTGCGCGAATTTTTCCTGTCCGCGCGGTTGCACCTTATAATCAAGTCCGGCCTGGAATAAAAGCACAGGAATCTGAATCCGGCCGGCTTTTTTGATGATTTTCTTTTGTGCACGAAGAGAAGTTGCAATCCATCGATATGTTCCTCCATAAGTGCGATATTGCTTCACCGCGCGTCTCATGTCCATCACATATTCATAGCGGGCACGCGACAGTGATGAGCTCTTCTCAAAAATATCGATTCCATCAAAGCCATGGCTGCCCATGATATAATCCTCCCCCTTTTTGCGAAAGAGCTTATACGCAGCCAGCAGACGAACTGCCCATTCCGGGAATTTGCCCAGTGTCATCTGCATCATCGGCGAGCTCAAAATAGCAGCTTTAAAATATCCCGGATATTCTTCTAAAAAAGCTGCAGCAATCGCACCGCCCATCGAATGTCCATACAGGTACAACGGCAGATTCGGGCAATTCGGTCTGACCACCATGTCTAGAAAGCATTTCAAATCATCCACATAATCATAGAAGCGGATGGCATCCACCTTGTCCAAATCTTCTGTGGAGCGATAAGAAAAACCATGTCCTCTGTGTTCCGGGAAAAAGACGGAATAACCCATTTGATAAAAATAATAAATCATCTCGTCATACTTTCCGATGAATTCACAAAATCCGTGCGAAATGACAATCGCAGCCCGTGCCTGCGGATGAATGATCTGGGTATAATGTATTTTTTGGAAATCACATCCCGGAAAGTCCCCGGACAAATAATGCGCTTTCTGAAACGGCTTGACCAGTTCGTCCATCTTGCGGGCAAAATCGTCCTCACCGAACATATTATTCGTATTCATTTTCTTCTCCATATAATACAGCGCGCGCCAGATCCGGATAATTCGTGATTACGGAATGTACGCCGGCCTGTTTGCACATTTGCAAATGTTCATTGGAATTGACGGTCCAGACATTGATATCGATTGCATTGGCTTTGCATTCCTCGATAAAGCCCGGATATTGCAGATTGTACAATGCCGGATGCAGTGCTTCCACACCATGCGTTCTCGCATATTCCGGCATGTTCAATGTCCCGTCCATATATAAAAATCCCGCATAAATCGATGGATTTAATTCTTTTAATTTCATGATGCTTGCATGATTAAAAGAAGAATACAGGACGCGGTCCTCCATCTCAAACTCTTTTGCCATCTCAAGTATTTTTTCCTCGATTGGATAAAAGACAATCCCTGTCTTTAATTCAATATCGATTGTCAGTCCGGTCGGTTCAATCAGTTCAAAAACTTCCCGCATCGTCGGCACATCCACAAATTCATATTCAGGGAAAATGATACTGCCCTGCTCTTTGCTGCCACTCCATGGGTCCGTGCGATTCTGATAATTCGCATTGAGCTGTTTGATTTCCTCCAAAGTAAAGTCCTTGACCCATCCGGATCCGTCTGTCGTGCGGTCGACGGTCTCGTCATGCATGACCACGATTTCTCCGTCCTTTGTCATCTGGATATCCAATTCGATTCCATCTGCGCCAAGGTCTACTGCCTTTTGAAACGAAGGCATTGTATTTTCCGGTGCGTAACCGGAGGCACCTCGATGTGCCAGTATTTTGATTTGATTCCTATTCATATCAATCCCTCTAATCCATATCTTCGAATGCTTCGATGCCTCGCTTTGCCTGCACCTTTGCATCTCCATGACGCACGAACAGCATCGTTACAAATGATAATAAAACAAAAATCGCACAATACGGAAACAGTGTCATGTAATTGACATGTTCAAGTAATGCACCTGCAAGAATCGGTGTTGCAATCTGTGCGGTCATGCTAAAGGTATAATAAAATCCGGTAAACCGTCCGACTTCCGATCCTTTGCACATTTCAAGTACCATCGGCAGTGAATTGACATTGATAAATGCCCATGCCACACCAACCAAAAAGAATAACAGATACAGCGGACTGTGAAATACATCAAAGAAACAGGTATATACGAATCCGCCAAAGAAACAGGCCGACAGCAGCAGTACGCCACCCATGATGGTTTTGCGTCGTCCAAGTCTGCCTGCAAGCAAGCCGGATGGAATATAAAACAGAATAGCGCCACCGGTCGCAATGGTCAGGCAGAGCGAAGCATCGCCCAGTCCCATATTCCACATGGCATCCGCATAGGTTGTAAACCATGTCTCCATCGCATTATATCCCATAAACCACAGGGCAATGGACACCAGCAGAAGCAACAGACTCTTCTTGACATCCGCAGGTAATTGTTCCTTGTTATCTTCCGTCTCTACCGCCAGATTCTCCTCCGGATGCGCGGCCTCATAGGCAAGCATTTTTGCATTTAACTGTACCTCATTGACAAAGAACATGACAACAATCAATGACAGAATCATAATGCCCGCAACCACAAGAAACAGCGGCAGATAATCGACATGGTCCACGCCTTGTGTCTTAGAAGACGGATACATCACTTTTGCAATCACAAGATAAATGATTCCACCCAGCGCACCCATCAGATTGATGATGGCATTGGCCTTGCTGCGCAACGGCTTCGGTGTCACATCCGGCATCAGAGCAACCGCCGGGCTGCGGTAGGTGCCCATAGCCACCAGGATACAGCCAAGCACACAGACAAACAAAATTTCAAATACAGTCTTGGGATTTTTAAAATATGCATTGTCAAAAAACGGGATCAACAGCATCAAAAAAACTGCTGCGACACTGCCGCCGAGAATAAACGGTTTACGCTTTCCCATTCTCGTACTGCATCGATCCGAGATACCGCCAAACAGCGGAAGCAGAAACAGTGCCAATACATTATCTGCTGCCATAATCACACCGGATATGCTTTTATCCATATGAAATGTCTTGGTCAAAATCAATGGGATTACATTGTTGTACATCTGCCAGAATGCGCAAATGGCAAGAAATGCAAATCCCACCCGAATTGTCTGCCATGTGTTCAATTTTAATTTTTGTGTACCGTCCATCGTTTCTAGTCTCCTTCTCCCTCACTTTTATTTTTTTGTGCTTCAAATACTTTTTGGTAAGCACTGTGCGCCAGTTCCTGTTGCTCCCCCGAAAGTGAATCCAGCCACTTCCGGATTGCATTTGCGAAATCATCCAGCATGCCATTTGGCGTATGCGCAAAGAAAAATGACAGCCAGTTACACCAGTCCACGTATTGATCCGGCAAAACAGTTTCCGCCATGACGGCCTTTGCCGGCGGATAAACCGCCACCTGCTTTCCATGCATGGTTGCACGGATGCATAATTCCATATCGTACCATGCATGCTCATATTCTTCCGGAAATCCCCCGATTGTTTCCACAAGCGCCGCCGAAATCATCATGGCATTCCCCGATACCGCATCGACATATACAGCATCTCCTGCCATCTGCGAATCCGTCAGCAGCACAGACGCCATCTGAAATCGCTTCCAATCAATCAAATATCCGCATCCACTTCCAAGCTGTGGCGCCACAATCCCCAATTCTTCATCCGACTGCAGCCCCCCCACCAACCGGTTCAGGCAATCCGGTGCAATACACACAGAAGAATCCAGGCAGAAATAATATTCACACCCGGATGTCTGTGCTTCATACAGTCCGATATTGCGTCCTGCAGCCGGACCGAAATATTGTTCATTTTGAATCAATGTCATTGGTTCAACTTCCGCGAATGCTTCGATGATCCGCTCCACCGAATCATCTGTGGATGCATCATCAACCAGATAGATATGATCATCCGCATCCATACTTTTTAGCACCGCCCTCACAGCCTCAATCACTTTTTTTGAACCGTTATGATGGTAAAGTACAACCCCTGTTCTTGCCATTATGCCCCCTTTTGTTATGACATATGATTGATCATATTCGCCATATATCCCGCGCCGAATCCGTTGTCAATATTGACCACAGACACTCCGCTGGCGCAGCTGTTCATCATGGAAAGAAGTGCTGCAAGTCCATCAAATGCAGCGCCATATCCCACGCTCGTCGGAACAGCAATCACCGGACAGTCTGCCATTCCTCCCACCACACTTGCAAGCGCACCTTCCATTCCTGCAATGGCAATAATCACTTTTGCCTGCATAATCGTCTCCAGATGCGGAAGCAGTCTGTGCAATCCGGCAACGCCGACATCATAAAGCCGTTCCACTCGGTTTCCGTATACCTCAGCCGTGATTGCCGCCTCCTCTGCCACCGGAATATCACTGGTGCCGCCTGTGCAAACCACAACACTTCCCAGACCGTCCGGCTCCGGCACCTCGCCAACCACACCTATTTTCGCATGCGAAAAAAAGGTAAGATCTTCATGTGCTTCTGCAATGAGCTTCGCCTTTTCTTCCGATAATCGTGTAATCAAAATCGGAGAAACCCGGCGCTGTTTCATTGCCTCCACGATTCCTATCATCTGCTCCGCAGTTTTCCCGGCTCCATAAATCACTTCCGGTTCTCCCTGCCTGAGATTCCGGTGAAAATCCACCTTTGCATAGCCCAGATCCTCAAATGGCGCTTTCTTTAAAATCAGTTCCGCTTCCTCAACGGAAATCTCCTGATTCCGCACTTTTTCCAGTAATTCTCTAATCTCTGTTTTCATAAGGCTATTATATAAAAAAATAGGGAATTGTGCACCACAAAAGTGCCAATTCCCTAAGATAAAAGTGTGAAATTTGAAAAAGCTATTTTTTTCTTGTGGTTACAGAAACCGCTTTGCTTGCCTTACCTGCAAAATTTTTGGTTCCGTTTGATTTATAAGCAACCACTTTTATGTAATATGTCTTGCCGGCTTTCAGTCCCTTATAGGCATATGCAAGGGTTTTCGGATCCTTGATGGTTGCAATTCTTGTGAATTTACCTTTCTTGGATGTTGCTGCATAGACATAATATCCGCTTGCGCCGGCAGCCTTGGTCCAGCTGATTTTGATTTTGTCTTTCGCTGTTGCCTTTGCCTTGACGGTAACGTCTTTCGTCTTTGTCACCGCACAGGTCTTCGGCTGTCCGCTGTATGCATACTGATAGATTCCGGCCTCATAATATGCCGGCGTCACTTTATAATAATATGTGGTTCCGGCTTTCAGATTCTTGTCTGTGAAAGTGACAGTCGATAATTTCTTCACATCCGCAATCTTCTTATATTTGCCGTTCTTTGAAGTCGAACGGTAAATTGCATAACCGGAATAATTGATTGTCTTTACGCGATCCCATTTCAGTGTGATGCTATTTGCTGTGGCCGCCGTCTGCTGAGCATGCGTCAGATAATGATTTACCACAGTCACCTTGCAGGTTGCAGTGCATGAGCCAAGCGTTGCAGTGATGGTTGCCGTTCCGGCCTTCACCGGCATCAGCTCGCCCTCTTCTGTGACATCGCAGACTCTACGGTTGGAACTGGTCCATTGAATCTCATCTTCATAATAAGAGCTGTCCTGAAGGTTATATTTGCCCTTCAGATAATAAGTCTTTTCCAGATTCAACGTAAGCTCAGTCTTGTTTAATTTGAAACTTGCAGGACTTCTGTTGACACGGATTACGCAATCATTGGTCATCACTGTGCCGCCTGCAGTGGTCGCTCTTGCAACGATAGTAGCAATTCCGTTTCCCACAACCGTAACTTTTCCGTTTGAATCAACCGTTGCAACCTCCGGATTGCGGCTCGACCATCTGATCGGATAGGTTCCGCAGCTTGCTGTAAGCTGTACGCTTTGGGTCTTGCGTGAATCAATCACGACATTGCGCTTGTTGATGGTAACGGAAGACGGTGTTTCCGCAGAATCGGTAAATGCCTTAATCATAGCATTGCCATATCCCGTATAATCAGACAGAGTGGAATAATCTCTCCATTCCGGATTGCCGACCGGCTGATCTGCAAATGCACGTGGTCCTCTTGCGCCAACCGGTTCCGCATAATCATATCCGTAATAGAAGGTTTCTCCCTCATGGATGGTGCCATGCGCACGTAATGCATATGCTTCAGAATTCATATAGCTTTCCGGAAGCGCTTCAACCATGATATTTCCATCAAATGTATCCTTGTCCAGCAATTCCACAACCACCGAGAATGCTTCTCCCTCAGAAATTGGAATCGCCTGATTGGTTGAAATGTTATAATATCCCGGCAATACCATTTTTCCTGTAATGGTATCCGCAAGTGTTCCGCTCTCAGGATTGTTTTCATCTGTCAATCCGGTATAGATTTGAATCTTGTATCTCTGATTGACACCGTACAGTCCAAATCCGACCTTTGTCAGTTCTTCGTCTCCACCTGCATGTGCATGGAAGACATTGGCCATTTTCTTTTCGCCGATTCCCGGACCGTAATTACTGAAATCATAATCATGCTGATAGGTATGATCGGAAGGTTTTCCCGGCTCAACATCATATGCATAAGCCTGATCCCAGATAAATGCGTCTTCATATGACATATAATAATAGCCCTTATTGCCATAATTCACGCCCCAGCTGTTCTTGATAATCCACGCGCCATCCTTTTTCGGCTTTTGTCCCATAAAGTTGTTGCGTGAGTAATGATCATTCCAACCTACCACACAAACAGCATGACCACTGTCGATATTTTCCGCATTCGCCGGCTTGTAAATTGCACCATTGGTATCATCCATATAATTGGAATCACAGTCAAATGCAATGACAACAGCACCATATTTAATAATCGCATCGCGCATTGCTTTTTTGTCTCGCGAGTTGATCATCACTGCTTTTTTCAGCCAGATTTCTCCGGTATATGCCTTTGATGCCTCAAGCTTTAATTTTTCCGAATAATTATCGATTGGAACACGCGCCTCACCGGTACCTGCCATTCCGGATGCAAGTGCAGAAATTACCTGAGGCTGATTTCCGCCCTCATTGACCAGTCGTCTGTTTGCAACATATTCAGTTGCTCCCATCGAAGTTCCAAACGGATCTTTCGCAGGATTATAGACAAAATACGCAGTCTGAATCGGAGAAATTGCCGCATCAGCCACACTAAATCCATTATTTTGAATCAATTCCGCTTCCATTGCTGCTGCAGCTGAATATGCCCAGCAGAAATTGGATGATCCCTGATTCTTGACAGATGTACGCGCGGCACTCAGATAATATGCCTGATCAATTCCCGCAGATGCCTGTGGCAACTTCCCGGATTTTGTTTCCGCAAACGGGATAGAAGGCTGGTCCCCCAATGAAACGGCTCCCTTACCGCGTTCATCCCCATTTTCGTTTTCATTCTCCGTGTCCGGATTCTGATCATCCGGTTCCTGTTCGTTCTGCGCCTGAACAACCTGCTCTGCAGCATAGACCTGCGCTTCCTCTTTTGTCTCCGGAATTGCCGGAGCCACAAGACAGCATGCCAAAACAGCGGCAAGCGCTCTCGACATCATTCGTTTGTTCTTCATATAATCACATAACCTTTCCTCTATATGCACTTCCCATGTGCAATCACATTATATCAAAGCCTTTCCCCCATAGTCTTTAAGATTTTCTTAAGAATCCTTTAGATTTTCTGATGTTCCATACATAAACAATGAGAAACGCCTCCTGTGATTTGTAACATCACAGAAGGCGTTTGCATTTGCATATGGTTTACCAGTCAATGGAAGGCATAACCTTAAGAGCCCCCTTGACCTGGGTGATTTCGGCTGCGGTATCATTGGCATGACGCAACAGATCAAGCAACTGCGCATCGGTATAGGCAAGATCTGCAACCGGATGCGTCAGGATATAATGCAGACTGCAGGCCATGAAAGTATCTCCTGCGCCGGTGGTATCCACAACATGCTCCATCGGTCGTCCGTCAGCCCGCACAACATTTCCGCCGGAGCAGGCAAGACTTCCGTCTTTGCCGAGCGTCATGAAGATGACCTTGGCACTTGTCATGGTCCGAAGCTTTGCAAAACCGGAGTCGATATCATGTTCCCCGGTCATGAATTCCACTTCATTGTCCGAAATTTTGAGAATGTCACAGTGTTCCATACCCCAGCGAATCTGCGTTTTGGCATCTTCCAGCGAATCCCAGAGCGGTTCGCGTAAATTCGGATCGAATGAGATCAGCATTCCGTTTTCCTGCGCGATTGCAACCGCCTTTTGGGTTGCTTTACGCACACCTTCGGAAGTCATGGAAAGTGTTCCAAAATGCAGGATTTCTGCAGATGCGATATAATCGGCATCAATTTCATCCTCACGCAAAAGCATATCTGCTCCCGGCTTGCGATAAAACGAAAAATCGCGATCGCCGTTTGCTTTGCGGTGCACAAACGCCAGTGTGGTTTTTGCCTCGCTGTCGTAAATGAGATGACTTGCATCAATCGAAAGGGAGCCAATGGTATCTCCGAGCATATGACCAAGGAAGTCATCTCCCACTTTGCCGATAAATCCTGTCCGGTGTCCTGCCTTTTGTAAAAAGGCAAGCACATTGCATGGTGCCCCACCCGGACATGCTTCAAAGGTCATATTGCCCTGCGCACTGTTTTCTCCCGGTGCCATATCAATCAATAATTCGCCGATTGCTATGATATCGAATTTCTTTTTCATTTTTTAATCCTCAATTTCTCATTAAAAACTGTTTTTTCTGTAGCTATGTGGTCTCCCGCTCCACGAGGGTGACCGGTAAAAGTGTCCGTTTTGCAATCACCCTGCCCTCTACTGCGTTGAGTGCCAGTGTGACCGCCTCCGTCGCCATCTCCTTGATTGGCTGATGAATGGTTGTTAACTGCGGCTGCATGAGTGCTGCCAGTCTGGTATCATCGAATCCTACGATTCGCACATCCTGTGGAACACGGATTCCCATCCTTGTACAAACCTGAATGGTCTGTGCTGCGATAACATCAGAACTTGCAAATATTCCGTCCACATCAGGATAGGTTTCCAGAGTGTGCTCGAGTAATTCATAGTATTCTTCCCGATCATACTGTTCCTGGTTTGTCGTCACTTCATAATGCGTAATCCCGCGCTTGTCGCAAATCTGCATAAAGCCTTCCGCGCGCTCATCCGCAGGCATGCTGCTCTCACTGACCCCACTGATATGGAGCAGCCTGCTGCATCCTTTTTCAATCAAATGCATTGCCGCCAGCTCACCACCCTGCAGGTTGTCGCATTCGATGGAAGCGGTTCCGTTTTCAAGGAATCGCTCCACCGTAATCAGCGGAATGTTGCTTCCCGAAAACTCCTCCACTGATACGCCGGCAGAAAATAAAATAATTGCTGCCACCCGGTTGCTGGTACACATTTCCAAGTACTCTCTTGTCTTTTGATCCGTCCCCTTGGAATTGCACAAGAGAATCTTGTATCCTTTTTTGCTTGCAACATTCTCGATGTTGCTAATCATTTCCGCAAAATACGGATGACTGATATGCGGCACAATCACACCGATTGTATTGGAACTTTGCTTTGAAAGTGAGCGCGCCAGCTCATTCGGGCGATAATTCAATTTCTTCATCGCCGCATGCACTTTTTCGCGTGTTTCCTCGCTGATATATCCCCTGTTGTTCAGCACTCTTGATACGGTTGTCACAGTTAATCCCGATTCCGCCGCTACATCTTTTAATGTTGCCATTTGACCTCCAAAAAATACATAACTAAACTAATCATAAATCAAAATGCATACAAAAAAAAGTGTTTTCTAAGAGTGAGTGATTGAAAATTCTTTTGTTTTGAAATTAGCATGTAATCTGGCAAAATCATCTCCGTTTTTACGAAGGATTACCAGTTCCTCATCGTTTGATTCCTCAAGGATAAATTCTCCGTCAAAAGCCGGATGGGTATTGCGGAATTTCATCAGATCAAGCAGTTTTTGTACCACTGGGCGCTTCACTTCCTCATCGATTTCCTCCAATGAATAATAATGGCGGTTGATATTGCGTCCCACCTTGGTCTCCTCAAGAAGTTTCAAATCGTTTTTGCCAGCGAGCATTCCCACATAATAAACCTGCGGGATTCCCGGTGCAAAAAACTGTACCGCTCTTGCAAGAAGATATGCATCGTCATCATCACCCAATGCCGAATAATAGGTGCAGTTGACCTGGTAAATGTCCAGATTGTTATAAGCCTTTGTATTATAGACTTTCTTGACATTTGCACCTTTTTGGAAGATATCCTCCTTGGTACGCGCAATCTCATCATCCGGCAGAAGGTCTTTGACATCCACCACACCGATTCCGTCATGCGTATCAAGTGTTGTAAACTGTTTGCGCGGACAGATGGTCAACCAGTGTTTCAAATACCTGCTCTGCCCGTAATACAGAGCATTGATCAGCAGCATCGGAAGCGCAAAGTCATAGACATAATAGCCCGCCTGCTCAATCTTTTGCTGCATCGTGTAATGTTCATGGATTTCCGGGAGCAGTGTAACCCCGTAATCTTTGACAACATCCTCGCAGAAATGCATCAGATCCCATACATCCGGCTCGATGAAAAAGCAGCTGGTTCCGGCCTTTTTCGTTGCATATGCAAATGCATCCAGTCGAACCAGTGCAATTCCATGCCCGCAAAGAGTCCGCAGATTGTCTGTGATAAAATCACGCGCAGTCTTGCTGTTTACATTGATATCAATCTGCTCTTCGTCAAAAGTACACCATACTTTTTCGGTGGTGCCGTCCGCAAACTGTGCATCCACATAAGGAGCGCGTGGCTTGCGTTTGTATATTTGGTCGATTTGTTCGTCGGTCGGCTCTCCATTTTCCCAAAAGTCTTTATATCGAATAAAGAGGTCATGATAATTCGACGCATCCTTCTTTGCCAAAAAATCCTGATAATATGCGCTGTGTGCAGAGATATGATTGATCATATAATCTGCCATCAGATAATATTCCTTTGAAAGTGCCTCGATCTCGTCCCATCCTCCGAATGCAGAATCTACCACATGATAATCCATCGGCGCAAAGCCGCGATCTCCCGAAGAAGGAAAAAACGGCAGCACATGGATTCCTCCAATTGCCTCACGGAAGTGGCGATCCAACGCACATTTCAAATCTTTTAGGTTGTCACCCATGCAATCCGCATAGGTAATCAGCATACATTTGTTTTCTAATTTCTTCATAATATCCTCAAACTTATTTCCTATGATTTACGCCTGCGCTATTTGACTGCACCGGCGGTAATTCCCTCCACGATATATCTCTGCAAAAACAGATACAGCAACAATATCGGAAGCATTGCCAGCAACAAGGCTGCCATAATCAGTCCTGTGTCGGTAGAATATGTTCCGTAGAACACTTTGGTTGCAATTGGAATGGTATAGATTTCTTTGCGTCCAAGCACCAGAGACGGAAGCAGATAATCGTTCCAAAAGGCCATTGCATCGATGATTGCAACTGTTGCGATGGTCGGCTTTAATATTGGAAATCCAATCTGCCAGAAGGTCTGCCATTTCGTACAGCCGTCAATGGTTGCAGCCTCCTCAAGCGAAATCGGCACATTGGTGTTGATTGCTCCGTGAAACATAAATGTCGCCATGGAAACCGAGAATCCCACATGCATGAGAATCAGGGTAATACGATGGTTTAAGACCCCGAATATTCCACCATAAAGTGATACCAGAGGAATCATCAAAACCTGGAACGGAATCACCATGGATGCGACCATCAGAACAAACAGGATTTTGTTTGCCTTCCAGTTGTTGCGTACGATCAAATGCGCTGTCATGGATGAAAAGAAAATGGTCAGAATCGTGGCACAGCTCGTAATCATCAAAGAATTTCCAAACACGGTCCAGAAATTCATCTTCTCCATCGCTGCCCCGAAATTTGCCAGTGTAAATCCATGTTTTCCAATCAGCCGAAGTGGGTCTCCGGTAATATCCGCTTTTACCTTAAATGCATTGATCAAGACCAGTACAAACGGAAATACCACAATCACAAATAATATCAGCAATGCCAGAATCATCAGCCCGTGACGGACTTTTTTGGCAATGGCCGCTTTTCTGTTTTGATCCATTATGCCTGCACCTCCGCTTTCTTACCTACATAAACCTGGAGTCCGCCGACAATCGCACAGACTACGAATAAAATCAATGCTTCCGCCTGACCCAGACCGAACTTCTTGTCCTGAAATGCTGTATTATACACATGCATTGCAGCCAGTACGCTGTCTCCGTAAGGATCTCCTCCCGTCAAAGAGAAGTTGACATCGTAGACCATAAAACATCTGGTAATTGTCAAAAACAGGCACTGTACAAACGAAGCGGTCATCAGCGGAATCGATATATGTATAATGGACTGCGTTCCCGTGCATCCATCAATTTTCGCCGCCTCAATGACATCTTCGGAGACACTCATAAATCCGGCAACATAAATCAGCATCATATAGCCGGCATATTGCCAGACCGATACGATAATCAGCGCTGCCATCGCCCCCGTCGGTGTTGCAAGTAAAGACTTTGCATGTCCGGAACCAATCATATCGGACAACTGAACCAAAGCCTTGTTAAACACAAATTTCCAAACATAACCGAGTACAATTCCTCCGATCAGGTTCGGAATAAAAAATCCGGCGCGGAAGAAATTCTGTCCGCGAATTCCGGTTGTCACCATATATGCAAGCACAAATGCAAACAGATTGACCAGTACCACCGCAATGGCGGAAAACACAAATGTTCTGCCAAGCGAAACCCAGTAATCCGTATCCCCAAATGCTGCAATATAATTGTCCAAGCCCACAAACGGCTTGCTTGTTGATACCCCATCATATCGTGTAAATGTCAGATACAATCCGTAGAAAAACGGAACGATCACCACCGCAACAAACAAAAAAGTTGTCACGCCCGCGAATAATAAATACTGTCTTACCTTATATCCAAGCGAGTTTGTCTTCATCATGATATCCTCATATCCCCGGGCATAAGCCCGGGGCAACATTCGTCATTTTCATCAAGCATTTAGTGCTTAATTGGAGTAGCAGATTTGAAATATTCCTCAACAGCAGCAGCCATCTCAGCACGGCTCATTGCATCGTCAAGATATTTCTGCATAATTTCCTGTCCGACCACTGTCATATGATCATCCGGAAGGAAATCATAAGTTGCAATCAATCCTGCATCTGCATATTCCTTTACAGATGTAGAAAGTGGATCAAGTGCATCCGCCGTCACCTGGTCAAATGCAGGCACCAGAGCGCAGGACTCTGTCAGGAATGCATTTCCGTCTGCGTCACTTACCAGCCAGTTTAAGAAATCAAGCGCAGCTTTTCTCTGCTCATCCGAAGTATTGTCGGAAGCATCTACAAAGAGATATTTGGTTCCGCCACCAACCAGTGTGGTATTTGTGCTATCGCTTGTATTTTCCGGAACCGGCATAATTCCCATTTTATCGCTATGATCATATTCCTTAATCACGGACCAGTCCCAGTTGCCGCCGAACATAAATGCAACATCCCCTGCAGCAAGCTTCATAGAGCTCTCTTCACGATCTGCATTAGCAGCTGAACCCTTCATGTAGTTGTACTCTTTTAATACATCAAAAGTGTCCATCAGCTCGTTGAATTTTGCATTGTTGTCGAGATCTTCGGTACCGCCAAGCAGTCCGTTTACAAATGCATCCGGATCTTTCTGCTGCTCATATACTTCTGCAAAGTAATGTGCACCAAGTGACCAGTACTCGCTTAAGATTGCTGTCGGCTGCTCCATACCGCCGGCTTTTAACTGATCGAGCAGACCTTTAAATGCATCAAGTGTTGCATAATTTTCCGGCTTAAATTCTTCCCCTGTTATTTTTTCGATTGCCTCGGCATTGTAAATCAACCCTCTCGCCTCAACACAGAACGGAAATCCTGCAAGCTTGCCATTTACGGTAATTCCAAGTTTGGTATGACTTGCCCAGTCCTCATTCGAGAGATCGTAGGCATATTCGTCCGCAAGCGCATAGATATCTTTTGCATCTACCATTGTAATGGTATAAGGATCATTGCTCGCATAGCGTGTTGCCACCTGGGAGGCAACAGTGGTATCGGTATCCGCATTGTAGACTTCCACTTCTACACCGGTCTTTTCCGTATACGCTTTTGCCATTTCCTCAAACTGTGTCTGAATCTCGGTTTTTGAGTTCAAGATGGTAATGGATGCTCCATCCTTCTTTCCCTCCTATGAAAAATTGGTTCCTAACTATTACAAACCGTATCGTACCCCCTTGGCTCCGATATGTCAACCGGTTGACATACAATTTTTACTCTATATGTGTGTATTTTGTGAAATAAACACAATTCGTTGCACTCGCGCTTGTGCATTTTCACTATACAAAAAGCATGATTTTCATACACCTATATGTCAATCGGATATCATATGCTATTGTCACACAACTCGCAGGTCATGAATATTTTTTCTGAACACTTCTTCATTTTTTAGTACTTATGTGCTATAATTTTTTATGCTAGCAGATTGACTTTTGGGAACACAAAAAAGGGGATACATGGAGGTTTTTTATGAAAGTAAAAAAGATTAGCACCAAAATGCTACTCACCATCGTACCTATTGTTGTGGTAGCACTCGTATTACTGACAATCATCAGTATCATTTCCAGCAGAAACACAATTAATGAGCAGATTCAAAACCGGATGTCTGCCGAGCTGAATGCCGCCGAAGGAAAAATGACCCAGGAATTGAATACGATTTCCAATATGGCAACGGTCATCTCCCGCGTAGTCGGAACCACCTACAAGAATACTTCTTGGGAAGAATACGAGAAGATGCTGACCGAGATTATTTCAGACAATGATATTGTTCTCGGAAGCGGTTTGTGGTTCGAGCCATACGCATATGACAGCGCCCAGCAGTATTTCGGTCCGTATGTCATGAAGGGGGATGGTGGATCCATCTCTACCACCTGGGACTACAGCAATGCGGAATATGATTACTTCACACAGGAATATTACACCAATGCAATGAGTTTTGATTCCGCAAAAATAACGGATCCTTATTACGATCCAACCAGCGCCACCGTTATGGCCACCTGTTCCATGCCAATCATGGACAACGGGAAAGCGATCGGTTGTGTAACGGTTGATATCTCACTCGGAACCATCACAGGTATTGTAGATGAAATCAAAATCGGCAAATCCGGAACCGGAATGATGATTTCCGGAAGCGGAGTATATATTGCCGGTGTGGATAATGAACTGATTTCCAACGGCACCAATATCGCTGATGACGAAAATGCATCTCTCGTCAAGGCCGGCGCTGAAATGATGGCAAATAACTCCGGAAGTACCACATTTACCAAAAGCGGAGCAACCATTAATCTGTATTATCATTCGATTGCGGCAACCGGATGGATCATTGGAATTCAGATGCCTGAGGCAGAATTGATGGAATCCGTACGACAGCTGACATATATTCTGATTGCAATCGCAGCAGTCTTTGTCATCCTGTGTGCAATCGTCATTCTTTTGGAAGTAAGAAGTATTTCCAAGAGCATCATCAGGGTAAAAGCTTTTGCCGGATCTCTTGCAAACGGTGATTTCACAGTCAATCCGATTGATGTCAAGACCTCCGACGAGCTTGGCAATATGAGTTCTTCTCTGAATCACATGTTTGACAGCAACCGCAATGTCATCTCCAATATCAAGGACAAGGCGGGAGAAATCGACGGTTCCAGCCAGCGCCTGCGCACTGCTGCTGAAGCACTCTCTACCAAATTTGCGGAAATTCAAAGTTATATGAATGATGTCAACAACGCGATGATTACCACCAGCGCTGCGACAGAAGAAGTAAATGCCTCCACGGAAGAAGTATTATCCAATGTCAACCTGCTGACCTCGGAGACAAACGAGAGTCTGACCATGGCACAGGAAATCAAGGAGCGTGCGGAAGAAGTAGGAAGAAGCAGCCGGGAAGCATACGAATCCGCAACCAGTCTTTCCACACAATTCGAAGAGCGGTTGCAGGTTTCTATGGAAAATGCAAAAATCGTATCCAGCATCAGTGAGATGGCTTCTGTCATTTCCAATATTGCAGAAGAAATCAATCTGCTTTCCCTGAACGCTTCCATCGAGGCAGCGCGTGCAGGTGAAGCCGGACGCGGATTTGCCGTTGTTGCGACCGAAATCGGCGGACTGGCAACAAGCACTTCCGAAGCAGTCGGCGAAATTCAAAACACCATCAGCGATGTACAGAAAGCATTCAACAACCTCTCCGGAGAAGCTCAGGAACTGTTGGGCTTCCTGCAAAATACGGTTGCGCCGGATTATAACAAGTTCATCGTGGTTGCGGAACAGTACAGCGATGATGCGGAATCCATTGAATCCACCTCAAACCAGATCTCCGAAATGGCATTGAATATCCGCAGCATCATGGAAGAGGTAACCAGTGCGGTTCAAAGCATTGCCGAAGCAACCAATGAGACCACTGAGCTCAGCGGAAATATCATGGAAAACATCGAGAATGTCAGTGAAAATGTCAGCGATGTATCCGAGATGTCCGAGAGTCAGGAAATCATCGCAGGTTCTCTGAACGATGTGGTCAACCAGTTCAATTTATAATCAAATCGATTTATCATCAAATCATTACAGACGCAAAAAAGGAACTGCCTGTCTGTACCGACCCCCAAAAGTTAGACCAAAAAATCTAACGATTGGAGGTCGGTATTTTTATG